>DATMRG010000170.1:0-7192 GCA_035566495.1 Steroidobacteraceae bacterium | reverse complement strand
CCGAGCGACAACGAGCCTTGACCACCAACGCAGAACTACACGCGCGCCGCCAGCAGGCCGTGCCGCGTGGTGTCAGCAACTCGCTCGCGGTGTACGCCGAGCGCGCCGCAAACGCCGAGCTCTGGGACGTCGAGGGTCGCCGCTACATCGACTTCGCGAGCGGCATCTCGGTGCTCAACACCGGCCACGTGCATCCCAGGGTGAGCGCGGCGATCGCGGCGCAGCTCGCCAAGCTGACGCATACCTGCTTTCAGGTGACGCCGACCGAGAGCTACGTCGCGCTCGCCGAGGCGCTCAATGCGCTCGTCCCGGGGGCCGGACCGAAAAAGACCATCTTCCTCACCACCGGCGCCGAGGCGGTCGAGAACGCCATCAAGATCGCGCGCTTCCACACCAAGCGCTCTGCGGTCATCAGCTTCTCCGGAGGCTTCCACGGCCGCACGCTCGCCTGCATCAGCCTGACCGGCAAGGTGCAACCCTACAAGGCGGGCTTCGGTCCGATGCTGCCCGAGATTTATCACCTGCCCTTCCCGATGCCGTTTCACGGCGTCACCGTCGAGCACACCCTCGATGCACTCGAGCAGCTCTTCAAGGCGGACGTCGACCCGGCGCGCGTCGCCGCGATCATCATCGAGCCGGTGCTCGGCGAGGGTGGGTTCTACGCAGCGCCCCCCGAGCTCCTGCGGCGGCTGCGCAGCGTATGTGACACGCACGGCATCGTGTTCATCGCGGATGAGATCCAGTCGGGCTTCGGGCGCACCGGGCGCATGTTCGCGATCGAGCACGCCGACGTCGAGCCGGACCTGATCACGATCGCCAAGAGCGTCGCGGGCGGCGTGCCGCTCTCGGCCGTCACTGGCAAGGCGGAGATCATGGACGCCCCGGGACCGGGAGGACTCGGTGGGACATTCGCCGGCTCGCCGCTCGCCTGCGCCGCCGGGCTCGCCGTGCTCGAGGTGATGCGCGAGGAGCAGCTCCTCAAGCGCTCACTGGAGATCGGGCGCTTCCTCAGCTCGCGCCTGAAGGGCCTGCAGGTGCGCTTCCCCTGCGTCGGCGAGGTACGCGCTCTCGGCGCCATGGTGGCCGTCGAACTCGTCAGGAACATGCGTGCGGACGCGCCGGACGCCGAGCTGACCAAGGCCGTGGTCCAGGCCGCCGGCCGCCGCGGGCTCATCATTCTCTCGTGCGGCGTTTATTCGAATGTCATCCGCTTCCTCGCACCACTGACGATCTCCGACGCCCTGCTCAAGGAGGGCTGTCATCTGTTCGAGCAGTCGTTGGAGGAAGCGACCGGCGCGGGCCTCAAGGCGCGCGCCGCCGGCTGACGCCGGACATAATCGCCGCCGCGCTCAGGCGCGCCCGGCGTTGGCGTCCGTCGGCGTGTGGAAGTACTCGCTCTCGGAGGCGAGTTGCTCGATCAGGCGCTTGAGCTCCGCCATCCGTCCCTGGGCGGTGCTGATCGGCAGGCAGTCCTGGCAGCGTGGATCGCCGCACGGCTGGCGCGAATACAGCCAGTACTGGAGCGCGCCGGCCAGCAACCCGTCGGCGATGTCCCACAGATCCGCATCCTTGTCCTTGTCGGCAATGCGGTTGCCGAGATCCACGGCCTTGGAGAAAGCCGCATCGAACGTGTCGGCGAGTTGTTCGGTCATGCGTCGCAGTTGCCCTTCATCGTTCACGCTAGTATAGGACAAAGACGCCTCCCTCCCTCAACGCCTTATGTCGCATGCGCCCAGCCAGCCCTGAAGCTGACGGTTCCGAAGCGCCGCGCGCCGCGATCAAGCCACGCCGTCGATTGCTGCGTGCGCCGCGGCTCGGCGTCGGCGCGCGCCTGGCGCTCGGACTCGCGGCGGTGGCCGCGGTGCTGGTGGCGGGCGAGATTCTCGCGACCCGCACCGCCCGCGAGGCGCTCGAGGCGGTGCGCAGCATGCAGAACGAGCACGAGCCGCTCGCCAGCCGCGCGAGCGCCGTGCTGGTGCGTCTCATCGACTACGACCGTGCGGTCGGCGCGTACGTGCAGGCCCACAACGGCGCCGACTTCGCCGCCATTGCCACCGCGGGCGGAGCGCTCGAGGACGCGCTCGGGAGCTACTTCGACGGCACGCCGCGCCCCGCCGTCACCCAGGCGGCGCTCGAGCTGCGTACCCAGCTGACCCGGCACATCGCCGCGGGTCGCGCCTTCGCCAGCCGCGCGGCGCTGCGCGCCCAATGGGTCGAGGACCGCCGCGTGGCGCTCGAGGACGTCTATCAGCGCATCGCCACCGCCGGCGGCTCGGGGCTCGCGATCAACGGCACGCAGGTGGTCGGGAGGCGCTCGCTCGCGGAGCTCCAGTCCGCCATCGACGACATCCGCGGCAACGTGGACGCCGCCGTGCTCGAGCGGCGCGAGCGCGACTTCGCCGCCGTGCTCGAGTCGCATGCCGCGGAGCTGCAGAGCTCGCCGGGGCGCGCCTGGCTGGCGCTGGTGCGCGAGGATTTCGCCGAGGCCGTGCGACTGCGCCGGGCCATCGCAAACTATGACGAGGTGAGCCGCGGCGAGTGGCACCAGCTGCTCGAGGAGAGCGCTGCGCTCACCGCCAGCGTACAGGAGCTGCTGCAGAAGCCGGCGCGCAGCGGCCTCTACCTGGCGGCGCAGCACGCGGCCAGCGCCGCCGAGGTCGCCGAGCGCACGCTGGCATTCTCGGGAGTGGCGGTGGTCGCGCTGCTGCTCCTCGTGTCGGTGCTCCTGACCCTCAGCATCAGCCTGCCGGTGCGGCGCCTCACGGCCGCGACGCGCCTCCTGGCCGGGGGCGACCGCGGCGCCCGCGCCCCGCGCGGCGGCTCGGCCGAGATCGACGAGCTGGCGGAATCCTTCAACACCATGGCCGACCGGATCGCGCGCGCCGAGGGGGAGTTGCGCGCGCACCAGGCCGAGCTCGAGCGGCACGTCGACGAGCGTACCCGCGCGCTCCACCACCTGGCGCATCACGACCCGCTCACGCAGCTGCCGAACCGCCGGCAGCTGTCGGCGCGGCTCGCGGCGGCGCTGTCGCGCGCCGGCACGCGCCAGCAGCTGGCGCTGCTGTTCGTCGACGTCGACAACTTCAAGTCGATCAACGATACCCTCGGCCATAGCTTCGGCGACCGCGTGCTGCAGCACATCGCCGACCGCCTGCACACCGCCACCGGCGGCATCGGACTCCTGGCGCGGCTTGGCGGCGATGAGTTCACGGTGCTGCTCGAGGACGTCAAGTCGACCGACGAGGTCGCCGCTTGCGCTAACCACATCGTCAGCACGCTGCAGCAGCCCCTGATGGTCGACGGCCGCCTGCTCACGACCAGCGCCAGCGTCGGCGCGAGCCTCTATCCGGATCACGCCGCCGATGCGGAGGGTCTGCTGCGCGCGGCGGACGTCGCCCTGTTCCACGCCAAGGAGCTCGGCCGCAACCGCTTTGCGCTCTACAGCCCGGAGCTCTACGACGCCGCGGCGCAGCGCTTCCGGCTCGAACAGTCGCTGCGGCGCGCGGTCGAGGGCGGGGAGCTCCTGCTCCTGTTCCAGCCGATCGTGGCGCTCCACAGCTTTGAGACCACGGGACTCGAGGCGTTGCTGCGCTGGCGGCGGCCCGACGGGCGCATCGCGACCGCCAGCGAATTCATTCCGGTCGCCGAGAAGTCCGGCCTGATCCACGAGCTCACCGGCTGGGTGCTGCGCTCGGCGGCCTCGACCGCGGCCGGCTGGCGCGCCCAGGGCTGGCAGCGCGCCGCGGTCGCGGTCAACGTCTCACCGCCCCAGTTCTTCGAGAGTGACTTCGTCGAGCAGGTCGCGCGCACGCTGGAAGCGACCGGGCTGCCGGCGAGCGCGCTCGAGCTCGAGATCACCGAGACCGTCGTGCAGACCGGCAGCGCCACGATCGAGTCGCTCCACCGCCTGCGCGCGCTCGGCGTGTCGATCGCGCTCGATGACTTCGGCATGGGCTACTCCTCGCTCACTTCGCTCGAGCAGCTGCCGATCACGCGCGTCAAGCTGGACCGCCTGCTGGTCGCCGGGGTCGACACCAATCCGCGCTCCGCCGCCATCGTCCGCTCGATCGTCGCGCTCTGTCACGGACTCGGACTTCAGGTGGTGGCCGAGGGCGTCGAGCGCGCCGCGCAGCTCGAGTTCCTCGCGCAATGCGGGCCGCTCGGCGTGCAGGGCTACCTCCTGGCACAGCCGGTCGAGGCCCTGGCCGCGGCCAGCGAGGCGCAGGCCGCGGGCGAGCGCGCGCGCCGCACAATCGAGGCGGCCGCAGCGGGCGGACGGCGCGAGGCGGGCGATCATCTGGTGTTTGTCGGGAGCTCCGGGCGCCGGCGAGTGTAGACTCCCGGTTCGATGCTTCTGACCGAACAAGACATCTACCACTTCCGCGAAGGGACCTACTTCCGCGCCTACGAGCGCCTGGGTGCACATGCCACCGGCGCCGATGGCGCAAGCGGCACGCACTTCGCCGTGTGGGCACCGAATGCCGCGGCGGTCTCGGTGGTCGGGGATTTCAACGGCTGGCAGCGCGGTCGTCATCCGCTCTCTGCCCGGTACGATTCCTCCGGCATCTGGGAAGGCACGGTGGAGGGGATCGGCCCGGGGGCGCTCTACAAGTATCACGTGGTCGGGAGCGACGGACACACGGCGGTGGACAAGGCCGATCCGTACGCATTCCGCTCCGAGCTTCCGCCCCGCACCGCATCCGTCGTCTGGGATCTCGGCTATGAGTGGGGCGATGCCGACTGGATGCGCACCCGCACGCGCGCCAACTCGCTCGGCGCTCCCTGGTCGATCTACGAGCTGCACCTCGGCTCCTGGCGGCGCGTTCCCGAGGAGGGCGACCGCTCGCTCAACTACCGCGAGCTGGCGCACGCGCTCGCCGACTACGTCAACGAGGTCGGCTTCACCCACGTCGAGCTCCTGCCGGTGATGGAGCACCCGTTCTATGGCTCGTGGGGCTACCAGCTGACGGGTTACTTCGCGCCGAGCGCACGCTACGGCTCGCCGCAGGACTTCATGTACCTCATCGATCACCTGCATCAGCGCGGCATCGGCGTGGTGCTCGACTGGGTACCGTCGCACTTTCCTACCGACGAGCACGGACTCGCGCGTTTCGACGGCACGCACCTCTATGAGCACGCCGACCCGCGCCAGGGTTTTCACCCGGAGTGGAGCAGCTCGATTTTCAACTACGGCCGCGCCGAGGTACGCAACTTCCTCGCGAGCAACGCGCTCTTCTGGCTGGAGAGGTATCACGTCGACGCCCTGCGCGTGGACGCGGTGGCCTCGATGCTCTACCTCGATTATGCGCGGCGCGCCGGCGAGTGGATCCCCAACCGTTTCGGCGGGCGCGAGAATCTCGAGGCGGTGGAGTTCCTGCGCCAGCTCAACCTCGCGGTCTACCGCGATCATCCGGAGACCCAGACGATCGCGGAGGAATCGACCGCCTGGCCCATGGTGTCGCGCCCAACCTACCTCGGGGGCCTCGGCTTCGGCCTCAAGTGGAACATGGGCTGGATGCACGACACGCTCAGGTACTTCCAGCAGGATCCGGTGCACCGCAAGTACCACCACAGCCGCCTCACCTTCAGCCTCTGGTACGCCTTCAGCGAGAACTTCGTGCTGCCGCTCTCGCACGACGAGGTGGTGCACGGCAAGGGCTCCCTCATCGGCAGGATGCCGGGCGATGAATGGCAACAGTTCGCGAGCCTGCGCCTCCTGTTCGGCTACATGTGGACGCATCCCGGCAAGAAGCTGCTCTTCATGGGCGGGGAATTCGGACAGCGCCGCGAGTGGCAACACGAGGAGAGCCTCGAGTGGCACGTGCTGCAGTATCCGCTGCACGCGGGGGTGAAGCGCTGGGTGCGGGATCTCAACCGCCTGTACCGCGATACGCCGGCTCTCTACGAGCTCGACTTCAGCGAGGCGGGCTTCAGCTGGATCGATTGTGACGACGCCGACGTGAGCGTCATCTCCTTCCTGCGCCGCGACCGCTCCGGGGGCGTCGCCGTCGTGGCGTGCAACTTCACGCCGGTGCCGCGCGAGCGTTACCAGATCGGCGTGCCGCACGGCGGACGCTGGCGCGAGCGGCTGAACAGCGACGCCGCCGACTACGGCGGCAGCGGCCGCGGGAACCTCGGCGCGCTCGATGCCTCGCAGAACCCCGCCCACGGACACCCGTTCTCGCTCCACGTGCAGTTGCCGCCGCTCGCCGTGGTGCTGCTGACGCCGGGCTGAGGCGGGCGCCCGCCGCCGGCGTGTCTCCCCGACGGCGCCGCGCGTCAACGTCACACTCTCCCCGCGCGTTAGAATCACCGCGCGCGTGCTCGCGGCGTTGCGGAGAGTTACATGCGCAATCACCGGCTCGGGACTGGCTTCACGGTGGCGGCGCTGGCCGTGCTCGCCGCCTGCACCACCGTTCCGCCCGACCGGCCCGGAACGGAGCTGCCGGCGCGCGCCCGCTATATGCCCTACCTCGGCCCGCCGATCGACAGCTTCACCTGGATGATGCGGTTCGACGGCTGGGAAGCCCTGAGCGATAGCGAGCTCCTGATCTTCATGGGCGCCGACAGCGCCTACTACCTCAAGGTGTGGGCGCCGTGCGGTACGCAAGGGTTGCGTTTCGCGCACGTGGTGGGACTCACGTCCTCGGTCGGGGGCACGGTCACCGCCCGGCTCGACTCGGTGCGAACCGAGGGGATGAACTGCCCGATCTCCGAGATCCGCAAGCTCGACTACAAGCGCTTCCGCGATGACGCGCGCTCGCAGCGCGCCGCAGAGAAGGCCGCGGGGGCCCCCGGGTCCGCGCCCCCGCCGGCCGAGACGCGGCCCGCACCCCCGCACCCCTAGCGGTAGCCCCGCGCCTGCAACGCGAAAAGGTGCGCGTAGCGCCCGTTCAGGCGCATGAGCTCCTCGTGCGTGCCGCACTCGACGATGCGACCGCCTTCCAGCACCGCGATCTGGTCCGCCATGCGCACCGTCGAGAAGCGGTGCGAGATCAGGATGGTGATACGGTCGTGGGCGAGCTGGCGGAAGTGCTCGAACACCTCGGCCTCAGCCTGCGCGTCCATTGCCGCGGTCGGCTCGTCGAGCACCAGGATGTCGGCGCGCGTGCGCATGAAGGCGCGCGACAGCGCGATCTTCTGCCACTGCCCGCCGGAGAGCTCGCGCCCGTCCCTGAACCACTTGCCGAGC
>DATMRG010000169.1:0-7773 GCA_035566495.1 Steroidobacteraceae bacterium | reverse complement strand
CAATGCGTGGCGGGCGGGAGCAACCACACTCCGATAACCGCTACGGTCAAGACCGGCTCCCCGACGCTGACGAACTCCGGCGCCGTCACAGCCAGCGGCGGCGCCGGAGCCACGCCCACGACCGGCGTCCCGAATTCGAATGCTTCGAACCCCTCGAGCACGAATGCGCCGCTGGCTCCAACCGCGAGCGCGCCAGGCGTGGGATTTACCGACAACTTTTACGCCGTGCAGAACACTTGCAAGACGGGGAACCTGTGGAACTACAGCGTGTTTACGGCGCCGACCAACGCCGGCACCGCGACCCTCTCCAACACGCTCAACACCGGCCTCGCCTCGGCCGGCATCCCGCCGATTCTCGACTACGGCGCGATCCCGAACGCCTATACCGTGCTGCCGGCCGGTACGCAGATCGCCAACGAGAGCGCCATGAGCCGCGGCGCGGCGACGCCGATCTTCTATGACCTCAGGATCTCGCAGAACGGGCTCTTGAGCCTCTCCTACAGCATCAACGGCGGCGCGTACCAGCAGGTGATCAAGTCGCAGAGCATCACGGCCTCCAACGGCCCGCTGCCGGCGAACTTCCTGTTCGGCTTCGCCGGCTCGACCGGCGGCAGCAGCAACATCCACGAGATCCTCTGCTTCAAGGCGACGCCGGAGACCACGGCCGCGAGCTCCGCTGGCGCAAGCGAGCGCCAGTCGGCCAAGCTCGAGACCGGGGCCCAGGCCTTCTTCGCCTTCTACAACCCGAACGGCTGGATCGGCCGTGTGACGGCGAGCAGTCTCGGGCTCGACGCCTTCGGCAACGTGATCGTGTCGCCGACGGTCAACTGGGACTCGAGCTGCGTCCTGACCGGAGTCGCCGCCAACGGCACCTGCCCGACCACGGGTGCCGCCGGCCCGCTGGCGGCTCAGGCCCCGACCAGCCGCGCAATCCTCACCTGGAACGGCAGGCAGGGCATTCCGTTCGAGTACAACAGTCTCTCGACCAGCCAGCAGGCCACGATCGACGCCGGCGACAACAGCAGCGCGAGCTGCAACTCCGCCACTGCGTACGACCCGAGCGACCGTGTGGCGTTCCTGCGCGGCGATCGCAGCTGCGAGCTCAACTCGCAGGGCGTCGGCCTGTTCCGCTCGCGCAGCAGCGTGCTGGCCGACGTCATCGACTCGAGCCCCGCCTGGGTCGGGCCGCCCAACGCCCCCTACCCTGCTACCTGGCGCGACCGGCTGTACATGGCGGCGACCAACGCCGAGAACGCCTCGGGCGCTCCGACCTATGTCCAGTTCGCCCAGGGAAACGAGACCCGACTCAACGTGGTGTACACCGGCTCCAACGACGGGCTGCTGCATGGCTTCCGCGCCGGCTCCTACAACGCGAACGGCACGTTCTGCTCCGGCGCGGGCACGTGCAGCGGAACCATGACTCCCAACGACGGCAAGGAAATGCTGGCCTACCTGCCGAACACCGTGCTGCAGGTGATTCACAGCACGACCAACAGTGGCATCGACTACTCGGGTGCCCAGTACGGCCACTCGTTCTACGTGGATGCGACGCCTGGAACCGGCGACCTCTTCTACGGGAGTGCCTGGCACACGTGGGTGGTCGGCGGCCTCGGCCCGGGCGGCGCGGCCATCTATGCGCTCGATGTCACCGACCCGACCAGGTTCACCGAGACCAATGCCTCGAGTCTCGTGATGGGCGAATGGACGCCGACGACCATTGCGTGCGCCGGCGCGACCACCACCAACGGCGGCGCCAACTGCGGCAGCAACATGGGCAACACCTATGGCACGCCGACCATCCGGCGCCTGCACAACGGCGACTGGGCCGTGATCTTCGGTAATGGCCTCGGCAGCGCGAGCGGCGACGCCGGCATCTACATCATGACGATCGACCCGAACACGGCCGCGACGACTTTGTATTACCTCAGCACCTCGACCGGCAGCACCACGACACCGAACGGTATCGCCTTCGCCTCACCGGTCGACCTCGACGGCGATCACGTCACTGACTATGTATACGCCGGCGACCTGCTGGGCAACGTGTGGCGCTTCGACCTGACCAGCAGCAATCCCGCCAACTGGCAGGTCTCGCCGGGACCCTTGTTCACGGCCCCCGCGGGCCAGCCGATCACGACGGCCATCATGGCGGCCTCGGGTGCCCCAAATCCCGGCATGACGCCGCAGCTGATGATCCTGTTCGGCACGGGCCAGAAGTTCCCGCTGACCAACCTCAATCCCGCGACCTACTCGAGCGGAACTCAGTCGCTCTACGGCGTGTGGGACTGGAACCTGACCAACTGGAACTCGATGTCCACCGTTCAGTACGCCGCCCTCACGACGGCCGCCGCCACCGGGCTCACGGGCGCCACCATCCAGCAGGCGAACCTCCAGCCGCAGGCCGTGACGATCAACAGCTCGACCGGCAACCGCGACATCATGAGCAATCAGACCGTCTGCTGGCAGGCGAGCACCATCTGCACGAGCGGGAACACCGCGTACGGCTGGTTCATCGATCTGCCGGGCGCGGGCGAGCAGATCATCTACAACCCCGAGCTCGTGCAGCAGGCGATCACGGTGAACTCGATCGTGCCGGCGAGCAACGACCCGACCTCCTGCGCGGTCCCGAACGATACCGGCTTCACCTACGTGCTGTCGGCGATGACCGGTGCGGCCTTCAACCAGGTGTTCCTGCCTCCGAGCGAGCTCGCCGCGGGGCTCAACACCAATCCGGCCTACGCCGACGCCAATGCGATCGCCATGCAGACCAACGCGACCGGCAGCTCGTTCATCACGGGCAACAGCTCCGGCACCATGTACCTGATCTACGAGACGAACCAGGTGCAGGGTGGCGCGGGAGCGAACAGCGCGATCCAGGCCGGGACGCTGGGCCTGAATCTGCCGCCCAATACAACCGGGCGGCGCATCAACTGGGTCGAGCGGCGCTGACGCACGGCTCACGAGGCGAGTCAGAGAGGTACCAAGGAGTTGCGAGCGGGAATGAGGCAGGCGGGATTCACCCTGACCGAGCTCATGATCGTGATCGTGATCGCGAGCATCCTGCTCTCGATCGCGATCCCGTCCTACATGCAGCAGGTGCGTGAGTCGCGGCGGACCGAGGCGAAGACTGCCATCCTCGACATCGCCGGGCGCGAAGAGACCTTCTTCAGCACCAACGGCTCCGCCTACACCGACGCGGCCGCCAATCTCGGCTACACCACGTTCAACCCCATTGGCAGCGGTTACTACCAGATTACGGTCTGCGTGCCAGCCTCCGGCGGCTGCACTGCCGGCTTGGGGATGCCCAATCCGCCGGCTGCACCCTCCTACACCATCGTGGCCACGCCGCTCGGGACCCAGACCGCCGACGCGCAGTGCACCGCACTCGCAGTCGATTCTGCGGGACAGCAGTACGCGACGGGGACCGGGGGAAGCGCGCTCTGCTGGAGCAATTGACTAATTAAACAATCATATGGAGAGATATCTTCATGTGTATTATAGGATTCTGCGGCGCCCAGTCGTGCACGCGACACTCAGGCTCGACGGCACCCGAATGTCCTCCTCCTCGACTTTGTCGCCTGAGTCTTCACCTTGCATCGCGCGCCTCTCGCTGACACGCCTGCGCGCCCACGAAGCCCACCTGGTCACCGATTGACCATATTTTTTTCCTAGAGCCTGAGCTATATTTCGCCTGCAGCTGCTTGAGTGTGCTTGGATTCCAATAGCAATCGCATAACAAGAATCAACTGACGCCGACCCGCGCAGGCTCGCAGCACTCGAACCGGCGTAAGCGCGGCAGTGATCCACGAGGTAGTGATGTCCACTACATGGGAACGGCTTGAGGGGGCGGCGTTGTCGCTCGCGCGTTCGGGTCCGATAAAGGATCGGCTCGCCGATGCCTATCGCAATCATCTGGCGTTCGTGCGCGCCGAGGATCTGCCCGTAGCGCTGCGCGAGGAATTCCGCGCCTGTCACGATGCGTTGACGCGCGAGCGTCCGTTACGCGGCGAGGATGCGGTACGGGCCACCGTGCGCAAAATGTCGAGCAGCGAGGCCGACGAGGTCGCCTGCAGCGTCGTGCTCCTGTTCGCCGCGATCGTGCGTGAGAGCGCCACCGGCGAGGCGTACGCTGCGCTCGGGCTCGACGGCAACGGCGCCCACAACGCCGCGGCACTCAACGGTTCGGCGCTCAACGGCCCGGCCCTGAATGGCTTCAACGGGCTGGCGGCGGCCGCGCGCGTCAAGAACGGCGCGCCCCAGGTAATCGCGCTCTAGCCCTAGTCGAGCTTGAACTCGATGGTGTCCCAGCGCGTCGTCTCCTCGTGACGCGCCTGGCGGCGGATCGAATCGACCAGCGCCCGCTCGTCCCAGGCCACGACCTCGTCGCAGAGATCGAGGATCGCCTTGGGAGGCTCGCCCCCGCCGCCGAAAGGCTTGAGCAGCACCACCGGCTTGTGATTCGCCTGCGCGTACAGGAGCTCGAAGGTCAGCAGATCCTGCTCCTTGGCGTACAGGCTGGAGAGTGCGATCACCGCCTCGACCGGCGCGATCTGACGCCGCAGATCCTCGCGCAGCGCTTCCTTGTCGCCCGTCGGGCGCTTGTCCGGCGTGCTGTAGTTCTTGTAGAAGAAATTGCGTGCGCTCTCGAGGTATTCGAACACGCGCAAATAGTCGTCGCTGTTATCCCAGGCGTGCGTGACGAACAGACGCACAGGGTTGGCTTGCGACATCGGAACCCCCTGAGTCGCCGGTGGTACCGCGGCCAAGTCTCGCACAAGGGGCGGAGAGCGCAAGGGCGCGACTCACAGTCGCCGCCGCACGACAGTCGCGCCGGGATAGAATGCCGGCCTCGTCCGCCGCGGCTGGCCCCATTTAACCGTGCGTCTGCTCGTCTACAACATTCGTTATGCCACCGGCACCGGCCCGGCCTTTCACCTGCCGGTGCCGGGGGCGGGCTACCTGCGCAGCAACCGCCGGGTGCTGAACGGCATTACCGAGTTCATCCGCACCGAGCAGCCCGACGTGGTCGGCCTCATCGAGGTCGATACCGGTTCGATCCGCACCGGCATGCTGAACCAGGCCGAGCACATCGCCGCGGAGCTCGGGCACTACTCGACCTTCCAGTGCAAGTACCGCAGCGGCTCGATCAACACCTTCATGCCGATCGTACGCAAGCAGGCCAACGCGTTCCTGTCGGGCCCGAACGTGGCGGGCGAGCGCTTTCACTACTTCGACACCGGCATCAAGCGCCTGATCATCGAGCTCGAGCTCACCGACGTGTGCGTGTTCCTGGTGCACCTGTCGGTGAAGTTCCGCCACCGCCAGTACCAGCTGCGCTCGCTGCATGATCTGGTGGTGCAGTCGAACAAGCCGGCGATCGTCGCCGGCGACTTCAACACTTTCTGGGGCACGCACGAGCTGTTCCTGTTCATGCGCGCCGCGGGGCTGCGCAGCGCCAACACCGCAGGTCTGCCCTCCTTCCCGGCGCGGGTGCCGCGCATCGAGCTCGACTTCATCCTGGTGAGTGAAGGGATCGAGGTCACCGGCTTCCGCGTGCCGGACGTGCGCTTCTCGGATCATCGCCCGCTGGTGTGCGACTTCGTGGTGCCTGCGGGCCGCAACGCCGGCACGGAAAAAACCGCGGCCTCGGCCGCCCAGAGTCTGACGCATGAGCAACGACGGCGCGCGCAACTGGGCTCTTGAGAAGGACGCGGATGGCGTCGCCTGGCTGACGCTCGACAAGCCCGCCACTTCGGCCAACGTGCTCTCGGGGAGCGTGCTGATCGAGCTCGACGGCCTGCTCGCCGCGCTCGAGAAGGAGTTGCCGCGGGCGCTGGTGGTGATCTCCGCCAAAAGGAGCGGCTTCGTCGCCGGCGCCGACATCCGCGAGTTCACCGGCATCAACGACGCCGAGAGCGGCTACGTGCTGATCCATCGCGGCCAGCAGGTCGTCAACCGCCTCGCCGCACTCCCCTGCCCGACCGTGGCGGCCATCCACGGCTTCGCGCTCGGCGGCGGGCTCGAGCTCGCCCTCGCCTGCCGCTACCGGGTCGCGGTGGGTGACGAGCGGCTGTCGCTCGGGCTCCCCGAGGTGCAGCTCGGCATCCACCCGGGGTTCGGCGGTACGGTGCGCAGCGTGCAGGTGGCGGGCGTGCGCGCCGCGATGGAGTTGATGCTGACCGGCAAGCCCGTGCGCGCCGACAAGGCGCTGCGCCTCGGGCTCATCGACACGCTCACCACCGAGGCCGAGCTGCGCAACACGGCGCGCGCGCTGGCCCTGAGGAGCCCGCCGCCGCGGCGCGCGCCGCTCATCGAGCGGCTGCTGAGCTCGCCGCCGCTGCGGCCGCTGGTGCGCCGCTCACTCACGCGTGCGGTCGCGCGCCGCGCGCCGCCGGATCACTACCCGGCGCCTTACGCCATCATCGACCTGTGGGCGAAGTATGGCGCCCGCGGCACCGCCGCTTATGAGGCCGAGGCGCGCTCGATCGCCCACCTCTTCACGACCCCGACCTCGCGCAACCTGGTGCGCATCTTCCTGCTCCAGGATCGCCTGAAGAACGCCGGCGGCAAGAGCCCGGCCGAGATCCGCCACGTTCACGTGGTCGGCGCGGGCGTCATGGGCGGCGACATCGCCGCCTGGTCGGCGCTGCGCGGCTTCACCGTGACGCTCCAGGACCGCGCCGAGGAGTACGTGGACCCCGCGATCAAGCGCGCCGGGGAGCTCTTCGACAAGCGCGTGCGCGATCCCGCCAAAAACGCCGCCGCACGCGCGCGGCTGCGCGCCGACGTGCCCGGGGACGGTGTGCCCCAGGCGGACGTGATCATCGAGGCCATCTTCGAGAACCTCGAGGCCAAGCAGGAGCTGTACGCGCGCCTCGAGCCGCGCATGAAGCCCGGCGCCCTGCTCGCCACCAACACCTCCAGCATCATGCTCGAGCCGCTCGCCGCCAGGCTCGCGCGGCCGGAGCGTCTGGTCGGCCTGCACTTCTTCAACCCGGTCGCCCAGATGCCGCTCATCGAGATCGTGCACGCCGAGCGCACCGAGGCCGTGGCGGTGCAGACGGCCACCGCCTTCGCGCGCCGCCTCGACAAGCTGCCGGTGCCCTGCCGCAGCGCTCCGGGCTTCATGGTCAACCGCGTGTTGACCCCCTACTTGAACGAGGCCATGTACGCCGCCGACGAAGGGGTGCCGCTGCCGGCGATCGACCGTGCGGCGGTGCGTTTCGGCATGCCGATGGGGCCGATCGAGCTCGCCGATGTCGTCGGCCTCGATGTGGCGGCGCACGTCGGTGAGATCATCGCGCAGGAGCTCGGCAGGCCGGTGCCGCGGCTGCCGCGGCTCACGGCGCTGCTCGCCGCCAGGAAGCTTGGCAAGAAGAGCGGCGCGGGCTTCTACGTCTGGCAGGACGGCAAGGCAGTCAAGAGCGGTGACGCCGGGGCGGCGCCCGCGGATCTCGCCGACCGGTTGATTCTCATCCTCGTCAACGAGTGCGTCGCCTGCTTGCGCGAGCGCGTGGTGGACGATGCGGACCTCGCCGATGCGGCTGTGATCTTCGGCACTGGCTTCGCCCCCTTCCGCGGCGGACCACTGGCTTATGCCCGCGCCCGCGGCACCGGCGCGATCGTCGCGCGCCTGACGGAGCTTGCCGCGCGTCACGGTCCGCGCTTCACGCCCGATGCCGGCTGGTCGTTGCTCGAGTCCGGCCGGAAAACGTGAGGGCGCTGCGCGCGGGCCGGGGAAGGCCGTGTGCTACCATCGACCCGGCGTTGCGCCGC
>DATMRG010000168.1:0-10578 GCA_035566495.1 Steroidobacteraceae bacterium | reverse complement strand
CTGTAGAGCTGATTCCGCAGCATCAGATACAGCGACATGCATATCGGGATCACCGCACCGCCGACGTTGATCGCGAGTACCGTCCCCGGCCCCGGGCGGACCACGGGAACGACGTAGGGGATACCGAAGTAGGTGACGACGGCCTGCGCGGTCATGTGCCGCTCGGGCAGGTAACCGATGGGGATGTTGATGTAGCTGCCGAGGAGTGAGGCCAGGAGCACCATCATCATGGTGCGGGGAGCTAGCCCCATGCTCTCCGAGGCGAAGCTGAGAACGCGCGCCGCCACGAAGGCGGCCACGATCGCAAACAGGAGCGCGAGTCCCATGAGCGCGGGAGCCGCGACCGGAAAGTAATGCACGCCAGGCGGCATCGGTCTCATTCCTCATGGCGAAAGCGCCGGATCCACGGCTAAGGATGCCATGCCGCCGAGGAGCATCGCGAGGGCCGCCCCTGGTCGCCGCGCCGTCCGTGGCGCGGCCCGACCTATTCACTATTCGCGGCGGCAGTGCTCGTCGCGATCGCCGCAGTCACGCCAGCCGTGCTCGTGGTACCAGCGGTGGTGGTCGCGATCGTAAAAGCCCTCACGCGGCTCGACGACGACGCAGCCGGGAACCAGGAGCAAGAGCCCCAGCAATGCGAGGATCGTCGGTGCGATGGGCTTATTGACCGTCATGGTCTCTCCGTGCGCTGCGTGACTCGTCTACAGGGTAACGAGGCAGGGGCGCGGAGGCCGTCCGCAGACTTCCCGCGCCTGCGTGCGCGGGCGCCTACACGATGTCGGAAAAAGCGGTAAAAAGCGGTCTCAGAGGTGGCGATGCCGTGTCAGTCCTGGCACGAAGCATGTCGCCACCCCGAGACCGTCAGCAATGCGTCTCTCCGCGCTGGGGGGCCTGATGCGGAGGACGCAATTCGTGAGAGTGGCGCGCGCGCCTGCAGGGCCTGCTGCTCACTCCGGGTGAGCAGCGCGTCGATCCCGACGGGTTTGAGGGGATCGAAGTGAGCGATGCCGACGTTGAGCCGGGTGCCCGAGGGTCCCTGGCCCGCCGGGGTCGCGGCGATGTCCCGCAGGAGCGAGTCCCGCGAGAGGTACTCGACGCGCGGCGTCAGCGCGGCGAACTCGCCGGTGCCGAGGCGTCCGAGCGCCTCGTGGACCCCATAGTCCGGAAAGAGATCGCGCAGCATGTTGCCCGTCTGGCGCAACGCGATCATCGGCAGCGTCGCGCCGTCACCCTTCGGGGTGAGACGGATATAGATGAGGCGATGCGGGCAGCGCTCGCGTACCGCCACGTCGAGCAGGCGGGTGGCGCACTGGAGGAAGCCGCGGCGGTTGTGGAGACCGGTCAGCTCGTCGTTCATGGCCGCCGAGCGCAGCAGGTACACGAGGCTCTGCAGCGCCCGCTGCTGCAGCGCGATGCTCTGTGCACGGCTCGATCCCCTGAACCGCAGCAGGTCTCCGAGCAGCCGGGCGATTCCGGCATCGTCGCCGTCGGCGACGGCCGCGCGCAGCTGCGCTGAGATCTCAAGGACGCGGGCGCGGGAGTCGTTGGTGCGCCTGAGCTGCACTACCGATGCGGCATCCACTTTGAACGTTCCTCCCCGAGACCCACGGCGAGAGGCTCTGAGCCTATGCATCACGTGAGTCACACAGGGCCGGCAGAACGCTCATCCGGGCGTCGGCTGACGACCGCGCTTCCCGTAAGGCAACGCCTACGCTCGCCGCAACGCAGCATGCCGGCCGAGGTATCATCGATCCGATGAACTCCGTCGCCCGCCAGATGCTGGTGGTCGCGTTGCTCCTGGCCACGGTCGTCGGCCTGTTCGTGGCCGCCCAGCTCGGACAGCGGCGGCTGGAGGAGGCGAGCGCGCGGATCGCGCTCGGCGCCGAGCGGCAGCAGGCGCTCGCGGATGTCTGGCAGCTGCTGCGGCAGGCCGAGAGCAGCCAGCGCGGCTACATCCTGCTCGGCGACGCGGACTATCTCACTCCCTTCCAACAGGCCACGGCCGCCGTCGATGCCGCGCTGCGGCGGCTGGAGACCGCCTATGCCGCAGCCGGTGCGCCCACGCGGGCCGACGTCGCCCAGCTCCGCCAGCTCAGCGACGCCAAATTCGACGAGATGCGCCAGACCGTCGAGCTGTTCGGCGTTCGCGGCCGCGCGGCGGCGCTCGAGCTGATGCGCACCGACGTCGGCGCCTCGACCATGTCGCAGATCGACGATCTGGTGCGCAAGATCGCGGCGCGCGACAGCGCTGAGGCCGTCGAGGCCAGTCACCGTTGGCAGGTCAACCGCTGGGCCGGCATCGCCACGACCAGCGCGGCACTGGTCGCGAGCACCGGGCTCCTGTTGCTTCTAAGTCGCCTCACGCTGCGGCAGCTGCGGTTCAAGGAGCAGGAGACCGAGCAGCTGACCGCCCGCCAGGCCGAGCTCGAGCGGCTGGTCGAGCTGCGCACCGAAGAGCTGTCGGAGCTCTCGAGCCACCTGCAGTCACTGGCCGAGCAGGAGAAAGCCGCTCTGTCGCGCGAGCTGCACGATGAGCTCGGGGGCCTGCTGGTCGCGGCGCGCATGGATCTGTCATGGCTCGAGGAGCGTGTCGACAGCCGGGATGCGGAAGTGCGTCGATACTTCCAGCGCGTGCATGAGGCACTGCAGTCGGGTGTCGACATCAAGCGCCGCGTGATCGAGAGCCTGCGCCCGACGTTGCTCGACAACCTGGGACTCGTGCCGGCGTTGCGCTGGCAGGTGGCCGATGCCTGCGAGCGTGCCGGGCTCGCACACTCCGAACGCTACCCGGAGGAGGAGCTGCCGCTCACCCCGGAGGCGTCGATCGCGGTGTTTCGGATCGTGCAGGAGGCGCTCGCCAACGTTCTCAAGCACGCGCGCGCGAGCGCGGTCGAGGTGGTGCTCGAAGTGGTCGAGCCCTGGCTGGTCGTGCGGGTGAGCGACGACGGCGTCGGCGTGCCCCCGGAGCGTTTGCTCGCGCTCAGGTCGCATGGGCTCGCGGCCATGCGCCAGAGGGCGCGCGGCTTCGGCGGCTACTGGCAGGTGCAGCGCCCGGCTGGGGGTGGTACCCGGATCGAGGTGCGTCTGCCGCTCGCCCGCGTGCTGCTGCGGGAAGAGCCGGAGGGCCGGCGGCGGCGCGCCACCTGATCAGTGCGTGTTGTACGCGCCGCGCTGCGCCGCATAGTCGCTCAGCAGCAGCGGCAGGCGGTGATAATCACGCGACTTGTTGAGGAACGCATCGACGCCGAGCCTCTCGGCCTCGCGCCGATACAGCGGCAGGTCGAACCCCGTGAGCACGACGATGCGCGGCCGCGGCGCGCCGCTGCGCTCGAGCGAGCGCAGTACGCCGAAGCCGGAGCCATTGCGCAGGTGCAGGTCGAGTATCAGCACGTCGGGTGTGGCGAGGGTCACTTGCCGCAGGGCTTCGGCTTCCGTATCGACGCTGGCAATCAGATCGACATGAGGCAGCCGCCGGATCAGCTCGGTGATGCGGCCAGCGAGCACCCCGGAATCCTCGACGAGTAAGACACGCACGGAGTCAGCGTTCGACATACCTGTTTGAGCCGACTCTAGCGGTTGGCATCCGCGGTGCGATGCCGGTACCCGCCATCTCGACGTGTCGGAGCGCGCTGACCGGCCCGGGAACTGCGCCTACTGCATTAAGCCATTCTTCAGGGCGTAGGTGGTCAGCTCGGCGTTGGTACTGAAGCGCATCTTCTCGAGGATGCGCGCCCGGTAGGTGCTCACCGTCTTGACGCTGATGCACAGCTCGCGGGCGATCTCGGAGACGCTGCGTCCGACCGCGAGCTTGCACAGAATCTGAAATTCCCGTTGCGACAGGGTCGCGTGCAGCGGCTGATCCGCTGGCTCATCGAGGGCGCCCACCAGCATCTCGGCCAGGGTCGCGCTCACGAAGCGACGTCCGGCGAGCACCGCATGGATCGCGCGCGTGAAGTCCTCCGGGGCCTGATCCTTGGCGAGGTAACCGGCGGCGCCCGCGCGCAGCGCGTAGATCGCGTACTGCTTCTCCGAGAACGCGCTGATGACCAGCACCCGGGTCGTAGGGTGCCCGCTGCGGATGTGCGCCAGGATGTCGATGCCGCTGCGGTCCGGCATGTTGATGTCGAGCACCACGAGGTCCCAGGGGTTGTCCCTGAGCCGCTCGAGGGTCTCGCTGCCGCTCGTAGCCTCGCCGATGTTGTCGATCACCGGGTCCTGCTCGAGCCAACGCCGCAGTCCCGCCCGGACCATGGCGTGATCGTCCGCAATGAGTACGCTGGCCATGCAAACCCTCCCCGCCGCGGCAGACGTTAAATCCTCTGCCCGAGATCGAGCGTACGCCGTTTCCCTGACTCTGTGTAGGCGGATTCCTACACGGATGGCTGCGACGCGCGCTACCGCGCCCCGGAGGATCAGCGGGTTGCGCGCAGGGAGAGGCTCCGCCGCACCGCGAGGGCCGTACCGCCCAGCACCAGCGCCGATGCGGCGAGGAGGCGCCCGGTGATCGGCTCGCCAAAGAGGCCGATACCGGCGAGTGCCGCGATCACCGGAACCGAGAGCTGCGCGTTGGCGGCCGCAATCGCGCCGAGCCTGGGGAGCGCGGTGTACCAGGCCGCATATCCGAGACCCGAGGCGACCGCGCCCGAGAGCGCGGCGAGGAGCACACCCTCCGGGTCCGCGTGGTGGCGTGCCAGGGGGAGCGCAACGATGACGAGCGCAGCAGGGAGCGAGCGCGCGAAGTTACCGGCGGTATCGGCGAGCGCGTCCTTCGAGCCGCGGCCGTGAAGCGAATAGAGCGCCCAGGCGACGCCGGCCAACAGCATGAGGCCCGCTTCCTTCATGGGCGGCGCTGTGATGCCGGGCAGAAGCAGCAGGACCAGCCCCGCGACCGCAACCAGCCATCCGAGCACGAGCGTACGATCCATCCGCTCGCCGGCAAGGAAGCCGGCGGCGAGCATCACCACCTGCACGGCGCCAAAGAGTAGCAGCGCGCCCGTGCCGGCCGTCAGTCCCACGTAGGCGAAGGAGAACGGAATCGCGTACACGACGAGCGCGAGCGCCGACCACCAGCTGCCGCCCGGCACTTGCGTCCGCCGGCCGAGCTGCACGATGAGCCAGAGCGTCACGGCACCCGAGGCGAGGCGAATGCTGGTGAAGCTCGCCGGATCGATCTGCGCAGTGCGCAGCGCCATCCGACACAAAACCGAGTTGGCCGCAAAGCAGAGCAGAGCGAAGAGGGCGGCCGGCGCGGCCCGGCTCATCGCGCCGGCACCGCGGCCGCGGCCTTGCGGCTGCGCTCGAGCAGACGGGGACTCGAGAGTTTCTCCGCCCAGCCGTCGAACTCGCGCCGCGGCCCGCGCCAGCGCAGCTCCTCGACATCCGTGAAAAGCCGCGCGTCGGTCCTGAGCGTCGCGAGCTGTTTGAAGAGGAGGGCGAGCTCACGCCGCTCGCCGAGAACCTCCGCCGGAAAACTCTCGAGCGCGCCGTGCTTGCCGATGAGGCGCGCCGCCGTCACCCGCCCGATGCCCGCGAGCCCCGGGTAGCCGTCGGCGGCGTCACCGACCAGCGCGAGAAAATCCGGGATGCGCTCCGGATCGACCCCGAACTTGGCGCGCACGCCCGCTGCGTCACGAATCTCGCGGCTCTTGCGATCGACCTGCACCACGCGTTCGCCTTGCACGCATTGCGCCAGATCCTTGTCGGGCGTCCAGATCGAGACCTTCCCGACCTGCGCGTCCGCTGCCGCCAGATGCGCAGCCGAGGCGAGGGCGTCGTCAGCCTCGAGCTCGACCATCGGCCAGACCGCGATACCCATGGCGGCGAGCGCCTCCTCGAGCGGATGGAACTGCCTGAGAAGCGCGGGCTCGACGCCGTCGCCGGTCTTGTACCCGGGCCAGAGCCGGTTGCGGAAGGATTCGATGATATGGTCGGTCGCGACGCCGACATGCGTCGCGCCTTCCTCGATCATCGCGAGAACGGTATTGAGCACCCCGACGGCGGCGCCGAAGGGAGGATCCTCTCCCTTGGTGAAACGGCGCAGGCCGTAGAAATGACGAAACAGCTCGTAAGTGCCATCGATCAGATGGACGATCACGAGCGCGAGGCTACCTCGGATAGCTGAGGCGCGGCCACTCCGGGCGCTGACTCGCCTTCTGACAGCTCCTAGTGATTTTGCCTTGCCTGGGAGGCGCGCGCCCTCGTGCCGGCGGCTGCGGTGGTGCGCCGCTGCCGCACGGCGGCCACCGTCAGGTAGCCGAGGAGAAAGACGATCGTCGAGCTGACATCAACCAGGAGGAACTGCATGGATCACCTCCATCGAGCTGGGTGCAGTCTAGTGTCCGTGGGCCGTCGTGTCGGCTTCCGGCCGGGGGATCACAGACGTGAAATTAGGTGGGAAAAGGACTACTCAATTGGAGGGAGAGAGATTCCGCTACAGTTGGCGAAAAGGGTTCGTGACGCCCAATGTCGAGATCCATACTGTTCGTGATCGCACTCATCGCGCTGCCGGTGGCGCTCGTCGCGTTCGTGCTGTCGGGCAGGCGGGCGCGCCGCGTGTCCGGGGCGGGCGGGGTGCGCGAAGAGACCGCGATGCAGTCCGCGCCCAGCCCCGCGAGCGCGCTGCAACCGGCCGCGCCCACCCGCCCGGCCGGGCCCGCGCCGGACGTCGCGGCGCGGCTCCACGAGCTGGCCTTCGGCATTCCCTGGCAGCCGCCCGCGGAGGTGCCGGCGCACCGTGAAGTCGCGGCCGCGGTGGACCTGCTTCTCTCGGGGCCGGTGCTCAAGGCCGAGTACGCCCCGCGCCGCCCACTCCTCTTGCCAAGGCTCATCCAGGCGGTGAACGATGAGACCGTCTCGCAGCGCGAGCTCGCCGTGCTCATCGCCCAGGACCCGGCGCTGGCCGGGAATCTCCTGCGCCTCGCCAACAGTGCCTTCTATCGGGTCAACTCCCAGCCCGTCGAGAGCCTCGATCGCGCGGTCGCGCTCCTAGGCACCTCCGGCATCCGCTCGCTGATGGCCGCCGCACTCCTGCAGCCGGTCTTCAAGACGCCTTCCGGAGAGTTCAAGCACTTTCCGGACATCACCTGGGAGCACACGCAGTACGCCGCCGGCGCCGCCGAAGCCTACGCGGCGATCCTCGCGGACGAGGACCCGTTTGCAGCGCAGCTCCTGGTGCTGCTGTACGGGCTCGGCACGATCCTGGTGTTCCGCGCTGCCATGGACGAGTACGCCCGGCACGCGGTGGCGGCCGATGCGGCCACGGTGGCAGCCCTAATCGACAGGCATGTGGTGCACGTCGCGAGCCGCGTCGCCCACGACTGGGAGCTCTCGAGCCGGATTCTCACCGCCCTCGAGGACCAGTCGGGTGACCCGCAACCGGAGGCGGCCAGTGGCCTCGGGAAATCGCTGCGCTTCGGACTCTACTGCGGCGCAGTCGCGGTGCTCCGGCGTGCCGGAGCGCTCGACGACGATGGCGGCAAGGCGGCGCTCGCCGCCGGGGGATTCGCTGGGTTGGACTGCGAGCGGATCTGGGCGCGGCTCGCGAAGCAGGTTGCCGCGGCGGCAGCGCCCGGGAGGATGTAGAACCTATGGCAAACGCTCATCCAAACCTCCTGCCCCATGCACGGATGGAAGTCGACTGGATCGCGGCGAGCGAGTTCGAGGCGCACCGCGCGGATGGGCCAAAGGTGCGGATCGACGGCGACTCGAAGGCCGCGCCGAGTCCCTTCGACATGCTGCTCGCCGCACTGGCGACCTGCGCGGCGACCGACGTCGTCTCGATCCTCGCGAAGCAGCGCACGCCGGTGAAGACTCTGCACGTGGCGGTCGAAGCGCAGCGGGTCGATGCGACGCCGCGGCGCCTCGCCTCCGCGATCCTGCACTTCTCGATCGCGGCGCCTGGCACGACGCGGGCCAAGGCCGAGCGGGCGGTCGAGCTCTCGGTCACCAGGTACTGCAGCGTGCGCTCCTCGCTCCTCGCCGAGATCCCGGTGACCTGGACGCTGGAACTAAAGTGACCAGAAGCGGGAGACAGAATGCTCAGAGGGGACCGATTTCATTCCGCCTCCCGCCCCTGGTCTATCCGATCGATCGACAACCCTGAGTGATCCAACTTCGCCAACCTCGCGCGTCCGGGCGCTGGCGTTTCCTCCGCGTATAGCAATGCAACGGCCGTGCCACGGCACGGCACGCCCTGATAGGCCTGCGCACTCAGAGACTTAGGGGTTTCACCCAATGACGGGCCGCACCGCCCGTGTGCAGGGGCCGGCGCCGCGCACGGGGTTGGTGCACGGACGGCAACGCTGGCCATCTTCCGCCACGATTGCCTCATCGCCTTGCCCGAAGCGGCGG
This sequence comes from Steroidobacteraceae bacterium, assembly GCA_035566495.1. Taxonomy (GTDB): domain Bacteria; phylum Pseudomonadota; class Gammaproteobacteria; order Steroidobacterales; family Steroidobacteraceae; genus 13-2-20CM-66-19. The sequence goes on along the minus strand of DATMRG010000168.1, from coordinate 2,229 downwards.
CGAGACTCTCTTCTCGCGGCGGTGTAAGCCGCGAGTGTGAGGAGTCGCGCATGTCGGATCGTTTCGAGGCTCTCATCGGTCTCCTCGGCCGACTTGGCGCCGCCATCGGCGGGGCACTCCGTGACGCAGGCTCGGCGGCGCGGCGGGCGCGCACGCGGCTCGTCGTGACCGCCGTCGTGGTGGCGGTTGGCTACGGTCTCTACCTCCATCCACCGTTCGCTACGGCACACCGGAGCGAAGTGCTGGTCCGCACCAACGTATTCGACGGCTCGGCCAGTGCCTACAGCGCTGGCACCGTGCTCGTGATCCCCGGCTTTCAACAGCTGCGCCGCTACCCGACGCGCGACCAGGTCTACCGCCCCGGGGAGAGCACGCGCGCCGCGGGACCCGCGCCCTTCCAGTCGAACGAGGGGCTCTCGCTCGGCGTCGATCTGACGGTGCGCTGGGCCATCGATCTCAGCCGGATCGCGCAGATGTCCCGGGAGTTTCCCGACGATCTCAACGCGGATCTGGTCCGGCCGGCGGTGCAGGGCGTCATCTACCCGCTCCTCGCCCGCTACACCGTGCGCGAGATCTTCTCGAGCAAGCGTGCGGAGATCCAGGAGCTGATGACTGACGAGCTCCGACCCAAGCTCGCTTCCCTCGGGCTCATCCTGCGTGGGGTCGACATGGGTCAGGTGGATTTGCCCGAGGACTACCGTGCGGAGATGGAAAAGCTCCTGGCCGAGGAGCTCGAGACCGAGAAGGTCCGCTACACGCTGCAGCTCAAGGAGGCGCAGGTGAAGGAGACGCAGCTGGTCGCGGAGGCGGACAAGGTGCGGCGCCAGAAAGCCGCCGAGGCGGCGGGCGATGAACAGGTGATCGCAGCGCGCGCCCAGGAAGAGACCATGAAGCACATCCTGCCCTTCAAGCAGAAGCAGATTGAGCAGCGCCAGCTCGAGGCCGAGGCGGAGAAGGTGGCGCGCATCCGCACCGCGGAAGGCGCCGCCGAGGCGCGCCGCATCGAGGCCAGGGGCGAGGCCGACTCGCGCCAGAAGCTCGCGGATGCCGAAGCCTACCGGCTCGAGGTGGTCGGCAAGAGCAACGCCGGTCAGATGCAGCGCGAGGGCGCGCTCATCGCCGAGTATCCGCTGCTCATCCAGAAGACGCTCGCCGACAAGCTCTCCGACAAGGTGCAGGTGATCATCGCGCCGACGCCGGCGCCGGGGCAGTTCATCGGCTCGAATCTCCTCGGCGTCGATCCCGCGAAGACTACGGCGGGCCACTGATGCTGCTCGCGCTCGCCGCCACGCTCGGGATCGTGGTCGAGGATCACAGCGCGCTGCGCACGGCGCCGCGCTCCACCGCCACCGGGCTCGAGACCCTCTGGCAGGGCGATGTGCTCGAGATCCGCGGTGAGCTCGCGGGCTACCTCAAGGTGTACGACCATCGGCGCGAGCGCGGGGGCTACCTCGCGGGCAGTGCGGTCCGCACGGTCGAGCTCTCCGAGCGGGAAGCGCCGGAGCTCCTCGCGGTGCTGCGGTTCCTGAGCGAGCGGCCCGGGTCCGAGGCGCTCGGCATCAGCTACGGCGCGGCGTACCTGCGGGCGGTGCCCGCGCGCGACCTCACCGCCGAGCCCTTCGATGCGATCGCACGCATGGCGGAGCGGCTGGCCGATCGGGCCTCAGGGAGCGGCACGCGGCGCGCCGGCATCGCCGCGCATCTCGAGGTGGTGCGGCAGTTCGGCATCGAGATGCGCAGCTTCGATCACAACGGCCGGATGCAGGTGTGCTATGGCGGCGAGCTCTATCGGCACGCGCTCACCCTGCCGGGTGCAACCGCCGCGCAGCGGGTGGAGGCCGCACTTGGACTCACGCGGCCGGACTGTATCGACCCCGGCATGGGGGCGGTGCCACGCGCGGCGGTCGACGAAGAGCGCGGCGCCGTCCTCGAGCGGATCGACGAGCGGCTACTCAGCCCGATGCTGCGCAGCCGCCTGCACGCGCGGCGCGCGCTGGTCTGGGCCTCCATTGCGTATGGGCAGGCGCGGCGTGGTGTGTCGCCGGCGCCGGCGGCGCAGCGCGCGCTGGCCGAGCTCCTCGCCGTGCATCCGGACGATCTCGGCGAGGACCGCCGCGGCGAGTATCTCGATGCGCTCGTGCGGGTAGGAGCCGTGCGCTGGGGCGCGCTGGCGCCGGCTGCACCTGCCGGACCGCTGGCACTCGCTAGTGTCTCAGGGGAGCCCGGCCA
>DATMRG010000167.1:0-2096 GCA_035566495.1 Steroidobacteraceae bacterium | reverse complement strand
GCGGTGCGCTACACGCGCCTGACCTTCGACAAGGTGCTGACCGACAAGCTCAACGTAATGGACGCGACCGCCATCGTAATGTGCCGCGACAACCGCTTGCCTTTGCGGGTCTTCAATCTCAACAATCCGGGGGACCTCACCCGCATCGTGCGCGGCGAGGACGTAGGCACGGCGGTCACCAACGAGTGACGCGCGCCCACTCGCGGAGGAGACACTATGCTCGAAGAACTGAAGAAAGACGCCGCCACACGCATGGCGAAGTGCGTGCAGACCTTCCAGACGGATCTCAAGAAGCTGCGGACCGGACGCGCACATCCGAGCCTGGTCGAGCACCTCAAGGTCGACTACTACGGGAGCGACGTGCCCCTGCAGCAGGTGGCGAGCATCGCGGTCGAGGAGGGACGCACGCTCGTCATCTCCCCCTGGGAGAAGAGCGTCGTGCAGGCGATCGAGAAGGCGATCTTCAAGTCGGACCTCGGGCTCACGCCCATGACCGCCGGCACGGTGATCCGCATCCCCATGCCGCCGCTCACCGAGGAGCGCCGCAAGGAGATCACCAAGGTGCTGCGCCACGACGCGGAGAACGCGCGCGTCGCGGTGCGTAACGTGCGCCGCGACGTCATGAACGAGATCAAGCACAAGATGAAGGACAAGCACCTCTCGCAGGACGACGAGCGGCGCGCCGAGACCGACATCCAGAAGCTCACCGACAAGCACGTCGCCGACATCGACGCGGCTCTGGCCGGCAAGGAGAAGGAGGTCATGCAGGTCTGATGGCAAAAGCCTCCGCCAGTCTGCCCCGGCACATCGCCATTACCATGGACGGCAACGGCCGCTGGGCCGCCGCGCGTGGCGTGCCGCGCGCCGCCGGCCACAAGGCGGGGCTCAAGCCCGTGCGCCTGTGCGTCGAGGAGTGCACGCGCCGCAAGATCGAGGCGCTGACTCTGTTCGCCTTCTCGAGCGAGAACTGGGGCCGCCCTGCCGAGGAAGTCGGGAGCCTGATGAGCCTCTTTCTCGAGGCGCTCGAACGCGAGGTCGCCGAGCTCCACGAGAAGGGCGTGCGGCTGCGCTTCGTCGGCGAGCGGCGCAGCCTCTCGGTACGGCTGCAGGCGCGCATCGCGGCCGCCGAGGAGCGCACCGCGGCCAACCGCGGCCTCGCTCTGCAGGTGGCGGTCAGCTACGGCGGTCGCTGGGATATTGTTCAGGCGGCTCAATCACTTGCGCGAGAATGCTCGAGCGGATCCATGCGTCCGGAGGAGATCACCGAGGAGCGCCTCGCCGGAGCGCTGTCGCTCGCGGGACTCCCCGACCCCGACCTCCACATTCGTACCGGCGGCGAGCATCGCATCAGCAATTTCCTTCTCTGGCAGCTGGCCTACGCCGAGCTCTATTTCACCGATCGCCTGTGGCCGGACTTCGCGGCCGCGGACCTCGAGGACGCGCTCGCCTTCTTCGCGAGCCGCGAGCGGCGCTTCGGCCAGCGACCGGCGGCAATGAGCGCCGCACGGTGAACGAGTCACTGCGCAAGCGGGTGCTGACCGCGGTGGTGCTGGCCGCGGCGCTGCTCGTCATCCTGCTGTGGCTGCCGCCGTGGGCGACCGTCGTGGTGGTGACGGCGATGTTGCTCGCGGGCGCGTGGGAGTGGTCGGGGTTCCTGCGGCTGTCGACCGCCGCGCGGCGCTTGCCATACGTGGCACTGGTCGCGCTGCTTCTGCCGCTCGCCTGGATCGTGTCCGCCGATCCGGCGAACCGGGACCGGATCCTGGTGGCGGCGGTGCTCTGGTGGCTGACGGCGCTGCTGTGGATCGCGTTCGCACCGCGGCGTGTGACGCCGTGGGCGGCCGGCGTCGCGGGCATCCTCGCCCTGGTACCCGCGTGGCTCGCTCTGGTGTGGCTGCGTTACGCGTCGCCGCCGCACGGGCAATGGGTGCTGTTCACGCTGATCCTGGTGTGGGTGGCCGACATCGGCGCCTTCTTCTTCGGCCGCCGCTACGGGCGCGTTCGCCTCGCGCCGGTGGTGTCGCCCGGCAAGACGTGGGAAGGGGTTTTCGGGGGCATGGCGCTGTCGGCGCTGGTTGCGCTCGGCGGCAGCGCAT
>DATMRG010000166.1:0-2573 GCA_035566495.1 Steroidobacteraceae bacterium | reverse complement strand
TCGCGGCGGTACTCCGCGTTGGTTTGCGTCGGGTGCAGTCGGTCGATGTTCATGCCGGTGACGTCGACGTCGGGGTAGCCGGTCACGATCCAATGAGCGAGCACGCGCCCAAGTCCACCGCCGGTCAGGACCCCGATCGAGTTGAGTCCCGCCGCCACGAAGTAGCCACCGACCTCGGGCGCTTCACCGACGATCGGCCTCAAGTCCGGAGTGAAGCTCTCCGGCCCGCAGAAAAAGCGCTTCATGCCCACTTCCTGCGTGATCGGCACGCGCCCCATGGCGCGCTCGAGGAACGGGGTCATGCGCTCCCAGTCGGGCGGCAGCTCACCGAAGGAGAAATCGCCCGGGATGCCCTCGATCTTCCACGGCGCGCACACGGGCTCGAACAGACCCACCATGAGTCCGCCACCCTCCTCGCGGTAGTAGCCGTAGGCGCCCGGATCCTCGAGCACCGGCATGTTGGGCGGCAGATCCCTGATGGGCTCGGTGATCAGGTAGTAGTGCTCGGCCGCCTGGTTGGCGATCGTGACGCCGTTCGCCGCGCCGAGTTCCCGCGCCCACATGCCGGCGCAGTTGACGACGACCTCGGTGCGGATGTCCCCGAGCGGCGTACGCACACCGCTAACGCGCCCGCGTGCCTGCGACACCCCGAGCACGGGCACGCCCTCGAGGATCCTGACGCCGCGCTGCCGTGCACCCTTGGCGAGCGCCATGGTGACGTCGACCGGGTTGACGCGCCCGTCCTCCTTCACGTAGAAGCCCGCCTCGATGTCGTCCACCCGCGCGAGCGGAAAGAGCTCGCGCACCTCGCGCGGCGAGATCTCCTCGACATTCACCCCGCAATAACGGTTGAACGCCGCGACCCGCCGGTACTCCTCGAGCCGGTCCTTGTCGGCGGCCACCTCGATGAAGCCGATCTGCGCGAGTCCCGTCGACTGGCCGGTCTCCGCTTCGAGCCGCCGGTAGAGATCGCGCGAGTACTTACGCATTTCGGTCGAGGTCTCCGACGTCGAGCCGAAGGTCACCATGAGGCCCGCGGCATGCCAGGTGGTGCCGGAGGTGAGGCGGTCGCGCTCGAGCAGCACGACCTCCTTCCAGCCCATGGCGGCGAGGTGATAGGCGACCGAGGTGCCGATGATCCCGCCGCCGATAACCACGGCGCGGGCGTGAGAAGGAATGGCAGCGGGTGAGTTCACTCGAGGCGCTGGTACACCGCGCGGGCCGCGGCCAGCTCCGCGAGCACAGCGGCCTTCTCGGCCGGGGAGTTCCAGTCCGGGTAAGCGTCCGTGACCTGCGCCAGATGATCGATCCACGCCTCGAAGTAGCGCGCATCCTCGGGCGAGCGCGGCTTCTCCCCCCCGACGGTCACGTAGATGGGACTCGTGGTCGCATAGACGAAGTTGTCGAGGATCGGGTACTCCGCCTTGGCGGCGAAGGCCCGCAGCACGCACCAGCCGCTCGCCTCGAGCGGCAGAGTGCCGCCGACGTCGAGAGTCTCGTGACGGGCTCGGAGGGTGAGCTCGCGCACGATATGACCGTTGCAGACGATCTGCGCATGATCGACGGGCACGATGGAGCGCAGCCGCGCGTAGAAAGCGACCGGGCGCGCGCGTTCGAGCTGCACGGTTGCACCAATGGGACTGCCGGCGAGCGAAAAGTCGAGCAGCGGTGCGTTGGTCGCGAAGGTCCTCCCCTCCTTCAGTGCCTCGAGCCACGCTGAGCTCGCGAGCGGGCCGGCGGGGATCGACGCGTATACGCGGTTGAGGCCGACCGGACCGCGCAGCGTCGCGTAGTCAGCCATCGCGTCCGTGCCGCCGGCGGCCGGGATGCGGAATCCGAGATTCAGCAACCGGTACCACACGGAGGCGGTGGCCTGGTGATCGGCGAACGAGACAATCTCCATGTAGTCAACCTTGCCGAGCGCCACGTCGACGGGCAGCTCGTCGGCGTCGGTGTGGACAGGCTTGGTGAGCGGGCTCGGCTCCGCCTCGAAGGGATGCACATAGCCGACGACTGCCCCGTCGGCGTGCGCCAGGTCGGCTACGTCCGCGTTGGTTGGCGAGAGGCTTGCCGCCGCGGTGTTGGGATAGCCCGAGTAGCCCGGCAGCAGCGTGCCTCCGTGCGAACCCAACACCCCCAGGTGCCCCCAGTAGCTGGTATGAAATTCCTGCCCGTGCACCAGCAGCGTCTCCGGCGTCGAGGCGGAATCGACTCCACGGCCGCTGTAGGCGATGTCGGGGACCCGTTGCTCCTTGTTCACGATGAGGTTCTCGACGATGTCGAGATCCTCGGCCTCGGCCTGTAGCACCAGGTGCGCGGGCGTGTTGCGGTAATGGCCTCCGTAGTTCATGTGGACGTGCACGTCGGCACTGACCCAACGCCGGCCTGGCCCATCGGGCCAGCGGCGTGTCGGCAGCACCACCGCGACCTCACTCGTCGTGCCGGCGCTCACGGCGACGCTGCGCCGCACCGGCGCGCGCGCCAGACCCTTCATGACCTCGACGTTGAGCGTACCCACTGGCACCTCGATGAGCTCGTCCCCCGGAGTGTGGAAGTAACGCGCCTCGAAGGGC
>DATMRG010000165.1:0-16317 GCA_035566495.1 Steroidobacteraceae bacterium | reverse complement strand
GTTGGCGGTGAGCGTCAGGCGGGCCGCCTCGAACTCCCAGCGCTGGTAGTCGGCCTGCGCATGGAACGCCTCGACCTGGCGGCGCGAGGCGCCGAAGAGATCGAGCCGGTAAGTCACGCCGACCGAGGCATCGAAGAGGTTGAAGATCGTCCCGGGGATGTTGGGCTCACCGAACGCCGCGCCCGGTACGCGCTCGCGCGTGGCGCTGCCCGTAGCATCGACCGCCGGCAACAGCAGCCCGCCGCGGTTCGCCTTCCAGGTCTCGACCGCGGTGAGCAGTGTCGCCTGCGCGGCCTGCACCGTCGGGCTGTCGGCGAGCGCCTCGCGCACCAGCCCATCGAGCGAGCTCGAGTGATAGAGCGTCCACCAATCCGCCGGAATGTCGCGCTCGCTGCTGAAGGTCTGCGCCGTGCCGCTCGCGCCGGGGGCTGCGACCGTGCCCGTGGGCTCGGGCGCGCGTGTGTAATGGCTGGTGGCCGGCGGGGCCGGGGTATGGAAATCCGGCCCGACCGCGCAGCCCGCGACCAGCGCGGCCGTCAGCAGGGAAAGGCAGACTCCACGTGTGCTCGGTGTCATTGCGTGCTCCCGACCTGGTCGGCGGCCCGCAGCAAAGCCTTGACGAGCCGGGATCGCTCCCTGGGGGTGTAGGGCGAGAGGTGCAGGAGCTCCGCGAGCAGCAGTCCCTGCACCGCGAGCAGTACCTGCGCGGTGCCCTCGAATCCGCCCGGGAGCTTGGTGAACTCATCGAGGAGCTTGCGGTACTCCGCGCGGCACACCGCCATCTGCTCCGCGTTGTCGGCGGAGGCGGCCAGCATCGCCACGCCGACCCCGGGACGCCCGGGATGCAGCTCGAGCAGCACGCGCATGCGCTCGCAGAACATGTCCGCGCGCGATGGCTTGCCAGCGCGGCTCGCGAGACGTTTGTCGACCTCGGCATCCACCTCATGGAAATGCCGGGTCACCATGCCCTGGAGCAGCGCTTCCTTGGAGGGAAAGTGATACAGGAGCCCGCCCTTGCTGACGCCCGCGGACTTTGCCACGGCGTCGAGGGTCAGGTGTGTCGCACCCGACTCGACCACCACTCGCTCTGCCGCATCGAGCAGCCGCTCACGCGCAGGACGCATGGAAATGGGTTGGCGGAAATACATACAGCGATGAATGCGGCCGCGAGTTGTGCGCGGCCAATCCCCCGACGGCGACGAGGCGTCACACCCTACCGTCCGGACGGTCCACAAGCCATCCCCCGATCGGGATAGGCTGGGACCGCGCGATGCGAGTTAGGTAGGACGGCGCTGACTAGGGCAGGGGCGCGAGCGCCCGGACCGCGAGCATGGCTTCGCGCCGGCGCACTACTGCGGCGCCGGGCCCTCACTGACCCGCACCAGGTCAGCCGGGCGCAGCCACTTGCGGAACGCGGCCTGCACCGCCGGCGCGTCCAGCTCCACGTAGTGGCGAGCGGCGTTGCTTGGCTCATCGAGCGGCAGTCCCAGGTCGCGCCGTCCCAGCATGCCGCGCGCGATCTCGGCGACCCCGGCTTCTGCGAGCGGAATCTGCCTGAGCAGGTACGCCTTGACGCGCGTCAGCTCGTCGGCGCCCACAGGCGTGTCCTGCATGGTGGTCAGCTCGCGGGCCACCATGTCGGCGGCTTTGCCGACGTTCTGCGGGTCGCTCGCATACTCCACCAGATAGACGCTGCGCGTCCGGCCCGCCTGCAGCAGTGACTCGACGCCGTAGACCAGGCCGGCGTTCTTGCGCAGGTCGATGCTGAGCCGGGTCGAGTAGAAGCTGCCGCCGAGCACGGCGTTGCCGAGCACGAGCGGGTAGTAGTCGGGATCGGCGCGCGTCAGCGCCAGGTTCTGCGCCAGCACCACCCGGTCCTGCACGCGGCTCTGGTTCGGCACGGCGATGACGCCGGCACGGTTCGACGGCGCCGCCGGCAGCTCGGTCGGGGGTGGCGGGCCGCTCGCGCTCCAGGCCCCGAAGTAATGCGTGACCGCCGCGGCGGCGGCCTCCGGTGTGACCTTGCCGATGATCACGATGGTCGCGAGATCGGGGCGGAACACCCTCTGGTAGTAGGCGCGCACCGCGGCGTCGGTGAGCGATTGCACCGATTCGGGCGTCGCCAGGCGCAGGCTCGGGTCGTCGGTCGGGAACAGCGCGCTGCGGAGCGACCGCTGGGCGAGAAAGCCGGGACTGACGTTGCGCGCCGCCACGCCCTGCGCGACCTGCGCGCGGATCACTTCCAGCGCCGCCGCGGGCAGGGCCGGATGCAGCTCGTTGTCGGCGAGCAGCTCGAGCGAGCGGTCGAAGTGCTCGGCCAGCGCTTGCGCGGAGAAGTCGGTGCCGGCGTGCTCGCGCGCGCCGATGGCATCGAGCGCCTGCTGGAACGCGAGCCGGTCGAGACGCTCGCTGCCGTAGGGCAGGAGCCGCTCGAGCACCTGGCTCACTCCTTCCTGCCCACCGGGCTCCTCGGTCTCGGGGCGATTACGGATGTGGCCGTAGACGCTCACCGTGTCGCTGACATCCTCGCTCTGCACGATGAGCGTGAGACCGTTCGGCAGCATGCTGACGACCGGACGGAGCGTGGAGACGGGCACCGCCAGGCGCTCGAGCGCCTTGCTGGCCCAGGGCGGTAGCGCCGTGGCGCGGGCTTCACCGAGGGAGATCGCCTCGTGGCCGCCGAAGCCGCCGCCGCCCGGCACCGGCCGGCCCGAGCCGTGCGGCAGCATCACGCCGGTAACGGCGTGCCCGAGGTCGAGATATTTGCGCGCCACGCGGTTCACGTCCGCGGCCGTCACCTGCTCGATGCGCCTGAGGTCCTCGTCGGGCGACTCGAGCCCGAAGACCGCGAGCGCATCGGACCAGACCGCGGCGAGCTCGCCGATCGAATTGCGCTGCAGCTGCGCATCGCTGCGCTCCTGGAGCTTGGCTGCCTCCACGAGCTCGGCCGGCACACCCTCGCGCGCCGCTCGCGCGAGGATCGCGCGCACTTCGCCCTCGAGGGCCTTCGCATCGCTCCCCGCCGTGAAGGTCGCCACCGCGTACGCGAGGCCCGCCCGCGGCAGCGGCTCGAGGGCGAACTCGGCTCCGGTGGCCTTGCCCTGGGGCACGAGCCCGTAGAGATCGAAACGCCGGTTGCTGAGCACGTCGGCGAGCACCTCGAGGGCGGCGAAGTCGGCGGATCTCGGTCCGGGCGTACGCAGCGCGATCATGAGGGTGCCGCTCGGCCGGTCGGTGTCGACGGTGAACGAAGCCGGCACGATGGCGCGCGGATGGACCGCCGGCCGCGCCGGCAGTTTCTTCGCGCGGATGTCGCCGAACAGGCTGCGCACTTCCCCGAGCGCCGCCTGCGGCTCGACGTCGCCCGCGATCACCAGGATCGCGTTGTTGGGCGCGTACCAGGTCTGATGAAAGCTCTGCAGCATCGCCGCGGTGGTCTTCTCGAACGAGGGCCGCGTGCCGAGCGCGTCGTGCGCATAGGGAGTGCCGGCGAAGAGCCGCGCGCGCAGCTTCGAGTACAGCACGTAGCCGGGCTCGGACAGGTCCTGCGCGACCTCCTGCTCGATGGCGCCGCGCTCCTGACCCCACTCCCTGGCGGTGTTGAGCGCGCCGCGCATGCGCAGCGCTTCGATGTGCAGCGCCAGGTCGAGATCCTCGGCGGGGACGGTGAACAGGTACTGCGTGAGTCCCTCGCGCGTGTCGGCGTTGAAGTCGCCGCCGAGCACGCTGCCGATGTCGGCGAGCTGGTCGGCGGTGAGCCCCGGGCTGCCGCGAAACATCATGTGCTCCTCGGCGTGGGCGGTGCCCGGGAAGCCCGGCGGCGCCTCATCCGAGCCGACCAGGTAGTTCACCGAGGTCGTGACCACGGGCGCGAGCGAGTTGCGCACCACCACGACGCGCAGTCCGTTCTCGAGCGTGGCGCGCAGCACCTCGCCATCCGCCGCCGCGGCGGACAGGGGCACGGCCATAGCCGCCAGGGCGAGCGAGGCGAAGAGCAGAGGCCGCATGGCGCATTCTTCCGGTGCCGGGGGGCAGGCAGTATAGCGAAGCGCGTCGCGCGCCAAGCGCCGGCCGCCCGCCGCCATCTTCTGCCACAAAGCATCCCGCCCGCCGACCGCTTTGCATCATCGCCGCGGCGCATGCGTGCGTTGAACTGGCTCTCGTGCCCGAGCCATCGGGTTAACGAGAGGAGGCAACATGATCACGCGAAAATCGACACGCACGGCCACCGGGCTCGCGGTCGCGGCCTGCCTGGGGGTGACGAGCGCCTGGGCGGGAACCGCAGCCGGGCCCGACAGCAACGCCAAAGCGGAGGACGTCGGCATCGTCACCGGTCTCGCCGTCGGAGCGGCGGCGGGTGGACCGGTGGGCGCCCTGATCGGCGCAGCCGCCGGCGGCCTCATGGGCGATCGCTACCACCGGCAGAGAGAGACGGCAAAGGAGCTGCGGGCGAGCGTCACCGAGCTCAACGGCTCCCTCGCCGAGTCGCGCTCCTACGGCGCGCAGCTCGAGCGCACGGTCGCCGCGATCGATGCGGTCGGAATGGACGTCAGCTTCCGCACCGACGACGCCTCGATCAAGGTCGAGGACATGGGGCCGCTGCTCAAGCTCGGCGCCCTGGCGGCGGCCGTCCCCGAGGCGAAGCTGCGGGTGGCGGGGTTCGCCGATCCGCGCGGCGCCGCCGACTACAACGACGCGCTGTCGCAGCGCCGCGCCGAGGCGGTGGCGGCTGCGCTCGTCTGCGGCGGCATGACGCGCGAGCGGCTGATCATCGAGGCGCACGGGGCGAGCGAGTCGGCCAGCGAGGCCGGCGACCTCGACGGCTACGCGCTCGAGCGGCGGGTCACGGTCCGGCTCGAGCGGCCCCTCGCCGCGACCCCGGCGAGTGCGGCGGCCGCCAGCGCCGCGGCCGAGGCACCCGGGGCCGGCCAGTGAGGGGTGCGGCCGGACTCGGCCAGGGAGCGCCGCGGACGCGTGCGTTCGCGGCGCACCTTCGCGCTAGAATTTCCTGGCATCAGTACCTGAGCGGCGCCCCCATGAGCACCACCATCGTACGACTCGACCGACCTCTGGATGCGGACGTGTCCGAGCCGCCCGCCGACCGGCTCATCGCCGGCACACCGGAGCTGCGCGTCCAGAATTACTTCACGGACGGCACGCAGCAGTTCTTCGCCGGGCGCTGGGCGGCGACGCGCGGCAAGTGGCGGGTGCGCTATACGGAGAACGAGCTGTGCGTGATGACCGCGGGCCGCGTGGTGATCGAGAGCGCTGCCGGGGAGCGCAGCACGTTCGGCCCGGGCGACGCGTTCGTGGTACCGGCCGGCTTTACCGGCACCTGGGAGGTGCTGGAGGACTGCGCCAAGATCTACGCGATCTTCGAGTCGACGCACACCTGACATAACGACCCGTGGCCTTGAACCCCGTCGCAGATCCGCGACGGAGTAGTTCACCGTTCCCGGCGCCGGTGGGATTCTGGCTGCGCTTGAGTCGGGTTCTCATGGCCCCGGAGGTGTGTGGTGCAGACGATTACCGTAGTCGCGTCGCGTGGCGGCGTTTTTGGGCTCACCGATCTGGAGATGTTGATCGGCAGCGCGATCGTGATCGCGCTCGTCGCGTGGACGGTGCTGTCCCGCGTCCGGCATTTCCGCGGCAAGCCGCACGCCTGAGGCCCGCGCGGGCCAGGTAAGCGCGACGGCGCGGGCCGCGGATTCGCGGCTCGCCGCGCCGTTGTCGCTTAGGTCACTGCGCGCGCAGCACCTCGCTGAGCGTGCCGAAAATCCGTTCGATGTGTGCGCGCTCGACTATGAGCGGCGGCGACAGCGCGATGATGTCGCCCGTCTGGCGCACCAGCACGCCGCGCTCGAAGCACTTCTGGAACACCTCGAACCCGCGCGCGCCGGGCTTGCCGGCATGCGGCGCGAGCTCGAGCCCGCAGATCAGTCCGTAGCTGCGCACGTCGAGGACGTGCGGCAGGCCTTTCAGGCCATGCGCCGCCTCCTCCCAGTCCCGCGCGAGCGTGCCGGCGCGCGTCAGGAGGCCCTCGCGCTCATAGATCCCGAGCGCCGCGAGCCCGGCCGCGCAGGCCACCGGATGCGCCGAGTAGGTATAGCCGTGGAACAGCTCGATGCCGTCCGGGCCCTGCATGAACGCCTCGTAGATCGGCTTCGACACGAGCACGGCTCCCATCGGCACGCAGCCGTTGGTGATTCCCTTGGCGAGCGTGATCATGTCGGGCGTCACGCCGAACTCCTGGGCGGCGAACGGCGAGCCGGTGCGCCCGAAGCCGGTGATCACCTCGTCGAAGATGAGGAGGATGCCGTGCCGGTCGCAGATCTCGCGCAGGCGCTTCAGGTACCCGCGCGGCGGCAGCAGCACGCCGGTCGAGCCGGCGATCGGCTCGACGATCACCGCGGCGATGTTCGAGGCGTCGTGCAGCACCACCAGCCGCTCGAGCTCGTCGGCGAGATGGACGCCGTGCTCGGGCAGCCCGCGTGCGAACGCATTGCGGCTGAGATCATGCGTGTGCGGCAGGTGATCGACCCCCGGCAGGAGCGAGGCGGACCACATCTTGCGATTGGGTGCGATACCGCCGACCGAGATGCCCCCGAAGCCGACGCCGTGATAACCGCGCTCGCGTCCGATCAGGCGCGTACGCGTCGCCTCGCCGCGCACGCGGTGATAGGCGAGGGCAATCTTGAGCGCGGTGTCGACCGATTCCGATCCTGAGTTGGTGAAGAAGGCGTGGTCGAGGCCGCGCGGGGCGATCTTGACGAGCTCATTCGCGAGCCTGAAGGCGCCCGGGTGACCCATCTGGAAAGGCGGCGCGTAGTCCATCCCCTCGAGCTGCGCGGCGACCGCCGCGGTGATCTCGCGCCGTCCGTGCCCGGCGTTGACGCACCAGAGGCCCGCCACCGCATCGAGGATCTCGCGACCGTCGACGGTCCAGTAGTGCATGCCTTGCGCGCGCGCGAGCAGGCGCGGCTTTGCCTTGAACTGCCGGTTCGCGGTGAACGGCATCCACAACGCTTCCAGATCGCTCCGGGTCAGCGCTTCGATCGGGGTGGCCATGGAAATCTCGGTGCGGGGATTGGGGGGCGGGATGATAAATAAAGTGGACAAAGCAAGCCACCCAGACCATATTTTTGCCCCTCTCGTCTAAGATCCTAAACATATGAGCATCGATGTCGGCGGGCGCTTGCGCGGCGTGCGCACCAGTTTCGGGCTGTCCCAGCGCGAGCTCGCCCGCCGTGCAGGGGTCACGAACGGACTCATCTCTCTCATCGAGCAGAACCGCGTGAGCCCCTCGGTCAGCTCGCTCAAGAAGGTGCTCGATGGCGTGCCGATGTCGCTGGCCGAGTTCTTCACGCTCGACATGAGCGCAGCGCCGCAGGCCTTCTTCGGCGCCGACGAGCTCGTCGAGCTCGGCAACGCCGAGCTTTCGCTGCGGCTCGTGGCCGCCCAGCGCACCGGCCGGCACCTGACACTGCTGCACGCGCGTTACGCCGCCGGCGCTGCCACCGGCGAGGAAATGCAGGCACACCGCGGCGAGGAGGCCGGTGTCGTGATCCGCGGGCGCATCGAGCTCACGGTCGGCGGAGCGACGCGCGTGCTCGGCCCCGGCGAGGCTTACTATTTCGCGAGCCAGCTGCCCCATCGCTTTCGCAATGTCGGGCGCGAGGCGTGTGAGATCATCAGCGCCTGCACCCCTCCGACTTTCTGACGGATTCTCATAGGATTCCCGGCCACCATGAATGCACAACCCGCAACGGTCTCCTGGCACGAGCGCGCCCGCTCGCTGAGCTTCCGCACCCAGGCCTTCGTCGACGGACGCTATGTCGACGCCGCCTCGGGTGCGACCTTCGATTCGGTCAACCCCGCTACGGGTAAGCTCCTGGCGCGCGTCGCCTCCGGCGACGCCGAGGACATCGACCGCGCCGTGCAGTCGGCGCGTGCCGCCTTCAAGGCCGGCAGCTGGGCGAACCGCCCGCCGGCGGAGCGCAAGAGGATCCTGCTGCGGTTCGCCGACCTGATCGACAAGCACGGCGATGAGCTCGCGCTTCTCGAGACGCTCGACATGGGCAAGCCGATCACCGACAGCCTGAAGGTCGACGTCCCGGGCGCGGCCCGCTGCCTGCGCTGGTATGCCGAGGCCATAGATAAGGTGTATGGCGAGGTGGCCCCCACCGGCCCCGAAGCCCTCGCACTCATCACGCGCGAGCCGGTAGGCGTGGTCGGCGCGATCGTGCCGTGGAACTTTCCGCTGCTCATGGCGGCGTGGAAGTTCGCGCCGGTGCTGGCCACCGGCAACTCTCTCGTGCTCAAGCCGTCCGAGAAGTCGCCGCTCACCGCGCTCAAGGTGGCGGAGCTCGCGGTGGAGGCGGGCGTGCCGCCGGGCGTATTCAACGTCGTGCCCGGCCTCGGGCCGACCGCCGGCAAGGCGCTGGCGCTGCACATGGAAGTCGACTGCATCGCCTTCACCGGCTCGACCGCGACCGGCAAGCAGGTCATGCAGTACGCGGGCCAGTCGAATCTCAAGCGCGTATCGCTCGAATGCGGCGGCAAGTCCCCCAACATCGTGCTGGCCGACTACCCCGACCTCGACCGCGCGGCCAAGGCGGCCGCGTTCGCCATCTTTTTCAACCAGGGCGAGATGTGCTCGGCGGGCTCGCGCCTGCTGGTGCACGAGAGCATCCGCGATGCGCTGCTCGAGAAGGTGCAGGCGGTCGGCCGCAAGCTCCAGCCGGGCGATCCGCTCGATCCGACGACGCGCCTCGGCGCGATCGTCGACGAGACGCAGATGAAGCGCGTGCTCGGCTACATCGACTCCGGCCGGCGCGACGGCGCCAACGTGCGCTTCGGCGGCCGGCGCGTGCGCGAGGACAGCGGCGGCTACTTCATCGAGCCGACGGTGTTCGACGGCGTCGAGCCGCGCATGGCGATCGCCCGCGAGGAGATCTTCGGACCGGTGCTGGCCGCGATCACCTTCAAGACCGTGGACGAGGCAGTCGCGATCGCCAACGACGTGGTGTACGGCCTCGCCGCCGCGGTCTGGACGCGCGACATCACCACCGCACACCGCGTGGCGCGGGCACTGCGTGCCGGCACCGTGTACGTCAACTGCTACGACGCCGACGATCTCACGGTGCCGTTCGGCGGCTACAAGCAGTCCGGTATCGGGCGCGACAAGTCGCTGCACGCGCTCGAGAAGTACACGGAGCTCAAGTCGACGTGGATCGATCTCGCGCAGGGTTGAGCCGCACCGGGCTCGCCCGGCGGTGACCTCCGCCGCGCTCAGGTTCCTCGCGAGCTCGCCGCGCGGGCTGGCGGATCTCCTCGGCCGCGAGCTGGCCGGCTGCGGCGCGGCGGAGCCGCGCGAGCGATCGACCGGCGTTGCCTTCGCCGGAACACTCGAGAGCGCCTACCGCGCCTGCCTCTGGTCACGGATCGCGAACCGCGTGTTCCTCGAGCTCGCCACGTTCGAGGCGCGCGACGCGCAGGAGTTCTACCTGGCGGTGCGGCGTGTCGACTGGACCGCGCACCTTGGGCCGGGCGCCACGCTGGCGTGCGACTTCAGCGGCCGGCATCCGGCCATCACCCACACGCATTTCGGCGCGCTCAAGCTCAAGGACGGCATCGTCGATGCGCTGCGCGAGGCGACCGGCGTGCGGCCTGACATCGCCACCGAGCGCCCGTCCGTGCGCGTCCATGCGCACGCTCACGGGACCCATTGCACGCTCGCCATCGACCTCGCGGGCGAGAGCCTGCACCGGCGCGGCTACCGCGGCGCCGCCGGTGAGGCGCCGCTCAAGGAGAACGTGGCCGCGGGGGTGTTGCTGCGCGCGGGGTGGGAGCCCCTCGCCGCGCGCGGTGCGGAGTTCCTCGATCCCCTGTGCGGATCGGGGACTCTCTGCATCGAGGCCGCGCTCATCGCGGCCGACCGGGCGCCGGCCTTGACGCGCGAGTATTTCGGCTTCCTCGGCTGGCGCGGCCATGACGCAGCTCTCTGGGAGGGGCTGCGGGCCGAGGCGCAGGCGCGCGTCCGGACCGGCGAGGCCGTCTCGGCCACGATCCGCGGCCGCGATCGCGACGCGCATGCGATCCGTAGCGCGCGGGACAATGCCGCACGCGCCGGTGTCGGCGAGCTCGTGCATCTCGAGGTCGGCGAGTTGAGCGAGGCCGCGCCGCTCGCCGGCCACGAAGCCGGCCGCCCCGGGCTGCTCGGCACCAACCCCCCCTACGGCGTCCGGCTCGAGGACCGTGACGCCGCGCGCGCCGTGCACCGCGAGCTCGGCGCCGTGCTGCGCGCGCGCTTTGCCGGATGGAGCGCCGCGGTGCTGACCGGCGCGCCCGAGCTCGGCATGGAGCTCGGGCTCCGTGCCTATCGCACCCACACCCTCTGGAACGGCGCGATCGAATGCCGCCTGCTCAGGATCGAAGTGGGCCCCGCGAGCGAGCGCGAGCCCGGCACGCTCGGCAAGGGCGTCGCGCACCTCAAGGACACGAGCGGCGCGCGCATGTTCGGCAACCGGCTGACCAAGAACCGCAAGCGCCTGCGCACCTGGGCCGAGCGCGCCCGAGTCACCTGCTATCGCCTCTACGACGCGGACATGCCGGAGTACGCCTTTGCGATCGACCTGTACCGGAGCGTGGACCCGCCGGAGGACTGGCTCTACGTGCAGGAGTATGCGGCGCCCGCCGAGATCGAGCGCGAGGCGGTGCAGCGCCGCCGCGGTGAGGTGCTGGCGAGCCTGCCCGGGGTGACGGGTGTTCCGCCCGAGCGCATCCGCGTACGCACGCGGCGCCGGACACCGCGCGGCGAGCAGTACGGCAAAGTGGCTGAGCGCGAGCGCTTCCACGTCGTGGCCGAAGGGGACTTGCGGTTCCGCGTCAACTTCGACGACTACCTCGACACCGGGCTGTTCCTCGATCACCGCCTGACGCGTGCGCGGCTGCGGGCGGCGGCGCGGGACCGGAGCTTTCTGAACCTCTTTTCCTATACCGGCACCGCCACCGTCTATGCGGCTGCGGGCGGCGCGCGCTCGAGCCTCTCGGTTGACCTCTCGCGTACCTACCTCGAGTGGGCGCAGCAGAATCTCACGCTCAACGCCCTGGCGGGCCCGGCTCACGCGTTGCTCCAGGCCGACTGCCGCGAATGGCTCGCGCAGGCCGCAGAGCGTCCCGAGCGGTTCGACCTCGTATTCCTCGACCCGCCGACCTTCTCGAATTCGAAGCGCATGGAGGGAGTGCTCGACATCGCCCGCGACCACCCGCAGCTCATCGATGCCTGCGCGCGCCTGCTCTCGTCCGATGGCCTGCTCGTATTCTCGACCAACGCGCAGCGCTTCAAGCTCGCCGACGAGCTCGGCGGCCGCTACCGCATCGCGGACGTGTCGGCCGCGACTCTGCCCGAGGACTTCGCGCGCAACCCGCGCATTCACCGCTGTTACGAAATCAGAGCACCGGCATCGGGCTAGTGCTGCGCGCTCTCCAGGCGGTAGATCGCGTTGACGCTCGCGGCGAGCGGGATGGTCGCCGGCACCAGCACCTCAGCGGCGGAGACGCGGCCTGCTGAAACCTTGAAGGCCCTGCTCCCTGCGTAGGCATAACGCGTGTCGGCGCGCAGGTAGAGGTCGCTGATCGCCACGAACGGCTCCTGGGAGACGGCCTGCACGGCGCCCAAGCGTTGCCCGAAGCCTGCGGCCAGGCGCTCGGCCTGCTGCTGCGCGTCGTGTGCCGCTGCCACGAGCAGCTCCGCTTCCAGCGCCTGGCGGTCGGTGCGGTCGAACTGCGCCTCGAGATCCTCGACGTTCTGCATCTCGAGGAGCTTCGTGCCGACGTCCGGCCAGGAAGCCAGGTTGCGCAGCAGGATCGAGAAGGAGCGCGACACCTCGTAGCGCGGCGGCCCGCGCCGCGCCCCGCCCGAGGTCCCGGAGTCACGCTCGAAGACCACCTGCTTGGCGACTCCGTGAGCATCGATGTCGGCCGCGGCGATGCCGTTCGCGGCAAGCAGGTCGAGCACCTCCTGGGCACGCTCCGACACCGCGTGCGCGGCGACCTCGGCACTCGCATCGCGGGCCTTGACGGTGAAGTTGATCCGGGCGAGATCCGGGCTCACGGCGCGCATCGCGTGGCCGCTCACGTTGATGAACGGAAAGGCGGGGAGGTCGGTCGCCCAGGCTGGCGCCGCGGACGCGAGCATCAAGAGCCAGAGGTAACGAGCTTTCATGATTTCTCTCCAATGCAAGGGTCGTTGGAGTTGCGACTTCCCGCCATTTAAGCCGGTTTCCGCTTTACAGGTTGCCGCCGCTCAGGTAGGAACGATGGAGCCGGAAAAAAGGGGTTAACGGAGAGTTGCGCATGGTTTCTCAGGGTCGCATCAGGCCGCCGGTCGTGGCAATTGTCGGGGCTACCGGCGCCGTGGGCGTCGAGATGATCGGCTGCCTCGAGCGGCGGGCTTTCCCGCTCGCGGAGCTGCGCCTGCTGGCCTCGGCGCGCTCGGCGGGCAAGACACTCGAGTTCCGCGGCGCCCCGCTCACGGTACGCGAGCTGACCGAGGCGAGCTTCGCCGGGGTCGATATCGCGTTGTTCTCGGCCGGCAGCTCCGTCTCGAAAAAGTTTGCGCCGATCGCGGTGCGCGCCGGCGCGGTCGTGATCGACAACTCCTCGGCATTTCGCATGGACCCGTCGGTGCCGCTCGTGGTGCCGGAGATCAACCCGCTTGCCGCTCGCGAGCACCGCGGGATCATCGCCAACCCGAACTGCACCGCCATCATCTCGATCACGCCGCTCTGGCCGGTTCACCAGGCAAACCGCATCGTGCGGCTGTTGATCGCGAGCTACCAGTCGGCTTCGGGCGCCGGCGCCGCGGCGATGGAGGAGCTGCGCGAGTCGACACGCGCCTATCTCGAGGGCCGCCCCTACCAGCAGCGGGTGCTGCCGCATCCTTACGCCTTCAACGTCTTCAGTCACAACGCGCGCATCGATCCCGACTCGGGCTACAACGAGGAGGAGATCAAGGTCCGGGAAGAGGCGCGCAAGATCTTCGGCGACTCCGAGCTGCGCGTCTCGGCGACCTGCATCCGGGTGCCGGTGCTGCGCGCGCATTCGGTGGCGATCACGTTCGAGTGTCAGCGGCCGATCTCGGCCGACGAGGCACGCCGCCTCATCGCCGGCGCGCCCGGTGTGAAGCTGGTCGACGACCGCGAGCGCAATTATTTCCCGATGCCGCGCGATGCCTCGGGAGGCGACCCGATCCTCGCCGGCCGCATCCGCCAGGACCTGTCCGACCCCTCCGGGCGCTCGATCGCGCTGTTCGTGGCGGGGGATCAGCTCCTGAAGGGCGCCGCGCTCAACGCGGTGCAGATCGCGGAAGCTTTGTGAAGGGGACGAGCGCCGGGACTTCCTCGCTGTACTTCTCGTATTGACCGGGGAAGGTCTCGCGCATGAAGCGCTCCTCGGCGCGCAGCTTGACAATGAATGCGGCGGCGACGATCGCCAGCCCGAGCGCCGCGCGCAGCGTGCCGGAGCAGATCGCAGTGCCCATCGCACCGGTCAGGATACCGGTGTAGATCGGGTGCCGTACGTAGCGGTAGGGACCGGTGCGGATCAGCTCGTGATCCTCCTTCACGGTGACCGTCCCGCTCCAGTTCCGACCGAGGTGCACGCGCGCCCACACGGAGAAGGCGAGGCCCACGATGAGCACCGCGAGCCCCACGAGATAGGAAAGCGCGGAGCGCGGCCAGAAAAACTCGTCCAGCGCCCGCCCCCAGGGCCAGCGGTCCCAGGCGATCAGCACGCTGCCGGCCACCAGCGCCAGCATGTAGATGAGTCGCGAGGCGAATGGTTCGCGCCGCCGCGTCGCCTTGTTGCCGTACGCCGCGACCAGCCAGTAGAGCGCCCAGGCGCTCCACACCCATGAGATCAGGCGTTGGGGAAGGAGGGGATCGTTCGGCATCACAACAGGTCTTTCAGCCGGTAATACAGCATGGCGAGCACCAGCGCCGGGCGCCGCAGCGCCGCCCCGCCCGGAAAATTGGCGTGCGGGATGCGCGCGAACACATCGAATCGCCCCGCAGTGCCGGCGATCGCCTCGGCGACCAGCTTGCCCGCGACGCCGGTGAGGGCGACGCCATGCCCGGAGAAGCCCTGCAGGAAATACACGTTGGGCGCGAGGCGCCCGAAGTGCGGCGCGCGGTTCAGAGTGATGTCGACTTCGCCCCCCCAGGCATAGTCGATGCGCACGTCCGCGAGCTGCGGAAAGACGCGCAGCATGCGCGCGCGCGTGGCGGCCGGCGCATCGAAGGAGCGCAGCCCCGAGTAGTTGACCCGGCCGCCGAATAGCAGGCGGTGATCGGCCGAGCGGCGGAAGTAGTCGAGCACCCAGTTCATGTCGCAGGTGGCCGCGTTGTTGGCGATCAGCCCGCGGGCGCGCGCCTCGCCGAGGGGCTCGGTCGCGACGATATAGGTCGCCACCCCCATGATCTTGCTGGCCAGCGCCGGCGCAGTCGCGCCGAGGTAGACGTTGCCGCACAGCACCAGGTGGCGGGCGCGCACTTCGCCGCGGGGCGTCGCGACCCACACCCTGGAGGCAGCGGCGGCCGAGAAGCTCTGCGCGCGGCTGCCCTCGAAGATGCGCACGCCGAAGCTCTCGGCGGCGGCGGCGAGTCCGAGCGTGTAGTTGAGCGCATGCAGGTGGCCGCTGTTGCCGTCGTAGAGCGCGCCCAGGTAGCGCTGCGTCGCCAGGAGCCCGACGAGCTCCTCGCGCGGCATGTAGCGCACGCTCCCATAGCCGTAGCTGTCGCGGAGCTCGGCGACCTCCGCGCGCAGCTCGCGGACGTGAGCCGGCTTGACGGCCGTGAGCTGATAGCCGTTCACCCAGTCGCAGTCGATGCGAAAGCGCTCGATGAGCGAGCGCAGCAGCGCGAGCCCCTCGACCGAGACATCCCAGACGGCGCGCGCATCCGCCGCGCCGATGAGGCGGGTGAGCTTCGCCTGGGGTGCGGCGACCCCGAAGAGAGCCTGGCCGCCGCTGCGCCCCGAGGCGCCCCAGCCGACGCGCTGATCTTCGAGCAGCACGACGGAGAGGCCCCGCTCGGCCAGGTGCAGCGCGGCCGAGCAGCCCGCGATCCCGCCGCCGACGACGCAAACGTCGCAGTCGACGCCGCCCTCGAGCGCCGGACGCTCGGGTGCCGGGCGCGCCGAGGCGGCGTAATAAGAGTCGACGTAGGCCGGGCGTCCCATCTGCAGGGCTCCGCTCTGTTTAAGATATTTTGACGCCGCCGGGGCAGCGCGGGGTGCGCAGGATAGCGAGCCCGGGGCAGGGCGGGCAAATTCCCGAGCCTCGCGGGCGGGCCCGGACCCACTCTTATGCCCGCGGCTAAGCCCTTACCGCACTTCTGACTCGCCTCGCAACCTGAGGCTTCCGTCCCCGGCCTGTGGTCTAATACTGCTCATTCCGGAGGTTTCGACGGCAGGGCCTGTTTAGAATATTAAACACCTGCCTGGCAATAAGCCGTCATGGCACCCGCCCGCCCGCTCATTGGTATTCCCGCCGACCGGCGCATGGTCGGCCATCATCCTTTCCATATGGTGGGGGAGAAATACGCCCGCGCGGTGATCGATGCGGCCGGCGCCGCGCCGGTACTGATCCCCTCGCTCGCCGAGGAGCTCGGGTTCGAGGAGCTGCTCGAGCGGCTCGACGGACTGCTCTTCACCGGGAGCCCCTCGAACGTCGAGCCGCACCACTACGACGGGCCGCCGAGTGCCCCGGGGACGCTGCACGATCCGGCGCGCGATGCGACGACGCTGCCGCTCATCCGCAAGGCCGTCGAGTCGGGCGTGCCGGTATTCGGAATCTGCCGGGGCTTCCAGGAGATCAACGTCGCCTTCGGCGGCACGCTCCATCAGAAGCTGCACGAAGTGCCGGGCCATCTCGATCACCGCGACGACGATAGCCAGCCGCTCGAGGTGCAGTACGGACCCGCTCACGACGTGACGCTCGAGCCCGGGGGAGTCCTGCGTTCGCTCACCGACCAGGACCGAGTCCGGGTGAACTCGCTCCACAGCCAGGGCATCGACCGCCTCGGTCCACCGCTCGCGGTCGAGGCGCGTGCGCCCGACGGAGTCGTCGAGGCATTCCGGGTGCGCGCGGCGCAGAGCTTCGCGCTCGCCGTGCAGTGGCACCCGGAGTGGCGGGTCCTGGCCAATCCGTTTTCGCGCGCGCTGTTCGCCGCCTTCGGGCAGGCGGCGGCGGAGCGTTCCAGGCAGAAGTGAAAGGTGTCCCCATGGTGAGTGAGATCCGGCAATTCTTCCGCGATC
>DATMRG010000164.1:0-3847 GCA_035566495.1 Steroidobacteraceae bacterium | reverse complement strand
GGCCTCCGACCGCCGCTACCGCAGCTCGAAAGTGACGCAGGCGGCGGCTGCTCCGGGCCCAATCGGCGAGCAGGCCACATGAATCGCTTCCTGCTGCCGATGGCGGTGTTCATTCCTCTGGTCGTGGTCCTGGCGATCGGCATCCGCCGCGCCCCCGAGAAGGACATCATCGCCTCGCCCCTCATCGGCAAGCCCGCTCCCGACTTCGCGCTGCCGGCGCTCGCCGACCCGGCGCGCACCGTGCGCACCGGCGACCTCAAGGGCCGTTGGTACCTTTTCAACGTCTGGGGCACCTGGTGCGGCGGTTGCCGCGACGAGCACCAGACGTTGCTCGAGATCCAGCGTGCCAACGTCGTGCCGCTGGTCGGTCTCGACTGGAAGGACGATGACGCCCAGGCGCGCGCCTGGCTGCAGCAGCTCGGCAACCCCTACGAAATCGTTGCGGTCGATCATCTCGGCCGCACCGCGATCGACTGGGGGGTGTATGGAGCCCCGGAGACCTTCCTCGTGAACCCGCAGGGCATCGTCGTCTACAAGGTCGTGGGCTCGCTGACACACGACGTGTGGACGCGTGAGATCCTGCCGCGCGTGCCGCGCTCGCCGTTTCCAGGGTCATGAAGCGCTTCACGGCGGCGTTAGTACTGGCGATGCTGGCGGCGCTCGTGGCCGCGCGCGTGGCGCTCGCGGTCGATCCGACGCAGATGCCGACGCCCGAGCTGCAGGCGCGCTATCTGGCGCTCACGCACGAGTTTCGCTGCATGCAATGTCAGAACGAGGCGCTGGCCGACTCCCCGGTGTCGCTGGCCGCGGACCTGCGCGCCGAAGTGCGTGACATGCTGCTCGCGGGCAAGTCCGACGCCGAGATACGCGCCTTCATGGTGGCGCGCTACGGTGACTTCATTCTGTTCCGGCCGCGCTTCACGGCGCGCACCGCCTGGTTGTGGCTCGCCCCCGGGGTGCTGCTCCTGATCGGCGCGGGGGTGTTGGTGCGCGTGGTGCGCCAGCGCACGGCGCTGCTCGCGCAGGACCTCGAGCCGGTGGACGAGGACGCGCGAACCTGATGCTGACCTTCGTGCTGCTCGCCGCCGCCCTCACCGTGGCCGGCATCGCGCTGGTCGCGCTGCCGCTGCTGCGCGCGCGCCCTGAGGGAGCGAGGCCCGCGGTATGGACGACGCTGGCGGCGACCGCGGTCCTCGTGATCGGCGCGGCGGCGCTGTATACGCTCTGGAGCAACTGGACGTGGCGGGCCGCGCCGCCCGCGAGCTCTCCGGAGACGATGGTGGCGCAGCTGGCGCGCCGCCTCGAGCGCAATCCGGACAATCTCGATGGCTGGCTGATGCTCGGGCGCTCCTACCTGGCGCTGCAGGAGTATCCGCTCGCCTACCGTGCCTACGAGCGCGCCGACCGCCTGAGCGGCGGCAGGAATGCCGAGGCGCTCATCGGCGAGTCCCAGGGCCTCGCCATGAACGATCCGGCGGAGCTCGACGGGCGCGACGGCCGTGCGGCGCGGCTCATCGAGCGCGCGCTCGTGGTGGCACCCGACTCGCCCAAGGCGCTGTTCTTCGGCGCCGCCGTCGCGGCGCGCCGCGGCGATCTGCCGCTCGCGCGGCAGCGGTTCGAGAAAGTGTTGGCGAGCAATCCGCCGGACGCGGTCCGGGGCTTCCTCGAGCAGCAGATCGCGGCGATCGACCGTCAGCTCGGCGCCGCGCCGGCCACCGCGGCGGCCGTCGACGCCGCGACGCCGGCCGCCGCAGCGCCAATGGTGCGCGTGCGCGTCATGTTGGCACCGGAGCTCAAGGCATCAGCCGGCGCGTTCCCGCTGTTTGTTTTCGTGCGCGATCCGGCCCACCCCGGGCCGCCGCTCGCTGTGCGGCGTCTGGCGAGCGAGTTTCCGCAGACGGTCGAGCTGACAGCGAAGGACTCGATGATCCCGGGGCGGAGCTTCGGTCCCGGGGACAGCGTCACGGTCGGCGCGCGCATCGCCCGCTCCGGTACGCCCGTCGGGGCGAGCGGCGATCCTTTCGGGGAAATCCGCTATCAGGTGGGTAAGGACGGCCTCGTCAACCTGACGATCGACCACGTAACCCCCTGAAGGGAAGGCAAACCGCGCCTCCCGGGGAGTGAAAGGCGGGTTCCAGGCAGTTTTCCCAGCGGCGCCTCGGGCGTATCCTCAGAGTCGAGAGAGGGATTTTCCTTGTTCGGGCTTGCGCCGGCCTCGCGGTCGGAAGGAGAGCAGTAATGGCTCACGCTACGGAAGGACGGCTGTCGCATCGTGGTTTCGCCTCGATGAATGCGGAACGGCAGCGGCAGATTGCCAGTATGGGTGGCAAGGCTGTGCCGGATGAGAAGCGCAGCTTCTCGCAGAACCGCCGGCTGGCGGCGGAAGCCGGCCGCAAGGGCGGGCAGAGCGTGCCGGGATCCAAGCGCAGTTTCTCGCAGAACCGGACGCTGGCCGCGGTCGCCGGCCGCAAGGGCGGGCAGAGCGTGCCCGACGAGAAGCGCAGCTTCTCGCAACACCCGGAGCTCGCCGCGCAGGCGGGCCGTAAGGGCGGGCAGGCGAGCCACGGGAGTGGTCGGCCGAGCTGATAGTCTCAGATGAGCCGCCGTGCCCGCTCCCGGGCGCGGCGCTTCCCAAGCGGTGCGAACTGCGCAGCGCCGCGGCTGTGCAGCGGGCGAAAAATAAATCCCGCGCCAGCTCCCTCCCGCGCGCGCGGCATTGACGGCCGCGCACCACTCGTACTACTTTCCGCGTGTAGCTAGGGGAGCCCCGGCAGGGGGCTGAGAGGCCATAGGCGCTCGGGGAAGCGCAGCATGGCGACCCTCCGAACCTGATCCAGTTAATGCTGGCGTAGGAAAGCGTAGCCTCCGATCCTTTCCCATGGGCAGCATTCGCCGGATCTTCCGCGGCTTGACGCGAGGAGTGTCTGATGAATGCGCAGAGTTGGCACGTCGTCTCTGAATCCTTTCCCGCCTCACGCAAGGTGTATCGGCCCGGGCGCCTGCACCCGGACCTCAGGGTGCCGATGCGCGAGATCGCGCTGCACCCCTCGAGCGGCGAGCCGCCGCTGACCGTCTACGATCCTTCCGGCCCCTACACCGACCCCGCCATCGCGATCGACATCGAGGCGGGGCTCGCGCGGCTGCGTGAGCGCTGGATCGCCGCGCGCGCTGATACCGAGGCCTACCCGGGGCGGCACGTGCAGCTCGTCGACAACGGGCTCAGCGCGGGCGGTAAGGCGGCGCCGGAATTTCCGCTGCGCCGGGCGCCGCTGCGCGCCCGGGCAGGCGGGGCGGCGACGCAGCTGGCCTACGCGCGCGCCGGCACCGTGACGCCGGAGATGGAGTACGTCGCGATCCGCGAGAACCTCGGGCGCGAGCGCGCCGCGGCCGGGGCGGTGCGCGATGGCAACTCCTGGGGCGCGGCCATTCCGGAGCACGTGACGCCCGAGTTCGTGCGCGCCGAGATCGCGGCCGGCCGCGCCATTCTGCCGGCCAATGTGAATCACCCTGAGTCCGAGCCGATGATCATCGGCCGGAACTTTCTGGTGAAGATCAACGCCAACATCGGCAATTCCGCGGTCACCTCCTCGACCGCCGAGGAGGTGGACAAGATGGTGTGGGCGATCCGCTGGGGCGCCGACACCGTCATGGACCTCTCGACCGGCCGCAACATCCACGACACCCGCGAGTGGATCCTGCGCAACTCGCCGGTGCCGATCGGCACGGTGCCGATCGGTACCGGCGAGTTGCGCACGATCCATTCGCGGATCGTGTGGATGTTGCGCCCGGTCGAGAGGTCCATGACCGTGTCGGCGCCCCAGCGGGTCGCCCACACCAGCTTGTCGAC
>DATMRG010000163.1:0-8231 GCA_035566495.1 Steroidobacteraceae bacterium | reverse complement strand
ACCGCTCGCGCGCCCGTGCCGGTTACACCCACTTCTCCCGCCCGAAACACTGCGCCCGCCGCGCCCAGCGTTCCGGCACCGGCGCCGGCACCAGCCGTCGTCGCAGCGCCGGCTGCCATGAGCGCGCCGGCCGCCGCCGCCATGGACCACATGAACTCCGAGCTCAAGATCCTCAGGCGCATGCTCGAGACGCAGCTCGAGCAGCTCGCCTGGAATGAGCGCACGCGCCGCACGCCGGTCGTCGCCGAGATGCTGCGCGAGCTCACCGAGATGGGCGTCGCGCAGGACCTCGCCGACCGTATCGTCGAGCAGTTGCCCGAGGAGCGCGATCTGGCGAGCGCGCGGCGCTTCGCCATCGCGGGCCTGTCGCAGTACCTGCGTACCGCGGGTCCGCGCTGGCAGGATGAGGGCGGCCGCCTCGCGCTGGTGGGCGCCACCGGCGTCGGCAAGACCACGACCCTCGCCAAGCTCGCCGTACGCTGGGTGCTGCGCCACGGGGCGCGCGATCTCGCGCTGGTCGCGGCCGATTCGGTGCGCCTGGGCGCGCACGATCAGCTGCACTCGCTCGGCCAGCTGCTCGGCGCGCCGGTCTACGTGCCCGATGGCTTCGCCGGGCTCGGCGTACTCCTGGCCCAACTGTCGCGCTACCGGCTGGTGCTGATCGACACGCCGGGCACGAGCCTGCGCGATCCACAGCTCGCCACGCGGCTCGCGGTGCTGGCCAACTCAGCCTCGAAACTCGAATCCGCGCTGGTGCTGCCCGCCAACTCGCAGGCCGGCGCCATCGAAGAGGCGGTCAAGCGCTTCGCGCCCGCCAATCCGGCCTGCTGCGTCCTCACCAAGGTCGACGAGGCCACGAGCCTCGGCGGCGTGCTCTCGGTGCTGATCCGGGCGCGCCTGGCCGTAGCCTACGTGAGCGGCGGGCAGCGCGTTCCCGAGGATCTGCAGCCCGCGCGCGCGCTCGAGCTCGTGTCGCAGGCGGTGCAGCTCGCGAAATCCAACCGGGCCTCGGTCGACGAGGACCTGCTGCGGCGGCGCTTCGGCAGGAGCCGTCATGCCGGCACCTGAGCTCAGCGTGATTCACAACACCACCCGCCTCGATGGCCTCGCCCAGCCCGTGCAGGTGCTCGCCATCACCGGCGGCAAGGGCGGGGTCGGCAAGACCAGCGTCGCGGTGAACCTCGCCACCGCCCTCGCCGGCCGGAGCCGGCGCGTAGTGCTGCTCGATGGCGACCTTGGCCTCGCCAACGCCGACGTCTTCCTCGGCCTGTCACCGCGCTACACGCTCGCACACGTGCTCTCGGGCGAACGCACGCTGGACGAGGTCATGGTGCAGGCGCCGCAGGGCTTTCAGCTGATTCCGGCCGCGGCCGGCGCCGCCGACCTCGCGCAGATGGGGGCCGCCGAGCACCTGGGATTGGTGCGCGCCTTCAGCACGCTCGCGACGCGCCTCGACGTGATGATCGTCGACACCGCCGCCGGCCTGTCCCACAGTGTGATGCAGTTCTCACAGGCGGCGCAGCACGTGATCGTCGTGATCTGCGACGAGCCCGCCTCGATCACCGACGCCTACGCACTGATCAAGGTCCTGAGCCGTCATCACGGCGTGCAGCGCTTTCGCGTGCTCGCCAACCAGATCCGCCTGCCGGGCGGGGGGCGCGAGCTGTTCCAGCGCTTCCAGCGGGTCGCCTCCCGCTTTCTTGACGTAACGCTGGAGTACGCCGGCGAGATCCCCGACGACGATTGCCTGCGCCGCGCGGTGCGCGGCCAGCGCCCGGTGCTCGACGAGTACCCCTCGAGCCCCTCCTCGCGGGCATTCAAGAAACTGGCGGCCCATGCCGATACCTGGCCAGTACCGGCTGGCCCGCGGGGCAACATCGAGTTTTTCGTGGAGCGCCTGGTGCGGCGCACGGCGACACGGCCGCAGGCGGTGTCATGAGCGCCGCCGGGGCCTATGGCGCGCTGCAGGGCGGGAGCCGCGCGGGCGACGAGCTGATCGTGCGCCATGCGGAGCTGGTGAAGCGCATCGCCTACCACCTCGCCGGACGGCTGCCGCCCTCGGTGGCGGTCGACGACCTGATCCAGGCGGGCATGCTGGGACTGATGGAAGCCGCGGCCAACTACACCGCCAGCCGCGGCGCGAGCTTCGAGACCTACGCGGGTATCCGGATCCGCGGGGCGATGATCGACGCGCTGCGCGCGCTCGATTGGGCGCCGCGCTCGGTGCACCGCAAGGCGCGGGCCGCGGCGGCCGCGGTGCGCGAGGTCGAGCGCAGCACCGGCCGCGGTGCGCGCGACGTCGAGATCGCGCAGCAGATGGGCGTCTCGCTCGAGGAGTACCACTCCATCGTGCAGGACGCGGCGAGCTGCCGCCTGGCGAGTCTCGACGACGAGACCGGCGGCGCCACCGAGGGATCGGCCGATCCCTTCCGTGAGACGGCGGATGAGCAGATGCGCACCTCGCTCGCCAAGGCGATCGAGACGCTGCCCGAGCGGGAGCGGCTGGTGATGTCGCTCTATTACAGCGAGGGGCTGAACTTGAAGGAGATCGGTGAGGTGCTGAAGGTGACCGAATCGCGCGCCTGTCAGCTGCACGGACAGGCGCTGGTGCGACTCAAGGCGCGGCTCGCCGACTGGCGCGACGAAACGAAAGAGGACGAGAAATGAGCCATCGGAACGGCGGCCAGGACCCACGGCTGTGGACTTCCTAAGCATTCTCGGCCTGGCGCTCGCGCTGTGCGCAGTGCTGGTCGGCGCGGTCTTGAAGGGCGCCGGCGTCATGGCGCTGGTGTCGGCGGCCGCCTTCATGATCGTCGTGGTGGGCACCATCGCCGCCATCCTGGTGCAGACGCCGCTGCCGGTGATGCGCCGCGCGCTCGCGATCTTCTCCTGGGTGATGCGCCCGCCGGCGCGGGACGGGAGCCTGCTGATCGCCAAGATCGTCGAGTGGAGCAACACCGCGCGCAAGCAGGGGCTGCTCGGTCTCGAGCCGGTGATCGACCGCGAACCCGATCCGTTCGTGAAGAAGGCGCTGCAGCTGCTGGTCGATGGCAGCGAGCCCGACGCCATCAGCAGCGTCATGAACGTCGAGCTGCACGTGCGCGAGCACGCCGACATCACGGCCGCCAAGGTGTTCGAGGGCATGGGCGTGTACTCCCCGACCCTCGGCATCATCGGCGCGGTGCTCGGCCTCATGGCGGTCATGCAGAACCTCGCCGACCCCACCCGCCTCGGCCACGGCATCGCCGCGGCCTTTACCGCGACGGTCTACGGCATCGGCTTCGCCAACCTGTTCTTCCTGCCGGTGTCCGCCAAGCTCAAAGTCATCATCCAGCGCCAGACGCAGATGCGCGAGATGGTGATCGACGGCATGTTGTCGATCGCCCAGGGCGAGAATCCGCGCGCGATCGAGTCGAAGCTGCAGGGCTATCTGCACTGACGGGCGCCGCTCATGAGCTTCAGACCCCGCAAGCGGCAGGAGGAACACACCAACCACGAGGCGTGGGCGATCCCCTACGGCGATCTGGTCACGCTACTGCTCGCGTTCTTCGTGGTGATGTATGCGCTCTCCACGTTGAACGAGGGCAAATACCGGCTGCTGTCCGACTCGCTCTACGCCGCCTTTCGCGGCGAGCCGCGCACCCTCGAGCCCGTGCAGCTCGGGCAGCATCAGGCGGGAGCCGGCGCCGACAGCCGCACCGGCGTGCTGCAGCAGCAACGCCCCGATCCCAATGAGTCCCCTCCTGCGGGCCCGCTGGTAAAGCTCGCGCCCGACCTGCCGAAGATCGCGCCGGCCCGCGCGGCGGCGCTGGCCGAGCAGGCCGCGCGTCGCGACGCCGCGCTGGCGCGCGTCGCCGACCAGGTGCAGATGGCGCTCGGCGATCTCGTGCAGCGCAACCTCGTGACGGTGCGGCGCAGCGAGATGTGGGTCGAGGTCGAGCTGCGCACCGACATTCTGTTCACGAGCGGCAGCGCCCAGCCCGCGCCCGCGGCGGTGCCGGTGCTCGAGCGGCTGGCGCAGGTACTGACGCCGCTGCCGAACGGGATCCGGGTCGAGGGCTATACCGACAACGTTCCGATCCGGACGAGCGTCTTCTATTCCAACTGGGAGCTCTCCGCCGCGCGCGCCGGCAGCGTCGTGCGCGTGCTCGCGGGCCAGGGCGTCGATGCCTCGAGGCTCGCAGTGGTCGGTTACGGCGAGCAGCGGCCGGCGCAGAGCAACGACACCCCCGAGGGTCGCAATGCCAACCGCCGCGTGGTGGTCGTGATCCTCGCGACCGAGACCAAAGGCGACGACGCGCCGGCGATGACCGCTGGCGCCGCGGCGACCGAGGCGGCCGAGCCGCCCGCGCCCGCTCCGGCCGCGGCACCCGCCATCGCGATGCCGGTCGCGGCCGAGCCCGCCGCTCCCGCGCCCGCGGCGGCCGTCACCGCCGCGGGGGCCGATGGCGGCCACTGACTGCGGCCCCCATGGCATGGATCATGCAGCCTTCCCGTCGAGCGTCCGCGCGCGGCGAAAAACCGACGCGCGGGCGCCGTGAACTCGCTCACAGGAGCCTACGGTGCACATGACTGAGATACCGCCTCTTGACCTGCTGCTGGCCGGCTGCGGCACGCTGATGATGTTCGCGTTCGCGCTCGCCGCGCTCAGCTTCGATGGCTGGCGGCGCGCCACGCGCCGGCAGAGTCAGCAGATCGTCACCCAGGCGCAAACCCTCGCGCAGCAACTGAGCGCGCTCGATGGGCGCGTCAATGCCACCACCAACGCGATCCGCCGCCTCGATGAGCGCATCGAGCAGCGGGCACAGCCGGGCCCGCAGCCGAAGGGCGCGCCCGCCTCCGGTTACCAGATCGCCATCCGCCTGGCGCGCCGCGGCGCCTCGCGCGAGGAGCTCATTTCGAACTGCGGACTTTCGCTCGGCGAGGCCGAGCTGCTGCGTACCCTGCACGGCGCCGCGAGCGGCGCGGGAGTCTGACATGGCGGCAGTCAAACCCAACACGGCGCCGAGCGCCAACGACGTCGCCTTCGCCTTCGTGCAGGCGCTCGCCGGCGAGCTGTCGGCCGGCGAAGTGGAGCTCCCCGGCTATCCGGCGGTGGTCGCCGGCATCCAGCAGGTATTGAACAACGACGACGTCGACATCGCGCGCGTCGTCATCGCGATCGGCGGCGAGCCCGCGATCGCCAGCCAGATCGTGCGCATGGCCAACTCCGCCGCGCTCAACCCGCGGCGCGTTCCCGCCCCGGATCTGCGCGCCGCGATCACGCGCGTCGGCTTGAACACCGTGCGCACCGCCACCGTCTCCTTCGCCATGAGCCAGTTGCGCGCCTCGCCGGACCTCAGGGGTCTCGAGCGCGAGATCGAGGATCTCTGGCAGCGCAGCGTGCGGGTCGCGAGCCTGAGCCAGGCGATCGCCAGGCGCCTGACGCAGCTGAATGCGGACGCCGCCATGCTGGCGGGCCTGCTCCAGGGCATCGGCCGGCTCTACATCCTGGCGCGCGCCAGCAAGCATCCGGACCTGCTCGCCGACAGCCAGGCCTACTCGCACGTGGTGCAGACCTGGCACCTGCAGATCGCCGCCGCGCTGATCGAGAACTGGGGTTTCGCCCCGGAGATCATCGAGGCGGTACGTAACTCCGAGGACCTCGAGCAGGACCTGAGCGGCCCGCTGACGCTCGGCGACGTGCTGGCGGTCGCGGCGCTGCTCGCCGACTACGCCGGCACGCCCGACACGCTCAGGGCCCTGGTCGGAGCCTCGCGGCCCTTCCAGCGTCTCGCGCTCGACTTCGAGGCGTGCGAGGACTTCATGACCTCCTCGGCGGAGGAAGTCGCGCAGCTGCGCGAGGTACTGTCGGTCTGACGACCCTGCTCAGCGCAGGAACACCTCGGGGGCCTTCTTGACGGCCGCAAACGGCGTGGCGGCAGTCCGGTCGGGGTTGAACTTGCCGAAAACCGTCGGGTTCTCGCGGAAGTGCTGCTCGAGCGCCGCCACCCGATTCTGATTGTTCGGATGATCCGACAGGATCTGCGGGATCTGGCGGGTGTCGGCCTTGTCAAAGTCCTTGAATAGCCATATCAGCCCCCAGGGGTTGTAGCCGGCGGCAGCGCAGATGTCAGACCCGGTAAGGTCGGCTTGCGCCTCCACGTCGCGCGAATAGCTGAGGGAATGCAACTGGCTGAGGAGCGCAATGGCCAGCACATTGCCCGTCGTCGGGCCGAGTAGTATCGCCGCGCCGGCCGCGCGCCTCTCGACCGCCTTGCGCTTCTCCATCAGCGTCATGGTGTCGTGATGGATCGTGTGCGACACCTCATGACACAAGGTTCCGGCGAGCTCGTCGGAGTTCCTGGCGAAATAGAGCAGCGAGTCGACCACGTAGATGTTGCCGCCGGGCGTGGCGAAGGCGTTCGGCTGCGCCTCGTGCACCAGATAGAACTTGAACGGATGGTTGTAGCGTGGCTGCGCGGCCTTGGTGATGGCGTCGGCAAAGGGCTTGAGCTGATCGTAGAGCGGTGACGATTCGATGATCTCGGCGCGCACCTTGAGCTCGTCGAACGTCTGCTTCCCGAGCTGCACTTCCGGGTCCTGGTCCTGAGCTCCCTCCGGCGCCGCCGCGCCTGCGAGCGACGCCAGGCACAGCGCCGTCGCGGCCACGAATAGCGCCCTGACGGGGAATGTCTCCTGCAGCTTGATGACCGCCACGATGACTCTCCTCGCGCCGGCCGCAGCCGCGGCCGGCGACTTGCCCAACCATGCGGCCCCTGTGCTAGGCGCGCGTAACTTTGCCGACGAAGCTGCGAATCTTGAAGGCGAACAGCACGATCAGCACGCCGAGCACGATGGCGTAGGAGCCGATCAGCCACAGCAGCGCGAGCGCGCCCGCGTCCGGCCGCCAGATGAGGATCAGGCCGGTCGCCACCGACGCCGCCCCCGCGAGAATCAGCAGCCACTCGTCCTTCAGCACCTCGCGCAGGCGAATCGCGGCGGCGATCTCGAGCACGCCGGTGGCGAGTGCCCACAGCGCGATGTAGAAAACCAGCGCCAGCGCCGTTATTTCGGGCTTGATGAAGGACAGTGTCCCAACGGCAATCCCCAACAGACCCCAGAGCAGCAGAATGCCCCAGGAATCGAGCACGTTACGCGCGTGCACTGCCACCGCGACGCCGATAATGCCTTCGACCAGGACGAAGATGCCGAACATGTACACCAGCACCTCGAGGGAGATCTGCGGCTTGGCAAAAACCAGGATGCCGAAGCCGATAGCCACGAGACCGCGCAGCAGCATGAGCCACCAGTTGCGCGAGAGAATGGAACCCAGGCTTTCGATAGCGCTCATAACTCCCCCTGTGTTTGTGTTGTGTTGGCTATTCTCTGATCCGGCAGCCCCCGCGGGCAGGGGAGTGATGCCGGTCGGGCCGCGGGCAGTCTAACGCGAACGCCCCAGGCTCGCGATGAGCAGTCGCGCTCGAGCTTCAGCCTGTGCTCGGCGACTGTGCCTCCAACATCCTCATGTTGCACCGCCCTCAAGTCGGTGCAAGCAGCATCGCGATCAGACGAGGCGGTGCGTAACTCCGAGGACCTCGAGCAGAACCTCCGCGGCCCGCTGACGCTCAGCGACGTGACCGCGACTCAGCCCTTTGTGACGATCTCACTCAGCACGTCGAGCGCTTCGTGAGCCGCCGAAAATCCGGCATAGGCCGCGATCTGGAGCAGTGCCTCACGCAGCTCCTCCACGGTCCAGCCGAGGTTCAGCGCGCCGCGCAAGTGCGTCTTGAGCTCCTCGTTGTGTCCGGTGGCGGCGAGCACCGACACCACCACCAGGCTGCGATATTTCGGGTCCAGACCGGGCCGATTCCACACTCCACCCCAGACGTGCTCGATCGCGGTCTCGAAGAACGGCGCTAGAAACGGATCGCCATGTGCCGTCCGGTGACCGTTCGCCTCGCCAAATACGCGCTGACGGATCGATGCGCCGCTCGGCCTCGCGTCCTGTGTCACTTGCTGCCTGTCGTTCATCGCTGCTCCTCCTGTATTGGACTTCACGGTCCAACATACTCGTTTTAATTGGACTGTCAAGTCCAAAGAGGATACCATTTCGGTCATGGTGAACACGCACGTACCGGCAACGACGAAGGGACGCGCGACGCGCGAGCGGATCCTGCAAGCCGCAGCCGAGCTCATCGCCGAGAAGGGCACCGCCGGCATGAGCCTCGACGACGTCCGGGCACGCACGG
>DATMRG010000162.1:0-3672 GCA_035566495.1 Steroidobacteraceae bacterium | reverse complement strand
GGGAGATCGCGCGTCTAGGCCTGGGCCGCCAGCCTGGAACGGCGATTGCTCAATCGCACAATCGAGTGAGGAGAGGAGAGGATTCATGGGAACCAGAGGGAACGATGCCGCCCGCGCAATGGGCGAGGAGACCAAGGCCCTGCGGGACGCGGCGCGGAGCGCAGCCGGCCGAGCGCGTGCCGCCGGCAACCAGGAAGTGGAAAAGTTGATCGCTGACGTCGAGGAGCTGATCGGGCGGCTGGCGGACACGGCGGATCCGGCGATTGCGCGGATCCGAGGCAAAGTCGCAGACACGGTTCGCAGCACGAAGGAAACGATTGCCGAGGGCGCCGCACAGGTGCAGCGGCAGGCGCGTGACGCCCTGACGGCAGGTGACACCTACGTGCGCGAGCAACCCTGGGAAGCCATCGGTGTGGCCGCGATCGCGGGTCTGATCATCGGCTTCCTGGCGTTCCGGCGCTGATCGAGCGCATCGCGATCGATTCCTACCGCGAGATGATCGGCTACATCGGGCAGCGCGACCCGACCACCCGCCGGCTGCTCGAGGACATCCTGGCGAACGAGGAAGAGCACGCCGAGGAGCTCTCCAGCCTGTTGAACGGCCTGCATTCCGCGCCGCATCAGGTGTAGCACGGCTCGTATCAGCGAAGGCGGCTCCCGCCGCACGATCACGGTATCATCCCGCCGCAGCAGCGGGCCCTCGGGATTGCATGCGTCGCCGGCGCGAGGATCCGCCTCCGAGGTGCGTAATTGCCGTGCCTGTTTCCAGGTCGATGAGTCCCCTCGCACGCCAGACGGTGGTGATCGGCTTGCTCCTCGCCGCGGTCGCCGGATTGTTCGTCGCGGCCCAATCCGGTCAGCGGCGGCTAGAGAATGCCAGCAGACGCGTGGAGCTCGGCGCGCAACGGCAGCGCGCGCTCTCGGACACTGCGCAACTGCTGCGCAAGGCCGAGAGCAGTCTGCGCGGCTACATCCTGGTCGCCGATCCCGATTATCTCGTCCCTTTTCAGGAAGCTTCGGCAGGGTTCGCGCCGGCGCAGGCGCGGCTCGATGCGGCGTTCGCGCCGGCGCCGCCGGCGTTGCGTGCGGACATCGAGCAGGTGAAGCGGCTGAGCGAGACGAAGTTCACCGAGATGCGCAGGACACTGGAGCTTTTCCGCGCGCGCGGAAGAGCGGCCGCGGTTGAGCTGATCCGCACCGATGTCGGCGCGCAGACCATGACGCAGTTCGAGGACCTCGTGGGGAAGATCCAGGCAGAGGAGAGCAGCGAGGTCGTGGAGGCCAGTCGCTCCTGGCGCACCAGTCGCTGGGTGAGCCTTGCCATGACCAGCGGCGCCCTGGCTGCGAGCATGGGTCTGGTGCTGCTCCTCACTCACCTCGGCCTGCGCCATCAGCGCTCTAAGGAACGGGAGGCGGCAGAGCTCGCGGAGCGGCAAGCCGAGCTGGAGCAGGTAGTGCAGCAACGGACCGAGGAGCTCTCGGAGCTGTCAACGCACCTGCAGTCGCTCGCCGAGAAAGAGAAGTCCGCGCTCTCGCGGGAATTGCACGACGAGCTCGGCGGCTTGCTGGTGGCGGCCCGCATGGATGTGTCCTGGCTGGAGGACCGCCTCACCAGCAGCGATCCGGAGATCCAGAGTTATTTCAGGCGCGTGCACGAGGCGCTGCAGTCCGGCGTCGAGGTCAAGCGGCGCGTCGTCGAGAACCTCAGGCCGACCCTGCTCGATAATCTCGGGCTTTTCCCGGCGTTGCGCTGGCAGGTGGCCGATGTCTGCGGCCGCGCGGGGCTGAAGTCAGTCGAGCGCTATCCGGCGGAGGAGCCGCTGCTGACTCCCGAGGCATCGATCGCGGTATTCCGGATCGTGCAGGAGGCGCTCACCAACGTGCTCAAGCACGCACACGCGCGGAGGGTCGAAATCTCGATCGAGACCGACGCACCCTGGCTCATCGTGCGCATCCGCGATGACGGCGTCGGGCTGCCGCGCGAGCGATTGCGGGCCCTACGCTCGCACGGTCTCGCGGCCATGCGCCATCGCGCCGGCGGACTCGGTGGCCAATGGCAGGTTCATCGCCCCGCAAGCGGTGGCACGGAGATCGAGGTTCGTCTGCCCCTGGAACGCGTGCTGGCGGCGGAGCCGGCCGGTGTCGACAGCGAGCACCTCGCGTAATCAGCGAGCAGCAAAGCCGCTGAGGAGTGAGGGCAGGCGGTAGTAGTCGCGCGACTTGTCGAGGAAAGCTTCGACGCCGAAGGATTCGGCCTCGCGCCGATATTCCGGCAGGCCGAAATTCGTAAGAATGATGACCTTCGGTCGCCCGGCGCCGCGCTCGAGCGAACGCAGGACGCCGAAGCCGGAGCCGGTGCGCAGGTGCAAATCGAGAATCAGCACATCCGGTGTCGAGCTGCTCACGCTGCGCAGCGCCTCAGCCTCGCTGTCGACCGTGTCGATCAGGTCGACATCGGGCAGCCGCCGGAGCAGCTCCGCAAGCCGCGTGGCTAGCAACGAGGAATCCTCGACAAGCAAGACCCGCAGGGACTGACTTTTCGACTTAGGCAAGACGCGGCCACCTTTTCACGCTGCAGGCAGCGGGGCGTCCCCGATCCCCCGCTACCGTCGGGAAAAGTCTATACCCTCCGTATGCTCGGGGATGCCGGTACTCGCCGAGAGGGCATGTCAGCGCCCACTGACCGCTGTCAGCCCCTGTAGTCCTACTGCACCAGCCCGTTCCTCAGCGCATAGGTCGTCAGGTCGGCGTTGGTGTCGAACTTCATTTTCTCGAGCACGCGCGCGCGATAGGTGCTGACGGTCTTGACGCTGATGCACAGCTCCTGAGCGATTTCCGAGACACTGCGCCCGACGGCCAGTTTGCACAGGATCTGAAATTCGCGCTGCGAGAGAGCGGCATGCAACGGCCGATCGGCGGGCTCATCGAGTGCGGTCACCAGCATTTCCGTGAGCGCGGCGCTCACGAAGCGCCGCCCCGCGAGTACCGTATGCACGGCGCGCATGAATTCCTCCGGCGCCTGGTCCTTGGCGAGATAGCCCGCCGCTCCCGCCCGCAGCGCATAGATCGCGTACTG
Organism: Steroidobacteraceae bacterium; assembly: GCA_035566495.1. Lineage (GTDB taxonomy): Bacteria > Pseudomonadota > Gammaproteobacteria > Steroidobacterales > Steroidobacteraceae > 13-2-20CM-66-19. The sequence goes on along the minus strand of DATMRG010000162.1, from coordinate 596 downwards.
CTTCTCGGAGAAGGCGCTGATCACCAGCACGCGTGCATTCGGGTGGCCGGAACGGATGTGCCGCAAGATGTCGATCCCGCTGCGATCGGGCATGTTGATATCGAGCACCACCAGATCCCAGTTGCCCTCGCGCAGCTGTTGCAGCGTCTCCGCGCCGGTCCCCGCTTCAGCGATCGCCTCGATCGCGCGGTCCTGCTCGAGCCAGCGCCGCAGCCCTGCCCGGATCATCGCGTGATCGTCAGCAATGAGTACCCTTGCCATTGAGCCTCCCGGAGAGTCCCCTGTGCTGCCCAGTAAACCCGCGCAAACACTAGCGTGTCCGCCAGGGCCGGAACGTACGCCGTAGGGCTTTCCTTTTGTAGGAGGAATCCTACATCCGCCAGCGGATGCCCACAAGATGGCCGCTGCAGCGCCCGCCTGAAAGGGCAGGAACGGTCTGCGTAGGCCGCGGATTACACGGCCTGAGGGCTTTGCGGAGACTGTGCGCCCGGCGCGCCCGTGCCACGCTCGCGCATCACCTACTGGGAGAGTCGAGCATGAGTCGCTATTCGCACGGATTGAAGAGGGGACTGCTTGCGGCGGTCGGGATTGGCCTG
>DATMRG010000161.1:0-10083 GCA_035566495.1 Steroidobacteraceae bacterium | reverse complement strand
TCGCCGGTACCTGGAAGGACCTGACCGACTCCGTCAACGCGATGGCCACCAACCTCACCGGCCAGGTGCGCAACATCGCCGAGGTCACCACCGCGGTGGCGCGCGGCGACCTGTCGCGCAAGATCACGGTCGACGTGCGCGGCGAGATCCTGCAGCTCAAGGAGACCATCAACACCATGGTCGATCAGCTGCGCTCGTTCGCCTCGGAAGTGACGCGCGTCGCGCGCGAGGTCGGCACCGAGGGCAAGCTCGGCGGCCAGGCCGCGGTGCCGGGCGTCGCCGGTACCTGGAAGGACCTGACCGACTCCGTCAACTCGATGGCCGGCAACCTCACCGGCCAGGTGCGCAACATCGCCGAGGTCGCCACCGCTATCGCCAACGGCGACCTCTCGCGCAAGATCACCGCCGACGTCAAGGGCGAGATCCTGCAGCTGAAGGAATCCATCAACACCATGGTCGATCAGCTCAACGCCTTCGCCGCGGAAGTGACCCGCGTGGCGCGTGAGGTCGGCACCGAGGGCAAGCTCGGCGGCCAGGCCGAGGTCAAGGGCGTGAGCGGCGTGTGGAAGGATCTGACCGACAACGTCAACTCCATGGCCAGCAACCTCACCGGCCAGGTGCGCAACATCGCCGAGGTGGCCACCGCCATCGCCCGCGGCGACCTGTCGCGCAAGATCACGGTCGACGTGCGCGGCGAGATCCTGCTGCTGAAACAGACCATCAACACCATGGTCGATCAGCTCAACGCCTTCGCCGCGGAAGTGACCCGCGTGGCGCGCGAGGTCGGCACCGAGGGCAAGCTCGGCGGCCAGGCGGACGTCAAGGACGTCAGCGGCGTGTGGAAGGACCTGACCGACAAGGTCAATTCCATGGCCAGCAACCTCACCGGCCAGGTGCGCAACATCGCCGAGGTGGCCACCGCCATCGCCCGCGGCGACCTGTCGCGCAAGATCACGGTCGACGTGCGCGGCGAGATCCTGCAGCTCAAGGAGACCGTCAACACGATGGTCGATCAGCTCAACAGCTTCGCCGCCGAAGTGACCCGCGTGGCGCGCGAGGTCGGCACCGAGGGCAAGCTCGGCGGCCAGGCAATCGTCCCGGGCGTCGGCGGCACCTGGAAGGATCTGACCGACAACGTCAACTCCATGGCGCGCAACCTCACCGGCCAGGTGCGCAACATCGCCGAGGTCTCCACCGCCATCGCCCGCGGCGATCTGTCGCGCAAGATCACCGTGGACGTGAAGGGCGAAATCCTGCAGCTCAAGGAAACCATCAACACGATGGTGGACCAGCTCAACGGCTTCGCCGCCGAAGTGACCCGTCTGGCGCGTGAGGTCGGCACCGAGGGCAAGCTCGGCGGCGTGGCGCTGGTGCCCGGCGTCGCCGGCACCTGGAAGGATCTCACCGACAACGTCAACGTGATGGCGAACAACCTGACCAGCCAGGTGCGCGGCATCGTCAAGGTGGTGACCGCGGTGGCCAATGGCGACCTGCGGCAGCGCCTCACGGTCGAGTCCAAGGGCGAGGTCAACGCGCTGGCGGACACCATCAACAGCATGACCGACACACTGGCGATCTTCGCCGACCAGGTGACCAGCGTCGCGCGCGAGGTCGGCGTCGAGGGCCGCCTCGGCGGCCAGGCGCACGTGCCGGGCGCGGCCGGTACCTGGAAGGACCTGACGGCGAACGTCAACCTGCTGGCGGCCAACCTCACCAACCAGGTGCGCGCCATCGCCGAGGTCGCCACCGCGGTGACCAAGGGCGACCTGACCCGCTCCATTCAGGTGGAGGCGCGCGGTGAGGTCTCGGAGCTCAAGGACAACATCAACGCCATGATCGGCAACCTGCGCGCGACCACCGAGCGCAACACCGAGCAGGACTGGCTCAAGACCAATCTCGCCAAATTCAGCCGCATGATGCAGGGGCAGCGCGATCTGGCGACGGTCGGCAAGCTACTGCTGTCGGAGCTGGCGCCGCTGGTGAACGCGCAGCAGGGCATCATGTATGTCATGGACAGTGCCAGCCGGCCGCCTTGTCTCAAGGAGCTGGCCAGCTATGCCGACGAGGGCTTCGATGACCGCGAGCCGCGCCGCTACGCCATCGGCGCCGGCCTCGTAGGCCAGGCCGCGGCCGACCGGCAGCGGCTGCTGCTGACCGACATCACGCCCGAGGCCATCCGGGTATCCGCGGGCCTGTTCACCGCCCGCCCGCGCAGCGTCATCGTGCTGCCGGTGTTGTACGAGGGCCATGTGAAGGCGGTGCTCGAGCTCGGCTCGCTCGGCGAGTTCACCGCCTCGCATCTCGCCTTCTTCGAGCAGCTGACGGGCAGCATCATCGGCGTGGTGCTCAACACCATCGAGACCACCATGCGTACCGAGGGACTGCTCGAGCAGTCGCAGCAGCTCGCCGGCGAGCTGCAGGCGCAGCAGACCGAGCTGCAGGCGACCAACGCCGAGCTGGCCAACAAGGCCAAGCTGCTCGCCGAGCAGAATGTGGAGGTCGAGCGCAAGAACCAGGAGATCGAGCTGGCGCGGCGCGCGCTGGAGGAGAAGGCCGCGGAGCTGGCGCTCACCTCGCGCTACAAGTCGGAGTTCCTCGCGAACATGTCGCACGAGCTCCGTACTCCGCTCAACAGCATCCTGATCCTCGGCCAGCAGCTGGCGGAAAACGCCGACAACAATCTGTCGCGCAAGCAGGTCGAGTTCGCCAGCACCATCCACGGTGCCGGCACCGACCTCCTCAACCTGATCAGCGACATCCTCGACCTCTCCAAGATCGAGTCCGGCACTGTGACGGTGGAGTGCGAGGATCTGCTGTTCACTCACTTGCAGGAGACCATCGAGCGCAACTTCCGCCACGAGGCCGACGCGCGCAAGCTGTCCTTCACCGCGGACTTCGAGGCGAGCCTCGGCCGGGCGATGGTGACCGACTCGAAGCGCCTGCTGCAGGTGCTGAAGAACCTGCTGTCGAACGCCTTCAAATTCACCGAGCGCGGCGGCGTGCGCCTGCACGTCGGCGTGGCGGCGGGCGGCTGGAGCGCCGAGCATCCGGTCCTCAGCGAGGCGCCGGCGGTGGTGGAGTTCTCGGTCAGCGACACCGGCATCGGCATCTCGTCCGAGAAGCAGAGGATCATCTTCGAGGCCTTCCAGCAGGCCGACGCCGGTACCGCGCGCAAGTACGGTGGTACGGGCCTGGGCCTCGCCATCAGCCGCGAGCTGGCCCACCTGCTCGGTGGCGAGATCCGCCTGAGCAGCATCCCGGGCAGCGGCAGTACCTTCACGCTCTATCTGCCGCTCTCTTATATGGGCTCGGCGTTCAGCCGCGGCGTGACCCAGAGCCCGGTTGGGGCGGCGCCCCCGCCGCCCTATCAGCCGGTGGTGGTGCCGCCGACCCGCCCGGAGGAAATCCGCGACGATCGCGAGAACCTCGAGCCCGACGACGCCCTGCTGCTGCTGGTGGAGGACGACCCGCACTACGCTCGCGTCCTCATCGATCTGGCGCGGCGGCGCGGCTTCAAGGTGGTGCTGGCACGCACCGGCGCCGAGGCCCTGGCGCTGACGCACAAGCACCGCCCAACCGCGGTCTCGCTCGATGTCTTCCTGCCCGACATGCTCGGCTGGACGGTGCTCAACCAGCTCAAGCGCAATCCCGAGACGCGCCATATTCCGGTGCAGGTGCTCACGGTCGAGGACGAACGCCAATACGGCCTCGAGCGCGGCGCCTTCTCCTTCATCACCAAGAGCGTCACCACCGAAGGACTCGACGAGGCGTTCACGCGCCTGAAGAGCTTCACCTCGAGCCGCATGCGGCGGCTGCTGGTGGTCGAGGACGATCCGGCCGAGCAGCTGAGTGTCAGGGAGCTCCTCGGCCACGCCGACGTCGAGATCACCACCGCCGGTACCGGCGCCGCGGCCCTCGAGGAGCTGCGCAGCAGCGCCTTCGACTGTGTGGTGCTCGACCTGCGACTGCCCGACATGTCGGGCTTCGAGCTCCTCGCCGAGGTGCAGAAGGACGAGAACCTGCGGCGCACGCCGATCATCGTCTTCACCGGCCGCGAGCTCTCCGATCAGGAAGAGATCGAGCTGCGCAAGAATGCCAAGAGCATCGTTCTCAAGGGCGTGCGCTCGCCCGAGCGGTTGCTGGATGAGACCGCGCTGTTCCTGCATCTGGCCATCGCCGACCTGCCGGAGCCGAAACAGCGCATGCTCGAGGCGCTGTACCAGAGCGACGAGCCGCTCAGCGGCCGCAAGGTGCTGGTGGTCGACGACGACATCCGCAATATCTTCGCTCTCAATAGTCTCCTCGAGCGCCACCGCATGAACGTCATCACCGCGACCAACGGCGAGGAGGCGATCAAGCTGGCGGAGAGCACCGACGATCTCGCGCTGGTGCTGATGGACGTCATGATGCCCGAGATGGACGGTTACGAGACCATGCGCCGGATCCGCAGCAACCAGAGATTCCGGCTGCTGCCGATCATCGCCCTGACCGCCAAGGCGATGAAGGGCGACCGGGAGAAATGCCTCGAGGCCGGGGCCTCGGACTACGTCGCCAAGCCCGTGGACACCGACCAGCTGCTGTCGCTGGTGCGCACGTGGCTGCACCGCTAGCGGCACTGAGCCGCCCGGGGTGCGACGACACCATCGTGGACGCGGACGACAAGGTCAACATTCTGCTGGTGGATGATCAGCCGGCGCGGCTGCTCACCTATCAGTCGATCCTGAGCGAGCTCGGCCAGAACCTGGTGACGGCGCGTTCGGGCCTCGAGGCGCTCGAGAAGCTGATGCGCGACGAGTTCGCCGTGGTGCTGCTCGACGTCAGCATGCCCGAGATGGACGGCTTCGAGACCGCGCAGCTGATTCACGAGCATCCGCGTTACGAGCGCACGCCGATCATCTTCGTGACCGGCGTGCACGTGACCGAGCTCGACCGCCTCAAGGGCTATAAGCTCGGCGCGGTCGACTACGTGTCGATCCCCCTGGTACCGGAGATCCTGCGCAGCAAGGTGACGGTGCTGGTCGAGCTCTACTGCAAGCGCCGCCAGCTGCGCGAGCTGAACGACAGCCTGACCGAGGCCAACGCGCGGCTGGCCGAAGCCAACCTGGCGCTGCAGGCGGAGAAGACCCGCGAGCTCGAACGGGCCAACGCCGAGCTGGAGCGCGCCAACCGCTCGCTGCTGAGCGAGGTGGCAGAGCGATCCCGGGCGGAGCACGCCCTGAAGGATGCCGATCAGCGCAAGAACGAGTTTCTCGCTCTGTTGTCGCACGAGCTACGCAACCCGCTGGCACCGCTCCTGAACGCGGTGGAGCTGATGCGCCTCGAGCCCCGTGACCCGCAGGCAAGCTGGGCGCGGGAGGTGGTCGAGCGCCAGGTGACCTATCTCACGCGGCTGGTCGATGACCTGCTCGACGTCTCACGCATCACGCGCGGCCAGATCACGCTCAACCGCGAAGCGCTCGAGCTGCCGGCTCTCATCGAGCGCGCCATCGAGATGGTACGGCCGCTGCTCGAGCAGCGACGCCAGGAGATCAGCGTCCAGATTATTGACCGGACGCTGCGGGTCGATGGCGATCAGGTGCGGCTGGTGCAGGCCTTCGGCAACGTGCTCGGCAACGCGGTCAAGTACGCTGATCCCGGCGGACACGTCGAGGTGAGCGTGCAGCGCCGGGACCGCTGGGCGGTGGTGCGGATACGCGACGACGGCATCGGCATTCCCGCCGACCAGCTGGCGCGGATCTTTGACCTCTTCACCCGTGTAGAGCACGGCGCGGACCGCCCGCAGAGCGGGCTCGGCATCGGTCTCGCCCTGGTGCGCCGGCTGGTCGAGATGCACGGCGGCACGGTGACCGCGCACAGTGAGGGCGCAGGTTCAGGAAGCGAGTTCGTGATCCGGCTGCCGTTGGCGCTGGCAGCGGCGCAGGAGGGCGAGCCAGCGCCCGGCGAGCCGGCGACGGCCGCGCCGGCCGTCCGCCGCAGAATTCTGATCGCGGATGACAATGTCGACGCGCTCGACAGCACGGCCCGGCTCTTGCAATACAGCGGTCACGAGGTGTTCGCGGCCGCCGACGGCGGCCTGGCCTTGCAGGCCGCCGAGCGCCACCTGCCCGAGGTCGCCCTGCTCGATCTCGGCATGCCGGTGCTCGATGGCTACGAGGTCGCGCGCCGAATCCGCGCCGAGCCCTGGGGCCGCGACCTGACGCTCGTGGCCGTCACCGGCTGGGGCCAGGAGGCCGACCGCCGGCGTTCGCAGGAGGCGGGTTTCGACTGGCACCTGGTCAAGCCCGTCGATCCCGACAAGCTCGCGGCGCTGCTGGCGTGCCTGCCGGTGGCGACCGCCTCCGCAGCGAGCGGCGGGCATGGGGTCTGAAGAGAGTAACCGCTCGCTGATACGCGAGCTCGCGCACGAGTTGCGCGATGCCCTGAGCCCGCTCGCATCCTCGGCGGACCTGGCGCGCCTGCGCGGCTTCGACGCCGACGCGAGTCAGCTGCTGGCGGACAAGGTCGAGCGCGGCTTGCGCCGCACCCGTGCCATTCTCGATGCCTTCGTTCTCGCCGAGCAATACGAAGTCGGGGCGCTGCAGCTCGCACTGCGTTCCGTCCCGCTGGCCGATATCCTGCAGGCGATCCGCGCGGAGCTCGTCGAGCACGAGACCGGACGCATCGCTTTCGTGCCCGCTAGCGGCCAGGCGGTCGTGCGTGCCGATGCCGAGCGCTCGGCGCAGGCGCTGCGCGCTCTGCTGCAGGAGTTGGCCGCGACCGCAGTCAACGGCAGCCCAATCGAAGTGCAGCCCGCAAGCACGGCGGAGCCCGAGATCCGCATCCACACCCATGGCGATCCGCGCGCCCTGCCCCGGATGGCCTTGCGGACGGCGCGCCGGATCATGGAACTGCAGGGGGGCGAGCTCGAGCTGGTGGGAAAGAGCGAGGTCGGATGCGAGCTGGTAATCCGTTTCCGCGCCGCGGAGGAACAAACGGCGCCGGCCGGTCCGCCGGCGCCATCGGCCGGCATGTCCCGGCCGTCCGTCCCGACAGATGCCGGCGGCGTCCACAGCATCCTGATCGTCGATGACAGCGTGGAGGTTCGCCGCAGCTACCGTGAAGTGCTCGGCGCGCTCGGCTACACGGTTACGGAGGCCGGCGACGCCGAGCAGGCGTTGCAGGCACTCGAGCGCGGCGTGCCGGACGTCGCCCTGATCGATATTCACCTGCCGCGCATGAGCGGCTATCGCCTGGCGCAGACGATCCGCAGCCGTGCCGGCGCCTCGATCCACCTGGTGATGCTGTGCGGTACGACCCTCGATGCCGCCACGCGTAAGCTCGCCCGAGAGGCCGGCTTCGATGAGTGCCTGGACAAGATGGCGGGTCCGATCGCGCTGCGCAAAATGATCGCGTCCGCGGTCGCACCGAAACCGTAGTCCACGCGCTCCACGGCTGATTTCTCGCCGCGGCGGCCTTAGGTCAGAATGCCCCGGTCGACGGCGCCGGAGCTCTCCCCGTGCAATTTGCGTCCAGACTCGTGTGGTGCGGCGCCATCATGGCGTTCTGGTCTGTCGTTGGATCATCCAGGGCGGGAGAGCGCGCGGCGCCGCCGCGGCTGCCGCAACTCGAGTTGGCGTACGCCGATTTCAACGACGCCGCGGGTGCCGTCGGACTGATCGACTCCGACCCCGCGCGCTATGCGGCGCCGGGCTATCGAGGCAAGAGCCGTGCCCGCTGGGTGCAGATCTACCAGAGCCGACGCGCGCGACTGCTCACCGGCCTCGAGCAGCTTCCGCTGTCGGGTCTCTCCGCCTCCGACCTCCGGGCGGTCACTCTCATGCGCGAGGCTCTCAAGGACTCGACCTCGTCGCCCGAATCGCTCGCCCCGACCGGCCACTGCGGCGATGCGCGGCGCGTCGACCTGCCGCTGCACGACATGCAACAGGCGCTTTACGCCTGTTTCGCGGAGCTCGGCAACCGCCTGGCGTTCGAGGGTGCGACGGTCACGCGCGTGGACGCGTTCGGTCTTCTGACCAGCATGCCGGAGCCCGAGCGCCGCAAGGCGCTGTTCCTGGCCTTCGAGCCGCTCTGGCACGCGCTCAACGGCAACGACGAGCCTGACAGCCCGTACCGCCGCATGATCAGACAGGCGGCCGGCAAGTTTCACGGCGAACCCTCTCCGGTCGAGCTGGCGGCCCGCACCCTCGGCGTGCCAGGCGAGGAACCCGAGCGCTGGCTCGAGCGGATTCTCGACACCTGGAGCAAGGTGAGCGGCGACAGTACGAGCGAGCCGTGGGACTACCGCGCCGCGGCGCATGCGGGCGTGCGAACGCTCGATGAGCTGATCCCCGTCGGCGGCATGCAGGCGCTCAATCAGCGCTACTACGCAGACCTCGGTCTCGACCTTTCACGGTCGGGCGTGATCTACGATCTCGAGCCCCGCGCGGGCAAGGCGCCCCTCGCCTACACCGACTTCGTCCTCCGCGGGCGTGAGAGCGCCGGCGGCTGGCAGCCCACGGTAGTGCGCGTGTCGGCGAGCTACAGCCATGGGAGCCTCGGCGAGCTCAACGAGCTGGTGCACGAGAACGGTCATGCGGCTCACATGCTCGCGCTGCGCACGCGCCCGGCGTTCATGGACCTGGGCGATCCGCTCTTCTACGAGGCCCTCGCAGACGTCCCCTCGTGGAGCGTGTACGAGCCCGCCTGGCAGCAGCAGTATCTCGGCCGTGATGCGCAGGAGCGCGACTCGCTGCGCGCGCTCTACGCCACCGTCATGCTCGATGCAGCCTGGGCACTCTTCGATGCGCGCATGCTGCGCCATCCCGCGACCGATCCTGACCAGCTCTGGACCGACATCACGCAGCGCTACCTGCATATCCGCCCGCATCCGGAGTTCTCGTGGTGGGCGATGCGCGTCCAGCTGGTGCACCTCCCGGGCTACATGATCAACTACGGCCTCGGCTGCGTCATCACCGCCGACCTCCGCCAGCGCATCGCCGGGGAGCTCGGGCCCTTCGCGGCCGGTGAGCCGCGTTGGTTCGACTGGCTCGGCCAACACCTGCTGTCCTCCGGCGAGCAATATCCGACGACCGAGCTGCTGCGGGCGTTTCTCGGCCGTCCGGTCTCGCCGGAGGCGCTCATCGTGCAGTTGCGCCGGCTGGTGCCGCCCGGCTGAGCGACGTCGTCACTCCCCCGGCGCGTACTCGAAGGCCGGCTGCTTCTCCTTCTGCGTCACACCGAACGAGTAGACGACACCCACGTAGACGATGCGCCCCTCGACGCGGCGTTCGTAGACCTGGGTGAATAGCGGCGTGACCGCGACCCGCTGATAGCGCTGGCCGTTGAAGAGATCGGAAACGGTAGCCACGGCCGTCAGGACCCGGCCGAAGCTGTGCCTGTAGCCGACATTCACGATGTCGATGGCGCTGATCATGCCCTGGGGTGTCAGTCGCTTGTCGGTGCGCGTGAGGGTCAGCTGCAGCGAGTCGGCCGCCGTCGGGTGGTAGTCGAGCTTGGCTTTGGCGTTGATTCCGGTGGTGGATTTGAGGCCCGGTACCCCGAGCGCGGTGGCGTCGATCTGCGAATAGAAAGCATTGCCGCTCAGGCTGTAGGAAAGCTGCCGCGACAGATTGCCGGTCGCCAGAAACTCGAGCCCGGCCGAGTCGTTGGTCGGTAGATTGGTCCGGGTGGTGAGCGACACCCCGTTGCCGAGGTACTCAGTGACGTCGGTGACACTGTCGGTGTTGTGGCGGTAGTAGCCGGTCAGCGAGTAGGTCGCACCATGACTCTGATACTCGTAACCAGCCTCGTAGGACTGCGTGAACTGCGGCTTGAGGTTCGGATTGCCCGCGCGCAGGTTCGGGGTGTACTCGTAGTCGATGAACGGGTTGAAGTTGCTCGGATCGGGGCGGCTGATGCGGCGGCTGGCGCCGAAGGACACGGTGGACTGATCGGAAAGGCTGCGATCGACGTGCAGGCTCGGATATGCGCGCAGGTACCGGCTTGCAAAGGATTGGCTGCCAGTCAGCAGCCGCGCATCGGTCGTCGTCAGCTCGGTCCGCAGGCCGAGGAGCCAGCTCCAGGCGCCGGCGCTCGCCTGGTAAC
>DATMRG010000160.1:0-9899 GCA_035566495.1 Steroidobacteraceae bacterium | reverse complement strand
CGCGAAATCGTTGCCGCGGATCAGCCGGCGCGCCGCAGCCTGCGCCGCACGGCCCGGCCGAGCTCCCGCACCTCGGTGATGCCGAGCGCGGAGGCACAGAGAAAGAACGCCACAGCGGCGCAGAGGATGACAAGCGTGAGGCTCGCGAGCTTCGGCCAGAATGGCTGTACCGCCCAGTCGGCGAGCAGCAGCTGCCCCCCGCCCCAGGCGATGCCCAGCAGCACCAGCGAGGCGAGCGCCACCCGCCCGAGCAGCGCCGCCATGGCGCGCGACTCGAGCCGGCCGAGATGCGCGCGCATCAAAAGATAAAGAATGAGGAAGTTGCTGGTGGCGACACAGGCGGTGGAGAAGGCGAGGCCCCGGTGGCCCCAGCCGAGCCGCACGGTGAAGATCCAGTTGAGCACCAGGTTGATCACCACCGCCACGAAGCTCACGACCATCGGCGTCTTGCGGCGGTCGAGCGCGTAGAAGGCGTTCACCAGTACCTTGAGAGCCGCGTAGCCGCATAGCCCGAGGGCGTAGTAACGCAGCGCGCCGGCGGACTCCGCGGTCTCGTGCGCGCCGAAGCGGCCGTGCTGGTACAGCACCGAGATGATCGGCTCGGCGAGCACGATCAGCCCGACGCTCGCCGGGATCGTCATGAGGAAGGCGAGCCGCATGCCGCGGGCGAGCTCGGTGCGAAAGACGCCGTGCTGGCCGGTGGCGGCCATGCGCGCGAGCAGCGGCAGGGTCACGGTGCCGAGCGCGACGCCGAACACCCCGAGCGGCAACTGCATCAGCCGAAAGGCGACCGTGAGCCAGAAGGTCGGGCCGTCGCCGAGCTCGGAAGCAAACACCGAGTTGATGAGGACGTTGACCTGGGTGGTGCTGGCGGCGATCACCGACGGCCCCATCAGCCGCAGGATCGAGCGTACACCCGGATCGCGCCAGTGGAAGTCGGGATGAAAACGGTAGCCGAGCCGCGCCAGCGCCGGCAGCTGCACGGTGAGCTGCAGCGCGCCGCCGATGAGCGTGCCGACGGCGAGCCCGAGGATAGCGCGCGTGCCGAAATGCGGATCGAGCCAGTAGCCGAGCAGCACCCCGGCGACGATCGATCCCAGGTTGAAGAAGCTCGAGGCCATGGCCGGCACGCCGAACACGTTGCGCGCGTTGAGCACGCCCATCACCAGCGCGGCCAGCGACACCAGCAGGATGAAAGGATACATGACCCGCGTCAGGGTCACGGTGAGCTCGGCCTTCTCGCCCGCGAAGCCCGGCGCCAGCACCGCCACCAGCGCCGGCGCGAACGCGATGCCGAGCAGCGTGATTACGCTGAGGGAAACCGCGGCGAGCGTCGCCACCTTGTTGGCGAGCCGCCAGGCGGCCCCGTCGCCCTCGGTCGCGACCGTCTTGCTGAAGGTGGTGACGAAGGCGGTCGACAACGCGCCCTCGGCGAACAGGTCGCGCAACAGGTTCGGGATGCGGAACGCAATGGTGAACGCGTCCATGACGCGGCCGCCGCCGAACAGGGCCGCAAAGATCTGCTCGCGCGCCAGGCCGAGCACCCGGCTGCACAGGACCGCGAGCCCGACGACGCCCGCGGCCCTGGTGTTGAGTCTCTCGGCGCGCGCCTCCGCGCTGTCGGCGCTCAGCGCGCCCTTATCGCCAGGTGGCATGCGGGCGCCACGGTACCACCTGGCGAGTTGCCGTGCGAGCTAGTGCCCTCCAGCGCCCGCGCGCCAGGTCGCCGTGACACCCACGGTGAGCGGCCGGAAGGTGTAGGCGTTCTGCTGCTGCGAGGGCGAGCCCGCCGGGTTGTAGGGGTCGATCTGCCCGAGCGCGTAAGTGGTGACCGTGTGGCTGTTGAGCACGTTGTCGATGAAGGGCGAGATCTGCCAGTCGCCGATGTTGATCCCGGCACGCAGCGACAGGAAGCTGGTTGCCGGCAGGGTGTAGACGCCCGGAATGAATTGCGACGAGCCCGGGTCCTGCACCGCCGCCAGCCAGGGGTTGCGGCTCTCGTACGTATAGTCGAGGCGCACGAACGCGTCGTGCTGTGCGATCCTGAAGCGGTACTCGGGTCCTATCGATACGTTCCACGGAGGATTCGTGCCCGGGGCGTAGTCGATGGCTCCCTGGCCCGAGATCGCGTCGCCGTTGAGCGCGAGCGGCGCAGCGCCCGCGGCCGGCGGCGCCGAGTTCGCCGTGTAGCGCGCCGAGGTGTAGCCGACCGCGAGGTCGACGGACAACGGGCCAGCCGCCAGCTCCGCCTGCAGGTCGAAGCCCTTGGCCACCGCGGTGCCGAGGTTGTCGGTGAATTGCAGGCCGCAGGCGCCGGCCACGTAGACGCTCTGCTGGATGTTGTTCCACTTGATGTAGTAGACGCTGGTGGCGATACGCAGCATGTTGCCGAAGGAGTTCTTCGAGCCAACTTCGTAGTTCTGCGTGCTGTCCGGCGAATACGTGAGCGGCGCGCCGTTCGGGAAGCCCTGGGCGGCGAGATCGTTGTTGCAGTAGCTCGGCAGCTCGGAATTGCCTCCGCCGACGCGAAAGCCCTTGGCATAGCTCACGTAGAACAGGTTGTTGGGATCGGCCTGGAATGCCAGGCTGGCCTTCGGCGTGTTGGGATTCGAGCTGGTCGAGGCGCCGCGCCCCACGCCCGGGATCTGCACGCCATTCACCGGCGTCGGCCCGAAGTTCTCGAGCCCGTCGGCGTAGTTGCGGATATCGAACGTCGTGTGTGACACCCGCTCACCCACGGTCAGACGCAGGCGGTCGGTCAGCGCATAGTTGAGCTCGCCGTAGAGGGCGATCTGCCGGTCGTAGGTGGTATTGCTGTTGTAGTAGATGTCGCAGTTCGGGATGGCCGTGTACACGCCGTTGCCGTTGCAGGCATAGGGGACGACGACGTTGCCGTTGACGTCCGCGTAGGTAAAGAGCTGCGTCGCCGGCACTCCGTACAGATAGTTGAAGAAATTGTCGATCTGCGGGTCGATGAGCTCCTCGATGCTGCCTTCCTTGGCGAGCTGCCAGAAGATTCCGGCGGTCCAGTGCAGCCGCTCGTTCGGGTCGGTCGACTGCCAGCGCAGCTCCTGCACGAAGCTGTCCTGGCTGTTGTGGATCACGTTCGGCGTCGAGTAGTTGCCGAAGCCCGCCGGCAGGTGGATGCCGTTGGCATCGAGCAGCGGGTACCAGTCGCAAGGCGGTGTAGTCGCCACGGACGTGGGCCCGCAGGCCAGTCCGCCGGTATTCGGGTTGTTGGCCCATCCGAGGCTCTGATAGTAGGCGAGGTCGTAGACCGTCCCCTGGTAGCCCGTGGTCTCCCGGCGGTGATAGTAAGAGCTGTTGGAAATGATCACGCTCTTGCCGAGATCCCACTGCAGCTTGACGGCCGCGAGCTCGTACTCGTCGGGATTCGGGATGCGCTCCGGGGTCGCGGTGTTGAACTTCCCGGCGCCGGGGTTGGAATACGCGGGCCAGTAGGTCGAGGCGTCGTTCTTGTCGTGGTTCTGATAGATGAGGCTCGGCGTCACGGTGAAGCCGGTCGCCGGCTGCCACAGTCCCGCCACGCGCAGCATCAGGGAGCTCGCCCGGTCCACGTTCCTGGAGAGCTTCGCGCCGGTCGTCGGATCCACCCGATCCACCCAGCCGCCGTCGTAGCGATACCAGGCGCTGGCGCGCCAGCCGAACACCCCGTCGATGACGGGCTCGCCGTGCGCGGCGCCGAACTCGTAGCTCGGCTCGCCATACCAGGTGCCAGACAGCTCGGAGCGCACGTAACTGCTGGAGGAGGTGAGGCTCGGCTGCGCCAGGATGTAACGGACCGTGCCGCCCTCCGACCCCGAGCCAAAGAGAGTGCCTTGCGGGCCGCGCAGCACCTCGACACGCTCGAGGTCGAAGGTCTTGGGCAGCGTGTCGTCCGGATTGAAACCGAGGCTCCGCATCTGGATCGGCGTGTCGTCGATATAGATGCCGGTGGTACCGGCGCCGGCCGAGGAGGAGATGCCACGGATCGAGATGGCGTTGGTGCCCCCGTTGTCGATGGACACTCCCGGCACGAAGCGCACGATGTCCTGCATATCCTTGACACCACGGTCGTCCATGTCGGACTGGGTGAGCGCCGACACGCTGATCGGCACCTTGCTGAGCGACTCCTCGCGGCGGGTGGCCGTCACGATGATCTCCTGCAGCGCTCGCTCGGCCTCCGCAGCCGAGGGCCCGCTCGGCCCGCTGGCGGGCGCGGCGGCGGACACGGTTTCGTCGGCCTGGAGCTTCCCGAGCGGCAGCGCCGCGCACAATAGCGCGCTGACGAGCGCGCCGAGCCGGATGGTGATACGGGTGGCGTTCAACATGTGTGACTCCCCTCTTCTTTCAACTTCTCGAAGTTCTCCGAAACTCAGGACTGCAGCAATACGGCGGCGTCGGCATCCCAGCTCACGAATACCTCGTCGCTCCAGTCGATCGCCCACTCCGAAGTACGCCGCTCGTTCTGCGAGAACGCGGTGACGAGCTTGCCGCTCGTGGTCTTGATGCGATAGGTGGACCGGTTGCCGAGATAGCCGAGCTCCCAGACCGTGCCGCGCAGCTGGTTGACACGCGCGCCGCCCGCCGGCTGCTTGCCGAGCCGGATTTTTTCCGGCCGCAGCGCCACCCACACGCGCTGGCCGGGCGCGAAGCGGCCGTCCTCGTCCACCACGAGGTCACATCCGGTCTCCGGACAGTGCACGGTGATGAGTCCCGGCTCGCAGGCTGTCACCGTGCCCTCGAAGAGATTGGTGGTGCCGACGAAGTCGGCGACGAAGCGGCTGCGCGGAAACTCGTAGATCTCGGCGGGCGTGCCCACCTGGACCACCTTGCCGTGATCCATGACCGCGATGCGCGTGGCGAGCGCCATGGCCTCGTCCTGATCATGCGTCACCACGACGAAGGTGATGCCGACCTTGTACTGCAGATCCATCAGCTCGAACTGGGTCTGCTCGCGCAGCTTCTTGTCGAGCGCCGACAGCGGCTCGTCGAGCAGCAGCACCTTGGGCCGGCGAATGAGCGCGCGCGCCAACGCGACGCGCTGGCGCTGACCGCCGGACAGCTGGTGTGGCCTGCGCGCCGCGAGCTGCGCGAGCTGCACCATTTCGAGCGCCTCGTGAATCCGGCTCTTGCGCGTGGCCGAATCGATCTTCATGCGGCTGATGCCGTAGCCAACGTTGCGCTCCACCGTCATGTGCGGAAACAGCGCGTACGACTGGAACATCATGTTGACCGGCCGCTCGTAGGGCGGCACGCCGCTCATCGGCGCGCCGTCGATCAGGATGCGGCCGCTGGTCGGCTCGGCGAACCCGGCCAGCATGCGCAGCAGCGTGGTCTTGCCGCAGCCCGAGGCGCCGACCAGCGCGAACATCTCGCCCTTGTAGATGCTGAGGTTGACGTCGTCGACCGCGGTGAAGCCGCCGTAGGTCTTGCCGACGCCCTCGATGACGATCTGCGGCGTGGCGTTGGGATCGAGCCATGGGCGGTCGCACTGCTTGTCCTGGGTGGCGATCACTCAAAAGTCTCCAGGCGGCGTGGCGCGCCGCCGCTCCGGCGCGAAAAACGGCCGCTCGACGATGCGCGCGCGCACCACGCGCCGCTCCCAGACGAGCTCGCGATTGAGATAGATCTCTGCCCAGAGCGTACTGCCGATGTCGAAATACGGCGCGTCGACCATGGCGAGCGCCAGGTTGCGCTTGGTGGTCGGCGACCAGGCCGCGGAGCTGACGCTGCCCGACTGGCGGCGCAGGCCGCGATCGGCGTACAGGAGCGCGTTGTGCGCGGGCTTGCTGCCTTCGACATCCAGCCCGACCAGGCGGCGGCGCGCGCCGCGGCGTTGCTCCTCGAGGAGCGAGCGCCGGCCGGTGAAATGCCCCTTGCCGAAATCGACCAGCCAGCCGAGACCGAGCTCGAGCGGCGAACGCTCGGTGCCGACGAAGACGCTGCGTTCGCCCGGAACGAAATCCACGTTGGGCAGGAGGAAGCCCGCCTCGATGCGCGCGATGTTGAGCGCGCGCGAGCCGACGGCGCGGATGGCGCGGGTCCGCCCGGCTTCGAACAGGGCGTCCCATACCCGCCCGGCGTCCCGCGGCTCCATCCACAGCTCGTAGCCGAGATCACCGGTGAAGCCGGTGCGCGATACCATGAGCCGCGCATCGCCCGCCGCCGGCAGCACGAACTGGCCGAGCTCGAAGGGCTTGAGGAGCTCGACGCCGGCGACGCCGGCCTTGCGCAGCACCGAATACGAGGTCGGTCCCTGGAGCGCGAGCGCCGCCACGTCCTCGGTCACCTCGCGCAGATGCACGTCGAAGCCGACGGCGGAGTCGAGCAGCCAGTCGAGCTGCCGCTCCGCGGTGCACAGGCGATACTCGTTCGCCCCGAGGCAGAACACCGTGCCGTCGTCGATCAGGTGACCACCGTCGTTGCACCAAACGCCGTAGGCAACCCGCCCGGGCCGGAGCCTCGTGAGGTCGCGCGTCATCAGGCGGTTGAGGAAGCGCAGCGCATCGGCGCCGGCGATGCGGTACTTCACCATCGGCGTCAGGTCGTAGACCGAGGCGGCATTGCGGATCGCGAAGTATTCCTGCTCGACAGTCGTGAATACGTCGACGGTGCTGTAGCCCGACCAGGGAATGAAGCTGTCGACCTGGCTGAGCGCGCGCGCGCGCTCGTGGAACGGGGTCGGCAGCAGCGGCCGGCGATAGTGAGGTTCGCTCTCGCTGAGCATCTCAGGCCGCCTCTTTCACCACCTGGCGCGCGGCGTTGCGCCCGGCGATTCCCATGACTCCCCCGCCGGGATGGCAACCCGCGCCGCAGAGGAACAAGCCGCCGACCGGCGCGCGGTACTGGGCCACGCCAGGAACCGGCCGCAGCATGAAGAACTGATCGAGCGCCAGCTCGGCGTGATGCCAGTGGCCGCCGGTGATACGAAACTCGCGCTCGATGTCGACCGGCGTCAGGAGCTCGGCGTGCTCGACCTGTGCACGCAGGCCCGGCGCGAGCGTCGCGAGCGTATCGATCAGGAGCTCGGTGAACCGCGCCTGACCCGCCGCCCAGCCGCCCGCGAGGGCGTAGGGAGCGTACTGCGCGACTACCGAGAGCACGTGCTTGCCGCGCGGCGCGAGCGCCGGGTCGGCCACGGTCGGCATTGTTATCTCGAGCATCGGGCTCGTCGAGAACTCGCCGTACTTGGCGTGGTTGTAGGCGCGCTCGATGTGCTCGGGCGACGGCGCCCACAGCAGCCGTCCGCCGAGCGCCGCGGGCTCGAGAGCAGCGAACTGCGGCGGCGCGGCCAGCGCCAGATGGAGCTTGGCGGCGAGACCGCGCGATCTGAGATGCACGATGCGGCGCACAAAGCCGGCGTCGAGATGCTCGCTGCCGAGGAGCCTGAGGAAGGTGGTCTTGGGATCGGTGCTCGCGACCACCGCGCGCGCCGGGATCTCCTCGCCGCTTTCCAACACCACGCCCGCCGCACGGTCGTCCTGCACCTGGATGCGCGCCACGGCCGCGCCGGTGCGAATCTCGGCGCCGGCCGAGCGGGCGGCGCGCGCCAGAGCATCCGACAGTGCCCCGAGCCCACCCAGAGGCTGCGCCAGTCCGCCGCCCTCGCCCGCCGCTGCGGCCAGGCGGTACAGGAGCGTAAACACCGTGCCCGGCGAGCGCGGGCCGTAGTTGGTGCCGAGCACCGCATCGAAGGCGAGCCCGCCTTTCAGTAGCGGCGATTCGAAGTGCTCATCGAGCAGGTCCTGCACGCACATCGCGCCGATCCGCAGGAGCTCCCGCAGGTCGCGCCTGCCGAGCGCCCGCAGCCGCAGCCCGAGCCCGAAGAGCGCCGCCCGATCCTTCCAGGCGCCGGTCCCGAGCCGCGGCGGTGTGGCGTTCAGCACGGGCCGCAGGGCGGCCGCGAGCCGCGCGAGGCGCGCACTGTAGACCGGATAAGCGGCGGCGTCGGCGGTCGAATGCGCCGCGAGCGCTCTGCCCCCTTCGGGCCCGAGCGGCAGATGCGCATCGTCCGCCGAGAGCGCGATGGTCGGCATGCGCTCGGCGGCCAGCCTCAATCCGTGGGATGCCAGGTTGAGCTCGCTCATGAGCCTGCCGGGCATGAGATGCAACAGGTGGGCGCAGGCCGACACGCGAAAACCCGGAGCGAACTCGCGCGTGACAGCAGCGCCTCCCAGGCGTTCGGCGGCCTCGAGCACCAGCACCGAGCGCCCCGCACGCGCCAGGTAGGCGGCGCAGGTGAGCCCGTTGTGACCGCCGCCGACCACGATGCAGTCGTAGCGCCGAGTGTGCGCGGGGCCGGACACGCTCACGGCTCCCTCCCGAGATCGCGCAGAATCTCGCGCGCGGCGTTCGCACCCGGCGCGCCCATGACGCCGCCGCCGGGGTGAGTGCTGGCGCCGCACAGGTAGAGGCCTTCGAGGGGCGCCCGGTACTGGGCGTAGCCCGGGATCGGGCGGTTGAACAGGAGCTGATCGAAGGTCAGCTCGCCCTGGAAGATGTTGCCCTCGGTGAGGCCGACCTCGGTCTCGATGTCCTGCGGCGTGCGGATCTCGGCGTGCAGAATCAGAGCGCGGAAATCCGGGCTATGGCGCGCGATCGCGTCGATCACGGTGTCGCCGAATGCCTGGCGCTTCTCTGCGGTCCACTCGCCGTCGGCGAGGCGGTAGGGGCAGTACTGCACGAACACCGACATGTAGTGCTTGCCGTCGGGCGCCATGGTGGGGTCGATCTGCGACGGAATCAGCATGTCGACGTACGGCGAGCGCGACCAGCGCCCCTCCTTCCAGTCGTCGTAACCGCGCTCCAGCATGTCGATGGTGTCGGTCACGTGCATGTCGCCGCGCGTCGCGGGCGAGCCCTGGGGAATCGCGGGGAACTGCGGCAGGCCGTCGAGCGCGATGTTGAGCTTGCCGGAGGAGCCGCGGATCTTGAAGGCGCGCACCTGCGCGAGGAACTCGGCGGGCAGCTCGCCCGGCTCGATGCTCTCGAGGAAGGTGCGCTTGACGTCGAGATTGGACACCACGAGCGGCGCGCGGATCTCCTCACCACCGGCCAGCACCACGCCGGTGGCGCGACCACCGCGCACCGTGATCCGCTGCACCGGCGCCTCGGCGCGCACCGTGCCACCGCTCGCCTCGAGCGATGCGGCGAGCGCGCGGGTGATCGCCCCCATGCCGCCGCGTGCGAAGCCCCAGGCACCGACCGCGCCGTCGATGCTGCCCATGTAGTGGTGCAGCAGCACGTAGGCGCTGCCGGGCGAGCGCGGCCCGAGCGCGGTGCCGATGATCGAGCTGCCGGCGAGATGCGCCTTGACGATCTCGCTCTCGAAGTACTCCTCGAGCATGTCGGCGCAGCTCATGGTGAAGAAGCGCAGGGTGTCGTACAGGCGCTGCTCGCCCAGGCGCTGAAAGTGTCCGCCGAGCCACATGAGCTCACTCAGGTCCCGCGGCCGAAACGAGCCGGGATCCGGCGGCGTGCGCAGCAGCAGCGGCTTGATGAAGCGGCAGTGGCGCAGCATGTCGCGGACATAGCGGTCGTAGGCCTCCGCGTCGTGGCGCGAGTGTCGGGCAATCTCGCGGCGCAGAGCGTCGTGGTTGTCGTAGATCGCCAGGTGCTCGCCATTGCGCATCAGGGTGCAGCCGCCCTCGTAGGGGATGATCTGCAGTCCGTACGCGGGAAGATCGAGCGCACGGATGATCTCGGTGCGCAGCAGGCTGCACACGTAGGAGCAGTTCGAGTAGGTGAAGCCGTCGTACAGCTTGCGGCTCACGGCCGCCCCGCCGACGTAGGGGTTGCGCTCGAGCACCACCACCTTCAGCCCGGCGCGGGCCAGGTAACAGGCGTTCACGAGCCCGTTGTGACCGGCGCCCACGACGATGGCGTCATAGCGGTTT
>DATMRG010000159.1:0-5465 GCA_035566495.1 Steroidobacteraceae bacterium | reverse complement strand
GCACGCGGCGGACAGGTTCTCTTATCGTGCGGCGATCCGTACCCTCCGGCGCATGGCGCAACGGCTCGTGATCCCGGCAAGGGAGGAGGCTGACAGCGAGTTCCAGGTCACGCGGCCATGGTGGCAATTCTCGGTGCGCTTCAACGTCGCCGTCGCGCAGAGCATTCCGATCGTCCGGATGCACGAACGGGAATCGGAAGGCGTCATGATGAGGTGGGGTCTCGTCGAGAAGACCCCAACCGGCACCCTCAGCCTCACCGGCCCCAGCTCGGTCCGCAGCGATGCCCTGAAGTCCGCCGAGGACCTGCGCAGAATCTGGGTAAGCGGCCAGCGCGGCATCGTGCCGCTCGCCGGCTTCTATCTCTGGCAGCGGGCGCAGGCTGGCCATGATCAGCCTTTCTACGTTCGCCTGGTGAACCGCCCGGTCTTTGGCGTCGCGGCGCTCTGGGACCGCGCCGAGGCTGGCGACGAGGTCGTCGAGAGCTGCCTACTCGTCACCGTCGCTGCGAATCCGCTGCTGGCTGAGATCAGCGCGACCACCGGGCAGATGCCTGCGATCCTCCGGCCGGAGGATTACCACACCTGGCTCGCAGCGAGCGTCAGCGAGGCGCAGGAGCTGCTGCAGCCGTTCCCGCACGTCGGCATGGTTTGTCACCCGGTTGCGCCGTACGTGAATCACCCGCAGTTCGACGGGCCCCGCCTGATCAGACCAGCGGATCGCTGACGGCGGCGGTCCCGGTGGGCGTCAGGCGCTCGCGGATCAGGCGCTCCGCGCGCTCGAGATCGGGCCCGGCTGCCGCCGCGTCCCCGCCATCGAGATCATCGAGCAGCTGTGCCTGCAGCACCCCGCGCCGCAGCGCCTCGGCGTAGGGGATCTCCGGGTGAAACATCACCATCGAGTAGCGCGGGATGAAGCGCTCGGGGAAACGCCGCTCGAGCGCCATGGCGAGATTCTTGCGGCGCAGGAAGCGCGCATCGAGCACGGTGTCGCGCATCTCGATGTAGTTCTCGAGCGCCATCGCCGCGATCGCCTCGGTGTTGGGACGCCGCGCGCGCTCGAACTCGGCGAACAGCGTGAGCCACTCGTCGTGGCGGTCGAGCAGCTCATCCAGCACCCGGCAGTCCTCGAAGGCGGCGTTCATGCCCTGGCCGTGAAACGGCACGATGGCGTGGGCGGCGTCGCCGAGCAGCAGCAGCTTGCCGCCGGCGTGCCACGGCGAGGTGTGCACGGTGCCGAGCTGCCCCTGCGGGTTCTGGGCGAACTCCGCGGCGAGCCGCGGCAGGTGCGGCACGGCGTCCGGAAACTCCTGCGCGAAGAACCTCGCCACCGCCGCGCCACTGTCGAGCGCGGCGAAACTCGCGGCTCCGGTGCGCGCCAGGAACAGGGTCGCGGTGAAGCTCGCGTCGGTGTTGGGGAGCGCGATCAGCATGAAGCCGCCGCGCGGCCAGATGTGGAGCGCGTGCCGCGCCAGCGCCGGCGCGCCGGCAACCGGCGCCACGGTCAGCTCCTTGTAATCGTGGTCGAGCCAGTGCTCGCGCACCGTGGCGAGGCCCGCGGCGGCGAGGCTCGCGCGTACCGCGGAGCCGGCCCCGTCGGTGGCGATCGCGGGAGCGAGGTCGAGCTCGCGCTCGCTGCCGCTCGTGGTATCACGCAGGCGCAGCCGGTTGTTGCCGGGATCGACTCCGGTGCACTGCTGGTTGAAGCGCGCCGTCACGTTCGGATGACGCAGTGCCTCCTCGATCAGGAGGCGGTTCAGGTCGGCGCGGCCCACCGAGTAGATGACCTCGTGCTCGCGCTGGCCGTAGGGCTGCAGCGCACTCGCCCCCGAGCGCTCGTGCACCATCCGGCCGCGCATCGCGATCGTCAGCGGCTGCACGCGCTCCATGACCCCGGCGCGCTCGAGTGCGCGGATGCCGCGGGCGGCGAGCGCCAGATTGATCGAGCGGCCGCGCTCGGGCTGGGCCTGGCGCGGATCGGGCCGGCGCTCGTAGAGCGCCACCGCAAAGCCGCGGCGGGCGAGCAGCACCGCGAGCAGTGCGCCCGCGAGTCCCGCGCCGATGATGTTGACGGTGGTACCGTCCGTCTTCACGCGTGCTCCGGCAGCACCTCGGCGAGCCGCGCGGCGAAGCGCTGCACGTCCTCGAAGCGGTTGTAGAGCGGCACCGGCGCGACTCGGATGACGTCCGGCGAGCGCCAGTCGCACACCACCCCGCTCGCGCGCAACCCCTCGAACACGCGCCGCCCGGGGCCGGCGCCCCCGGCGATACGGATCGAGAGCTGGCAGCCGCGTGCGGCGCTGTCGCGCGGCGTGATGATGGTGAGCCGCGACGCGAGCGGCCGCAGCAGCTCGTCCATGAAGCCGGTGAGCGCCACCGACTTCTCCCGCAGGCGCTCCATGCCGGCGGCCGTGAACACCATGAGCGAGGCGACCAGCGGCGCGGCCGCGAGGATCGGCGGGTTGCTGACCTGCCAGGCATCGGCGCCCTGGGCGGCGCGAAACTCGGGCTCCATGCGGAAGCGCGTGTCTTCCTCGTGTCCCCACCAGCCGGCGAGGCGTGCGCCCGGCAGGCCGCCGCCGTGGCTGCTGCGCGGCTGGGCACGCGAATGCCGCTCGTGCACGAAGCAGCCGCCGATGGCGCCGGGGCCGCCGTTCAGATACTTGTAGCTGCACCACACGGCAAAGTCCGCCCCGTCCTCGTGCAAGGCGAGCGGGGTGTTGCCCATCGAGTGCGCCAGATCGAAGCCGGCGATCGCGCCCGCGGCGTGCGCGGCGCGCGCGATCCGCGCCAGCTCGAAGGACTGGCCGGTGCGGAACTGCACCCCGGGCCAGAGGACCAGCGCGATCTCGGACGCATGCCGCGCAATCGAGGCCTCGAGGGCTGCGGGCTCGATCAGATCCGAGCCCGCGGCGGGCGCGAGCTCGATCAGCGTCTTCTCGGGATCGAGCCCGTGCCAGGCGATCTGCGATGCCACCGCGTGGCGGTCGGAGGAGAAGGCGCCGGCCTCGATGAGGATGCGCGTGCGTTTGCCGCGCGGGCGGTAGAAGCTCGCCAGCATCAGGTGCAGGTTTACCGTGAGCGAATTCATCGCCACCACTTCGCTCGGGTCGGCGCCGGCGAGCTCCGCGAGCCCCGCCGCCAGGTTCTGGTGATACGGCACCCACGGCCGTCCGCCGTGCTCGTGTCCCTCGACCGCCCGCTGTGCCCAGGCGTCCAGCTCCTCGGTCACCAGCGCCCGCGCCGCGAGCGGCTGCAGCCCGAGCGAGTGGCCGCAGAGATACACGAGCGGCGCGCCGCGCTCATCGAGGGGCAGGGCGAAGCGCTCGCGGAAGCCGCGCAGCGGATCGGCGGCGTCGCGGGCGCGCGCCTGCGCGAGGCTGTCAGGGTTTGCGGCCGTGCTCATGAGCTCAGCGAGTACAGGAGCGGCCGGCTCGGCACCGCGTCCCCGGCCAGCGCCGGCACCTGCAGCTCGAGCAGATAGGCGCCGTCGCGAACCTCGTCGGGGACGAAGGCGAGCTCGGTGATGGTGGCCTGGGGCCGGCGTGCCTGCGCCAGCGTGCTCGCGCCGGGCGGGAGCCCGAAGAAGATCCGGTGCGCGCTCAGCCGCCCTTCGTCGCGCGCGCGGTCGACCGAGGGCAGGTCGACGATCAGATGCTCGATGCCGCGCTCGACCAGGAGACTTGCGGCCTCGCGCGTCAGATAGGGCGGCGTTTCCCCCGAGTAGTCATGCACGCGCTTGCCGGCGTCGTTGGGACGCGTGCGTACGATGAGCGCACGCGGCGCGAACGGCGGCTGCGCGGGCCAGGCGTGCTCGAGCGATCGGCGCGTGACCAGGAGGTCGCCCGCACGCGGAGCGGGATCGCTGCCCTCGGCGCCGGCGCCGGGCGGTTCGGGGTCGACGCTGACCAGCAGCGCCGGCAGGAGGCCAAGGGGTGCGACGCGGCTCGCGTCGAGCCGCTCGCGCGTCAGGTGTCCGACACACTCGGTGTGGGTACCGTTGCAATGCGGGACCAGCGAGATGACGTCGCAGTTGCAGCTCGCACCGAGCGCCACCGCGCCGGGAAAGCCCGGCGCCGCGAAGGGGTGGGCGCTGGCCGGCGGCGCGCCGAAGTGCCGCGGCTGCGGGCCGGCGAAGTCGAGCTCGACGGCGAGGCTCACCGGGCGGGACATATCGACGCCGACCTCGGCGTCGCCGAGCGCGATGCGCGCCAACACCTAAGCGCGCTCCAGCACCGCGCCGCAGCGCGCACAGGTGCGCCGCTCGAGGCTCGAGTAGAAGCGCTCGAACACCGGCGGGAACTGCTTCTCGATGTCGGTGAGCTCGAAGAATTCCTCGTACAGGCGGTTGCCGCAACGCTCGCAGTACCACTGGAAGCCGTCGAGCTCGCCCGGCCGGCGCGCGCGCTCGACCACGAGCCCCACGGTGTTGGCCGGGCGCTGCGGTGAATGCGGCATGTTGGGTGGGATCAGCAGCACTTCACCGGCGCGGATCGGCACATCCACCGCGCGTCCGTCCTGGATCGTCTTCAGCACCATGTCGCCCTCGAGTTGATAGAAGAACTCCTGGCCCGGGTCGACGTGATAGTCCTTGCGTGCATTCGGCCCGCCCACCACCATGATGATGAAGTCGCCGTCGCGAAATACGCGCTTGTTGCCCACCGGCGGTTTGAGTGCGGTCCGGTTGGCGTCGATCCACTGCCGGAAGTTGAATGCAGCCAGGGTTTGCATGTGTCCTCCGCGTCTTTCGCGTATGGTACGCGCAGCGGCAGAGCGAGGAGAGTCCCATGCGGGAGAGACCGGCTACCGGCACCATGGCGCGCGCCGCGGCACTGGCTGCGCTGCTCGCGCTCGGCGCCTGCAGCCATCTGCACTGGCCGTGGCACCGCACGCCGCCGCCACCGCCGTCGCCCGTGCACGAGCTCGACATCGAGGGCGCCGCGGCGCCGGCGCAATACTGGAAGCGCAACACGCTGCTGGTCGACCTGAGCGGCGCGAGCGGCGAAGGTCACGTCGTGCTCAAGCCCACCGCGGGCAACCCCTGGCCGGTGCGGCTCGCTTTCCGGGTGCGCCCGGGCGCCTTCGGCGCGCTCGAGGTGCGCGGCGCGGCGCGCGAAGTGCTGCCGATCAACTCAGCGGGGACGGGTCCGGTGGACCTCGAGCTCCCGCCCGGGATCTACACGGCGCGCACCACGGAGCTCACGGTATCGTGGGGTCCGGCGGTGTCGGCGGCACCCTGAGACGGCGGCTCAGTCGTCCGGCCGCTGATAGCCCGCGCACGGCACGCTGATCGGCGCGCTTCCGGCGTCGAGATCGAAGGCGGTCAGCGCTCCGCCCCACACGCAGCCGCTGTCGAGCCCGAGCACGCCGTGGCTCTGCACCAGACCGAGCGCCGACCAATGGCCGAAGACGACGCGCGCCTCGCGGCTCTTGCGCTCCGCGATCGTGAACCACGGACGGAGCGGGGA
>DATMRG010000158.1:0-3894 GCA_035566495.1 Steroidobacteraceae bacterium | reverse complement strand
CGAACCTTCGAAGGCGTAAGCCGGCAGATTTACAGTCTGCTCCCGTTGGCCGCTTGGGTACCCCTCCGCAAAACGAGCCGCGTATTGTGATTTCGGAGGGTCGGGGTGTCAATGCGTCCTGGCCCGGGATTTGCTTGTCCTGGGCGGGTCCTGGATGCCCCTAATGGCTAAGCCCAAGGTTTGGGTGTTGGCCCGTCCGGCCGGGCGACGGCCGCCGCCAGCTTCTGCATCAGAGCCGACCCCGCCTTTCGGGTTCCGCCGGGCTTGAGGTCCCTCGGCAGCTCGATCGGGCCGTAGCGGATGCGCTTCAACCGGCTGACCTCGTGCCCGACCGCCTGCCAGAGCCGCCGCACCTCGCGGTTGCGGCCCTCGGTGAGCACCACGCGGAAGGTGCTGTCGCCATCGGCGGTGATACGGGCGAAGGCAGCCGCGCCGTCCTCTAGTTTTACGCCTAAAAGCAGCTGCGCCAGCACCTCCTGGGACGGCCGTCCGCGGACCTGAACCAGGTATTCGCGCTCGACTTCGCTGGAGGGGTGCATCAGGCGGTGGGCGAGCTTGCCGTCGGTGGTGAGGAGCAGGAGCCCGGTTGTGTTGACGTCCAGCCGGCCGACGTTGATCCAGCGGCCTCGACCCGGGGGAGGAAGCCTTTCAAATACCGTGGGTCGGCCCTCCGGGTCGCTGCGGCTGGTGACCTCGCCCGTGGGCTTGTAATAAAGGAGTAGCTCGTGAGGGGCCGATTCCGCGGCCTTGAGCTTGAGGCGCTTACCGTCGAGGCGCACGTCGTCGCCCGGGCCCGCACGGTCGCCGAGCTGCGCCTTCCGTCCGCCGACCGTCAGCCGGCCGGCGCGGATCCAATCCTCGATGGTGCGCCGGGAGCCAAGACCCGCTTCGGCGAGGAGCTTCTGGAGCCGGACGGGCCCGGCGTTCCCTGTGGCCCCCGCGGGACTATGTACGCGCCTCATAACACAGTGTCCTGAAGAGATGCCCCGGTCTTCTTGTCGGCCCAACGGCCTCCGAGTACAAGGAAGCCATGATCCACGAAAACATCCTCGGCACGATCGGCAAGACGCCCATCGTCCGCATCCAGCGCCTCGGGCCCAGGCACGTCACCCTCTACGTGAAGTGCGAGTTCTTCAACCCCCTCGCCTCGGTCAAGGACCGTCTCGCGATCGCCATCATCGAGGATGCCGAGCGTCGCGGCACGATCAAGCCCGGACAGACGGTGGTGGAGGCCACCTCCGGCAACACCGGCATCGCCCTCGCCATGGTCTGCGCCGCCAAGGGCTATCCCTTCGTCGCCGTCATGAGCGAGACGTTCTCGGTCGAGCGCCGGCGCCTGATGAGATTTCTCGGCGCCAGCGTCATCCTCACGCCGGCCGCGGAGCGCGGCTCGGGCATGGTGCGCAAGGCCGAGGAGCTGGCGAAGAAGCACGGCTGGTTCCTCGCGCGGCAGTTCGAGAACGAGGCCAACCCGGCCTACCACCGCAACACGACCGGCCCCGAGATCCTGCAGGATTTCGCCGGCAAACGGCTCGACTACTTCGTCACCGGCTGGGGTACGGGCGGCACGCTCACGGGCGCCGGACAGATGATCCGCCTCGCCCGCCCGGACGTGGAGATCGTTGCCTGCGAGCCCCAGGGCGCGGCGCTGCTCTCCGGCAAGCCCTGGGCACCGCACAAGATCCAGGGTTGGACTCCGGATTTCGTCCCGGAGGTGTTGGACCGCGCCGTGGCCCATCGCATCGTGACGGTCACGGACGCCGAGGCGGTCGAGAACGCCCGCGCGCTGGCGCGGAGCGAGGGCATCCTCTGCGGGATCTCTTCGGGCGCGACGTTCGCGGCGGCGCTCAAGGTGGCCGCCGAGGCCCCGCAGGGCGCGGTGCTCCTCGCCATGCTCCCCGACACCGGCGAGCGCTATCTCTCGACGATCCTCTTCGAGGGCATCCCCGAAGGCAGCGACCCCGAGCCCTGAGGCGGACACGGGTGCTCTATCCTTGAGCCCCATGGACGCGCGCCAGTACGCAACACTCTCGGATCCCTTCCCGATGTGGCGCGGCGGTGTGCTGCACGGCGGCCGCATCGCCTATGAGACCTGGGGAAAGCTGAACGCCGCGCGCGACAACGCGCTGCTCCTCTTCACAGGACTCTCGCCCCCCGCCCATGCGGCCGCCTCCGAGCGGGACTCATCCGATGGCTGGTGGCAGGGTATGGTGGGACCGGGCCTCGCGATCGACAGCGCCCGCTACTTCGTCATCTGCGTCAACTCGCTCGGCAGCTGCTTCGGCTCCTCGGGGCCGGCCTCGCCTGACCCGGCCACGCGCAAGCCCTACCGCCTCACCTTCCCGGATCTCTCGGTGGAGGACATCGCGCGGGGCGGTTATGAGACCGTGCGGAGCCTCGGCATCGAGCGGCTCGACACCGTCATGGGCCCATCGCTCGGGGGCATGGTGGTGCTCGCGTATGCGGCCATGTTCCCGAGGGCCGCGCGGCGCCTGGTGTGCATCTCGGGAACCATGGCCGCCGCGCCCTTCGCCATCGCGCTGCGCTCGATCCAGCGCGAGATCATCACCAAGGACCCCGACTGGAAGGGTGGCGATTATCCGGCGGAGCGCCCGCCGATCACCGGCCAGCGCATCGCGCGCAAGCTCGGCACCGTCACTTACCGCTCGGCGGCCGAATGGCAGCAGCGCTTCGGCCGCTCGCCCATCCGGGCGGACATGGCCTCGAAAGACCCCTTCGCCAACGAGTTCGCGGTCCAGGGCTATCTCGAGTCTCTGGCGCAGCGCTGGGTGAACCTCTTCGACGCGAACTGCTACCTCTATATCTCCCGCTCCATGGACCGTTTCGACCTCGCCGCCCATGGGGAGCCGGTGGCGCTGTTCCGCGGCGCCGGCCTCGACTCGGCTCTCGTGATCGGGGTGCAGACCGATCTCCTTTTCTCGGTCAGCGAGCAGCGGGCGCTGGCCCAGGCGCTCGAGGCAGCCGGCGTCGCCACCCGCTTCTCGCCGCTGCCCTGCGTCGAGGGGCACGATGCGTTCCTGGTCGACCTCACAACCTTCGGCGCGGAAATCGGCGGTTTTTTGCGCGCCGGCTAGGCGGGCGTGGCGCTTCAGGCTTGGTTCTTGCAGATTTCCGACACGGCGACTGAGTTTCGTCGGCCACCGGGCTTGCAACGGCGTGGCAAAATTAAGTTTACTTGCCCGCAGTGAGGTATGCGTCGCGGGGCATAATAATTGCGAGGCCTGCAGATGGAGTTGATGGGCCGGTCGCAGAGAAGAACGAATCGATGAAGGATTCTGTGGAACGTCGCTTGCACACACGACATCGCGCCCGGACGATCGTCTATATCACCGTGCCCGGTGGCCGCCGCAAACTCTGCAAGGCGGTGAACCTGAGCGCCACCGGTGTGTTCATCGAGACCACGAATCTCGGACTGCGCAAGGGACAGCAGGTCGTGCTCTCCTTCGCGATCAACCTCGGCACCATCATCAAACTCCATCGGCGCACGGCCGTGGTCGCGCACGTCTCGCGCGGCGGCACCGGCCTCATGATGGAGACCTACGCGCAAGCCTCCTCGGGCTGAGGCGTTTCGTTTCGCGCTGACAGATCGCTGCCGCACGGCAGTGGTAGGCTCTCGGGTCATGACATCCCTCGACCGCCGGCGCCTGCTGCAAAGGCTCGCGCTCGCCATACCCGTCGCTCTCGTGTTCACGCCGCGCCCGCGTGGCGCCTCCGCTGCCGCGCCGCTGCTCGATGCCGCCTCGCCCGAAGCGAAGGCGGTCAAGTACGTCGAGGATGCCAGCAAGGCGAGCGGCGCCGCGGCCGGCAGCAGCTGCGCCAGCTGCGCGCTCTATCAGGGGGGCGACGGCTCAAAGCAGGGCGCGTGCCAGATCT
>DATMRG010000157.1:0-8158 GCA_035566495.1 Steroidobacteraceae bacterium | reverse complement strand
CCGCCCCAGGCGGCGACCGGATCGTTCGCCGAGAGGATGACCCCGCTGAGCGCTGTGCGGATGTCCGGGCACTCGAGGATCGCATCCACTCCGTAGGTGCCGAGGATCCCATCACCGAGCTCGAACACCAGCACGTCGGGCTTACCGGCGGCGAGCTCGCTGAGCATGGTGCGGGTGAGCGCCGGGCCGTTGGCGCGCGTGGTCGTGACGACCCCGAGGTCGGTGAAGATGGCGCAGCGCCGCGCGCCCGCGTCCTCCATGGCGAGAATATCGCGCCGCAGCGACACGCCGGTCGCCTTGAAGGCATCGACCGTGAGGCCGCGGTGACGCATGCGCGAGATCACGGCGCAGGCGGCCGCGGTCTTGCCGGCCTCCATGCAGCTGCCGGCGAGCGCCACCACGGGGATCCCGCGCGGCTCGAGCGCAGCGGCGGGATCGAGGCGCTTATAGCCGGCGCGCGCCGGCACGCCGATGCGCTCGCCGAGGTAAGGGAAGGTCAGGGCGACGCCGAGCACGCGGCAGTCGAACGGCTTGCCCTTCTCGGGGTTGATCGAGTCGCAGATGCCGAGCACCCCGCCGATGTTGAGCATCTGGATGATGTCGCCCGGCCGGAGCGACTCGGGCACGTGCCCGGAGTAGCCGAACAGCGCCTGGCGGTGGCCGAGCGCTCCGGCCACGATGTCGCCCTTGCCGACCTTGGCCATGCGGCCGCTCACGAGCTCGAGCGTGTTGTAGGTCGATTTGTTGTTGAGCACCTCGACCACCACCACGACGCCTTCCTCCGCGGGAATGTCGGCGGAGATGCGCACCTCGTGCGACAGGCCGCAGGCCTGGGTGACGGAGGCGAGCTTGTCGACGATCACCGAGCGCATGCTGACCATCTCAGTGCTCCCCCGCCGCCGCCTGCTCTCCGGCGCGCCTGTAGAACACGCCCGGGAGCGCGACGATGCGCGAGAAGCCGAGCGCATCCACCGCCGACCATTCGCCGGCCGCCTCGCCGTACACGCCGCGCGAGGCGGCCATCAGCGAGTATTGCGACTCGACTCCCTCGATGAAGAGATTCCCGGGCTGGAGCCTGAAATGCACCTCGCCCGTGACGCGTTGCTGCGAGGAGATGAGCAGTGCCTCGATGTCGCGGCACACGGGATCGAGCAGCTGGCCTTCGTGCACCAGGTCGCCATAGGGTGCGCCGACGAGCTCCTTGATGCGCTGTTGCCGCCCGGTGAGCGTCAGTTTTTCGAGCTCGCGGTGCGCGGTGAGCAGCACCTCGGCCGCCGGCGCCTCGAACGCCACGCGCCCCTTGGTGCCGATGATGGTGTCGCCGAGATGGATGCCGCGGCCGATGCCGTAGGGCGCGGCCAGCGCCTCGAGCTGCTCGATGATCTCGACCGGCGCAGCGCTGCGTCCGTCGAGCGCCACCGGCCGTCCCTGCGCGAAGCCGAGCACGTGGCGCGCAGGCGCGCGCGGGCGCGTGAACGCATCGCGCGTCAGGAGCCAGGCGTCATCCGGAATGCTGCCGGCTGAAGTCAGCGTCTCCTTGCCGCCAATGGTCACGCCCCAGAGCCCGCGGTTCACCGAGTAGGCGGCGCCGCTCGGAGGCACTGGCAGGCGGCGTGCCGTGAGGTACTCGAGCTCCTCCTGGCGCTTGAAGGCGCGGTCGCGCACCGGCGCGAGCACCGTGAGGTCGGGCGCCAGCGTGCGCAGCGCCACCTCGAAGCGCACCTGGTCGTTGCCGGCCGCGGTGCAGCCGTGCGCCACGGTGTCCGAGCCGAGCTCGCGCGCCATGCGGGCGATGGTCTGGGCCTGCATGACGCGCTCGGCGCCGACGCACAGCGGATAGAGCTGCCCGCGCCGCACGTTGCCCATGATGAGGAAGCGCAGCACCTGCTCGAAGTAGCCGGCGCGCGCGTCGATCTGGTGATGCGCCACGGCGCCGAGCGCCCGGGCGCGCTCGCCGAGCGCGCGCGCGGCGGCGGCGTCGATGCCGCCGGTGTCGACCGTCACCGTGATCACCGGGCGCCGCTCGGTCTCCGCGATCCAGGGCACGAGGAACGAGGTGTCGAGGCCGCCGGAGTAGGCGAGGACGATGGGACTGGTGGCGGCTGCTGCGGCGCCGCTCGGGCTTGCGGGCATGGCTCAGATCCTGAAGAGGACGTGCAGGCGGGTGACGAGCTCATCCTGCGCGCGGGAGTTGGCGGTAGCAATGAATATGGTGTCGTCGCCCGAGATCGTGCCGGCGACCTCGGGCCACTCGGCCTTGTCGATCGCGACGGCGACCGACTGCGCGGCGCCGATGGTGGTGCGCAGCACCGTGAGCGAGGCGCCGGCGCGGCGCAGCTCGCGCACGAACTGCGCCAGCGTGGCGAAGTCACCGTTGGCCCGCTGCAGCTCGTCCGGCGGCAGCACGTAGCGGCCACTCGCCTTGAGCACGCCTAAGTTGCGCAGGTCGCGGCTGATCGAGGACTGGGTGGCGTCGTGCCCCTCCTTCTTGAGGAGGCGCACCAGGTCCTGCTGCTTGCGCACCAGCCCCGCGCGCAGGATGCGCATGATGGCGCCGCGGCGCTCGAGTTGCTCGGTGTCGTTCAGCATCCGGGATCGCGTCACTGCATAAAGATGCGCGTATTGTGCATATTAATGCACGTGCGTCAAGCGGCCGCGGCCACCGCTAGAATGCCGCGGCACGCCAGGGTCCAGGGGGGTCCATGCCGTCATTGCGATCGTCACGCGCCGGCCGCGCCGCGCTGCTCGCCGCCGCCGCGGGCCTCTCGTTCGCGCTCCATGCGCAGACGCTGGGCTTGAGGCCCGGCCTGTACGAGTTCACCAGCACGGCGGACGTGCAGCTGCCGCCGGACGTGGCGGCGAAGATGCCGCCCCAGGCGCTGGCGATGATCCAGAAGCCGCACGTCACGCAGCACTGCATCACCCAGTCGGATCTCGACCACGTCAGCCAGCAGATCTCCTCGGGCCAGCCCAACCGCGAGAGCTGCAGGGTCACCGAGCACTCGATCTCCGGCAGCACGGTGAAGTTCACCACGCAGTGCGAGCACGGCACCGCGCGCTTCGAGGGCAGCTTCGCGAGCGAGTCCTTCCAGGGCACGATGGTCTCGAACACCGAGCAGGGGCGCAGCGTCACCGTCAAGATCGCGGCGCACCGCATCGGCGACTGCAGCAAGTAGCGCCGGGCGGCGGCACTACTTGGTGATGCTGTAGATCAGGTCGGCGCCGCGCGCGGTGCCGAGCTCGGTGCGCACCACCCAATGGTCGCCGAGCGTGTAGCGGAGCTTGAGCGTGTTCAAGGTCTCGGTGAGGCTCACGCCGTAACTCACGTACAGGCGCGGCGTGAGATAGCGGCCGAGGACCAGCGAGGTCTCGTTGGCGATCGGATCGGTCTCGAGGCTCACGTCCGGCAGGCCGACGCGCGAGCCGACCTGCGCGGCGAGCAGCGCCGCGCCCTGGCCGAGAGCCGCGTTGGCCCCGGTCTGCGTCGCCTGGCTCGAGCCGCCCGAGAGGATGAGCGAGACGATCTGCGACTGCGGCAGCGGCGGGTCGGAGAAGAACGACATGCGCGGCGCGAGCAGCGTGCCGCGCACGTTGACCCCGGCGGTCACGTCGGGGAATTCCTTCTGCGCGCGCAGGTCGACGCCCGGATCGTCGACCGCGCCGCCGGTGAAGATGAGCCGGCCGCGCTGGATGTCGAGCTTGCGCGCATAGGCGAGGTACTTGCCGTCGGCCACCGACAGCTCGCCGGTGGCGCGCGTGATGGCGTCGTAGCCGCTCCTGATGGTGACGCTGCCGGTGAGGCGGCCGGTGAGCCCCGAGGCATCGACCGAGACCTTGTCGCCGAGGGTGAGCGTGATGGTGCTGCGCACCTCGAAGCGCTCGGCGGGACTCGGCGCCTCGCTGCCGACGATCACCTCGTCGGGCGAGGTGCGCACGGCGTTGGTGATGTCCTTCGGCTGGATCTTCGCGTACGGCACGGCGACCGTGCCGGTGACCTCGATGCGCCGCCCGTCGATGGCGAAGGCGAGATCCGGCGAAGCGTCGATCTGCGCCTCGGGCGTGGCCGCCACGCGCAGGTTCGTGCCTTCGAGATGGAACTTGCCGTAGGGCAGGAGGTTGTGCCACTCGAGATGGCCGTTCGCGGCGGCCGTGCCGTTGCCGGCGCGAGCGTTGCCGCTGAAGTCGAGTCCCCCGTCCGACAGGTGCGCCTCGAGCGTCACCTGGCGCAGCCCGAGATTCACCTGATAGAGATCGAGCTCCCCGCCCGTGAGCTTCATCACCCCGCTGAGCTGCGGCGCCCCGAGCGTGCCCGCCACGTTCACGTCGGCGTGCAGATCGCCGGCGGCGCGATCGATGTCGGGGAAGTACAGCGACACGAGGCCGAGCTCCGAGGTCTCGGCGTGCAGCGCCCCCGCGAGCGGCATGTCCTGCCACTGCGCGCTGCCGCGCTGCGCGTCGACGCGCGCCCGGATGGTACCGACCTCGCCGTCCTCGAGCACGGCCGCGACCGTAACGTTAGCCGGCGTCGCGCTCGCGGTGATGGTGCCCGAGCCGATGCGCGTGTGCTCGATCTTCTTGCTGACCAGCTGGTGCGACAACACCGCATCGCTCAACTGCGCGCGCAGCGTGCCGGTGGCGGGCAGCTGCGCGCCGCCGGTCGCGCGCAGCAGGAGGTCGACCGTGCCCTGGTACTGCACCTTGGGCGTCATGCCGGCCGTGAGTGCGCTGAGTGGCAGCTGGTTGCTCATGAGCGTCGCCGACCAGTGCTGCGGGCTCCAGTCGGCATCGGCGCACATGGCGCCGGGCGTGCCGGCGAGGCACAGCCATTCGACGCGCACGTGCCCGGCGGAGGCGGTCAGGCCGACGGGGTGCTCGAGCGACAGATCGAGCGCGTCCTTGCCCTTGAGCGCGAGCGCCTTGAGCTCGCCCTGGAAGATGCCGCGGGCATAGGCGCCGCCGGCGTCCGCGCTGAGCCCGAGTCCGGTCGCGTGCGCATCGAGGTGCACGTGGTAGTCCGCAGGCGGCCCCGACACCGTGAGGACGGCGCTGTCGATGACGTGGCGCGAATAGGCGAGACTCGTGAGGCGCGCCTCGATCCGGGTCGGGCGCTCCCGGTCGGCCGGGTTGAAGTCGATGTCGGCGTCGAGCTTCGCGATCCCGAGGCCGTCGTAGCCGAGCGCGCTGCCGTGCGCGCTCGCCACCACCGCCGGGTCCGCGGTCGTGCCGCGCAGTGTGCCGCTGGCGTTCAACTGCCCGTGGGCATCGGTGGCGAACAGGCTCAGGTCGGAGCTCGCGAGCGTGAAGCGCAGGTCGAGTTGCTCGCCGGCGCGGCCATCGAGCGCGAGACTCGTGCCGCCGAGCGCCACGCGCACCCGATCGAAGTGCAGCTCGCCGCCGGTGCGGGCGAGCGAGCCGCCGCCGCTCACGCGTGCGCCGCGCAGCTTGCCGCTCAAGTTTGCGACGGTGACCGTGAGGTCGCCGCGCGGATCGAAGCCGCGCCCGGAGACCGCGAGCGAGCCGCCGACACTGCCCGGAAGGTCGGCGCGCAACGGCGCGGGATTGATGCCGGTGAGCTGGCCCGCCACCGACCAGCTCGGGCGCGGCGCCCAGGCGACGGCGCCACTCAGGCTGGCATGTCCGCTCAGGACGTCGAGCTCGGCGGGCCCGAAGGCGAAACTGTCCTTGCCGAGCGTGCCGGTCACGTCGAAGGAGCTGGCGGTGACGCCGGCCGCGCTGGCCGCGCCCTGGGCGTGCACCTTGTAGGGCAGGATTCCCTCGAGCGTGAATGTGCCCGCGGCGCTCTGCACCGCGGGCTCGGGCCCGACGAGCGGCCAGCGGAAGTTCTCCCAGCTGCCGCTGAGACTCAGGCGCGGGCCGTTCGGGACGATAGCGAAGGTTCCCGAGCCCACCGCGTGGGCGCCCGAGGGGTGGCGTGCCTCCATGTGCTTCGCCGTGAGCACGCCCTTGGCAAACGCGCCGTCGAACTCGGCGTCGAACACCCCGGCATGGAGCCCGGTCGGCTCGACCTTGCCGCGGCCGCTGAAGCCGTCGCCGTTCCAGGCGAGCGCCAGATGGGCCTTAATGACGCCGAGCGGGCCCGATATTCCCCAGGCGCGCAGGTCGAAGTTCTCGACGTTGGCATCGCCCATCATGTGCCACTGGTGAGTGAGGTCGAGCGCCCGGCCGGTGACGTCGGCGCGGAACGGGCTGAGGAAGTGCCCGCTGAGCTCGAGCGCGTTCAGGTCGCCGTGGGCCGAGCCGTCGACGCGCCAGCCCGGCTGCCCGGCGGGCGTCCACTCGATGTGCCCCTGGCCCTCGATGCCGAGCGGGTCGCGCGCGTGCAGCTCGCCGATCGCATCGACGCGCGCGTCGCCGAGGTTGCCCTGCGCCTGGAAGAAGCGCATCGAGCGGTGCCGCAGCACCGCGGCACCGGTGAGGTGCGTGGCTTCGAGCCGCACGCCGTTGTAGACCGTCAGCACCGCATCGTCGACGGTGGTGTGCTCGGCGCTGATCAGGAGCCAGCGCGGCAGGAACACCGGCGGCGAGGGCGGCACCTGGCGCGTGCGCCGCTTCACCTCGATGAGCGCGTGCTGCACGGTGGCATCCGGGGAGCGGATCGTCTGCAGCAGGAGCGGCGCCAGCGCCACCCGGCCGTCGATGCCTTCGAAGGTGAGATGCACCAGCTCGTGGTCGATCTCGACCCGGTCGGCGTGCAGGCCGCGCGCGAGCGTGCCCGAGACGCCGGTGATCTTGAGGTGGACCGCGCCCGGCCCCGAGCCGAAGCGCTCGGGAATGTGCCGCACCAGGAACTGCAGCCCCGACTCGGTGAAGGCCGCGGCGCCGATGATCGCGGCCGGCACCACCACGATCAGCAGTATCAGCAGGCAGGCGGTGATGAGGATGAGCAGGCGCCGCACGATGCACCGTACCTTACAGCTTCGGCGAGAAGTTGATGTGCAGGCGGGGACCCGAGCCCGGCGAGTTGAGCGGCTGCGCCACGTCCACGCCGAGGGTCAGCACCGGCGTGCGGAAGCGGACGCCGACACCGGCGGAATAGAACAGCTTGTTGCCGAAATGATCGAAGGCGTTGCCGTAGTCGACGAAGGTCGCTATTCCCAGGTTGCGCGGCAGCTCGCGCACCACCTCGACGGTTCCGGTGATCAGGTCCTTGCCGCCGACCTTGATGTAGCCCGCGACGCTCTGGCAGCTGCCGTCGGCGTTGCGCAGGAACTGGCCGTTGGTGCCGGTGGTGCACACCGGGTCGACCGGCGAGAGCTCGTTGTAGTAGAAGCCGCGCACGCTGTTGTCGCCGCCGGCGAAGAAGCGGTAGATCGTCGGCAGGCTCGAGAAGCGCGACACCAGACTCGCCCCGACCTCCTCGCGCAGCAGCAGGTGCCACGGGCCGCCGAGGCGGAAGGTGTTCTCGAGCTGGGCGTGCGCCTGGATGAAGTTCGAGTCCGAGCCGAGCGCCGAGTGCGAACCGCGGATCTGCGCGAGGAACGGGTACTCGAACAGCGGCTCGCCGAGATAGTCCTCGGGGACCGAAGCGAGATCGAGCTCCGGCACCAACAGGCGATCGGTGGCGGTGCCGTTCAGATCCTCGCTCCTGGTACGGACCACGTTCGCCTTCCACACCGTCTGCCAGCCGCCGTGCACCCAGGTGAAGCTCGGTCCCACCGACTGGGTGTAGGCGGTGACATCCGCCAGCGTCTGCTCGTCGACGCTGCCGTTGAGCGCGAGATGCTCGAGCGCCGGATCGTGGCCCGGGAAGATGTAGCTCGTCACCACCTTGTAGCGTGTGATCTGCGCGAACTGCACGGTGGCGTTGAAGCTCTGGCCGCTCGAGTTGATGCGGTGATCCTCGAAGCCGAGCGTGGCGCGCGCGCCGGTGTCGGTGGCGTAGCCGGCGCCGAAGGAGTAGCGGTGGCGGCGGTTGGGATCGGCATGGATGTCGACCGCGACGCGGTGCGTGTCGGGGTCGGGCGTGCCCGGCCGCACCTCGAGGTTGGCGAAGTACTGCGCGTCATCGAGCGCGAACTGGGTGCGCAGCACCTGTGTCAGGTCGAAGAAATCGCCCTCGTGATAGCGCAGGTAGCGCCGTACCAGGCTCTCCTTGACTACCTCCTGGGTGATGCTGGTCGGACCGAAGCGGTAGCGC
>DATMRG010000156.1:0-5661 GCA_035566495.1 Steroidobacteraceae bacterium | reverse complement strand
CCGATCACCCCCGAGCAGATCGCCGCCGCCGCGGTCGAGGCGGCGCGCGCCGGCGCCGCCATCGTACACATTCACGTGCGCGACCCCGAAACCGGCGCCTTCAGCATGGCGACCCGCCACTATCGCGAGGTGGTCAAGCGCATACGCGACAGCCAGGTGGACGTTCTGGTGAATCTCACTTGCGGCATGGGCGGCTACATCTGCGTCGGCGACCAGGGCCTCGCCGACACGCCCGCCGAGGGGAGCGACTTCGTCAGCCAGGAAGACCGCATGCGGCACGTGATCGACCTGTGCCAGGAGGGCCTGTACCGCCCGGACATCGCCACTCTCGACTGCGGCTCGCTCAACTTCGGCGACGGCAATCGCGCCTACGTCTCGACGCCCAACTACCTGCGCAAGGGCGCGGCCATCCTGCGCGACCTGCGCGTGAAGCCCGAGCTCGAGGTGTTCGACACCGGCAACCTCTGGTTCGTGAAGCAGCTGATCAAGGAGGAGCTGATCGGCGCGCCGGCGCTCATCCAGCTGTGCACTGGCATCCCCTATGGCGTGCCGGCCGACACCGGGCACCTGCTGGCGATGGTCAACTACCTGCCGCCCGGGTGCGTGTGGACCTCGTTCGCGGTGAGCCGCATGCAGATGCCCTGGGCGGCGCAGTCGGTGCTGCTCGGCGGCAACGTGCGCGTCGGCCTCGAGGACAATCTGTACCTGAGCCGCGGCGTCTATGCGAGCAACGCGCAGCTGGTCGAGAAGGCGCGCGGCATCATCGAGGCCATGGGCGCACGCGTGGCCAGCGCCGCCGAGGCGCGCGAGCGCCTCGGGATCCACTGAGCGGGCGCGAATCCCGCCGTGGCCGGAGTTCCCATCTACGAGACGGCGATGTTGCCGGAGTGGATCGACTACAACGGCCACGTCCGCGACGCCTACTACAGCCTGATCGCCAGCAGCGCCTGCGACGCGCTCATGGACCGGTTAGGTGTCGACGCCGCCTACCGCGAGCGCACCCGTTGCACTCTTTATACGCTCGAGATGCACGTCCACTACCTGCACGAGGTGAAACAGAGCGACCGCATCGTGGTCGACGTGAGCGTCCTCGGCAGCGATGCCAAGCGCCTGCATGCGGGCTTCACGCTGCGGCGCGCGCCGGATGGACCGGTGGCGGCGACCGTCGAGTTCATGCTGCTGCACGTGCGCCAGGGCGCTGCTCCCGGCGTCGAGCCCTTTCCGCCCGAGGTGGCTGCCGCGATTGCCGGGCTCGCCGCGGCCGCCCCCGCCGCCGGCTTCGGCCCGGGATCGCGCGCGTTGAGCCTCGCGGGCGGCGCGCGCCGATGAATCCGCGCGCCATGGAGCGGTTGCTGGCGCCGCGCAGCATCGCGCTGATCGGCGGCGAGTGGGCGGACGCCGTGGCCGCCGCGAGCCGCAAGATCGGCTACCAGGGCGAGCTCTGGCGCGTCCACCCGACGCGGCCCTCGAGCGCCGCGCAGCATTACTTCCGCTCGGTTGCGGAGCTCCCGGGAGCCCCGGATGCCGCGTTCCTCGCCGCGCCGAACCGCGAAGCGCCTGCGATCGCCGCCGCGCTCGCCGCGCGCGGGGCCGGCGGCTTCGTCTGCTTCGCGGCCGGCTTCTCCGAGACCGGCACGGCGCAGGGCCAGCGCCTCACCGACGAGCTGCTCACGAGCGCCGGCGAGCTGCCCTTCTTCGGCCCGAACTGCTACGGCTTCATCAACTTCTTCGACGGCGTGGCGCTCTGGCCCGACCAGGTAGTGGGCGCGCGCCGCGAGCGCGGCGTGGCGCTCATCTGCCAGAGCGGCACGATCTCGCTCAATCTCCTCTTCAACGGGCGCTCGCTCCCCATCGGCCTGGTCCTCACCGTCGGCAACCAGACCCGCCTCGCCGCCGAGGACCTGATCGAGCTGCTCACCGCCGACGAGCGCGTCACCGCCTTTGGCCTGTACCTCGAGGGCGTCAAGGACATCGCCCGCTTCGCGCGCGCCGCCGCGGCCGCGCGTACCGCCGGCAAGCCGATCGCGCTCGTCAAGGCCGGACGCACCACGGCGGCCGCCCGCACCGCCCACACGCACACCGGCGCGCTCGCCGGGGCGGATGGCGCCTTCGACGCCTTCTGCCGGCAGGCGGGTATCGCGCGCTGCGACTCGCTCGGCACGCTGTGCGAGACGCTGAAGGTATTTCATTGCGGCGGCCCGCTCGCCGGCCGGCGGGCGCTGGTCATGGGCGCCTCGGGCGGCGACATGGCGATGACCGCCGACAATTCGCGCCAGCTCGGGCTCGAATTTCCGCCGCTGCCCGCTGCGAGCGCCGCGAGCCTCACCGAGATCCTCACCGGGCGGGTAGCCCTCGCCAACCCGCTCGATTTTCAGACCTACGTGTGGTTCGACCGGCCGCGCATGCGTGCGATGTTCGCGGTGGCGCAGCGCGCCGGCTACGACGCCGTCGGGTTCATGATCGACTGTCCCCCCGAGGGTCAGGCCGACCCCAGCGCCTACCTTCACGGCATCGAGGAGTTCGTCGCCGCCTCCGCGGGCGCGGCCAGCCGCGGCGCGGTGATCTCATCGCTCCCGGAATCGCTCCCGGCCCCGACCCGCGAGCGTTGCCTGGCGGCGGGCGTCGTACCGCTGCAGGGCCAACGCGAGGCGCTCGAGGCTCTCGACCTCGCGGGCGCCGTCGGGGAGAGCTGGCGGCGCGCCGCGAGCCTCGCGCTGCGCCGCCCGGCGCAGCTGAAGGAGCACGCCCGCGCGCTCACGGAGCACGACGCCAAGGCGGCGCTCGCCGCCTGCGGCGTGCAGGTGCCGCGCGCGGCGGTGGTGCGGCCGCTTGATGCGGCCGGCGCCGCCGAGGCGCTCGGCTTTCCGGTGGTGATCAAGGCCGCGGGCGCCTCGCTCGAGCACAAGTCCGAAGTCGGCGGTGTGGTGCTCAACGTGCGCAGCGCCGCGGAGGCTGCCCAGGCGGCGCAGCGGCTCGCGACACTCTCGGACACGCTGCTCGTCGAGTCGATGATCACCGACGGCGTCGCCGAGATCCTGATCGGCATCACGGTCGATCCGCAGTTCGGGCAACTGCTGGTGCTCGGTGCCGGCGGCGTGCTCACCGAGCTCTGGCGCGACTCGGTCACACTGCTGCCGCCCTTCGATGCCGCAGCCGTCGAGGCGGCGCTCGGGCGGCTGCGCGTGGCAAGATTACTGTCCGGCTTCCGCGGCCGGCCGGCCGGCGATGTGCCGGCGCTGGTAGGGACCGCGCTCGCCTGCGCGCGCTACGCGCAGGCCAATCTCGAGATACTGGCGGAGCTCGACATCAATCCCGTCATCGTGCGGCCCCTGGGCTCGGGCGCGGTGGCGGTGGATGCCCTGATCCGCCTGGCGGAGTAACAGCAAAATGTCAGACCTCAGCAACAGCTCGACGGGCGGCATCAACACCCAAGTCAACGGCGCGGTCCTCGAGATCACGCTCGACCGCCCCAAGGCCAACGCCATCGACCTCGCGGCCAGCCGGCGCCTCAACAGGGTGTTCGAGCAGTTCCGCGATGATCCGGCGTTGCGGGTCGCCATGCTCACCGGCGCGGGCGAGCGCTTCTTCAGCGCCGGCTGGGATCTCAAGGGCGCCGCCGCGGGCGAGGAGTCCGATACCGACTGGGGCGCGGCCGGCTTCGGCGGCTTGAACTACCCGCGCAACCTCGACAAGCCGATCATCGCGGCCGTCAACGGCATCGCCTGCGGGGGCGGCATGGAGCTGGTCCTCGGCACCGACATCATCGTCATGGAGGAGCACGCGAAGTTTGCGCTCCCGGAGATCAACGTGGGGGTGCTGGCGGACGCCGGCACCATCAAGCTGCGCCGGCGCGTCCCCTACCACGTCGCGGTGGAGTTCCTCATGACCGGCCGCTGGATGGACGCGGCGGAAGCCAAGCACTGGGGGCTCGCCAACCACGTGGTGCCCAAAGGGGCCGGTCCCGCCAGGGCGCGCGAGATCGCCCGGCAGCTCGCCGAGGGGCCGCCGCTGCTGTTCCCGGCGATCAAGCAGCTGCTGCGCCATACCGAGATGGTCCCCGAGCACCAGGCCTTCGAGGTGCACGACGCGCTCAATGCCGTGCAAAAGGTGATCCGCTCCGAGGACCTGAAGGAAGGCACGCGCGCCTTCGCCGAGAAGCGCAAGCCCAACTGGAAGGGACGCTAACCCCCGAGCGGGCGCAGCAGTGCGCGCGAGATGATGTGCCGCTGCACCTCGCTGGTGCCATCCCAGATCCGCTCGATACGCGCGTCGCGCCAGATGCGCTCGAGCGGCAGCTCGCTCATGAGTCCCATGCCGCCGTGAATCTGCAGCGCCTCGTCCGCGACCATCGCCAGCATCTCGCTCGCCTTGAGCTTCGCGATCGCCATGTCCATGTCGGTGGCGGTCTTCTGCTCGAGCTTCCAGGCCGCCTCGAGCGTCAGGAGCTCCGCGGCGCGCAGCTCGACCGCCATGTCGGCGAGCTTGAAGGCGACCCCCTGGAACTTGCCGATCTGCTGGCCGAACTGGCGCCGCTCGGCCGCCCACTGCGTGGCGAGCGTGAGGGCGCGTTCGGCGCGCCCGAGGCAATTGGCCGCGACCTGCAGCCGCGTCGCGCCAAGCCAGGTGTTGGCCACCTCGAACCCCTGGTGCACCGTGCCGAGCACCGCCGACTTCGGCACGCGGCAATCGCTGAACTCGAGGATGCTGTTGGTATAGCCGCGGTGTGAGACGTTCTGGTAGCCGCGCCGCACCGCGAAGCCCGGCGTCCCCATGTCGACCAGGAAGGCGGTGATCAGCTTCCTGCGGCCGCGGGGCCCGTCCTCCTCGCCGCTGGCGGCGAACAGGATCACGAAGTCGGAATGGTCGGCGTGGCTGATGAAGTGCTTGGTGCCGTTGATGACGAAGTCGCCGCCACGCGCGACGGCGCTGGTCTTCATGCCGCGCAGGTCCGAGCCGGCCCCGGGCTCGGTCATCGCCAGGCACTCGGTGCGCTCGCCGCGCACCGCCGGCAGGAGATAGCGCGCGCGCTGCTCGCCGCTGCAGGCGAGCAGGATGTTGGAAGGACGCGCCACGCAGCCGTACTGCAGCGCGTAGTTGGTGTAGCCGAGCTCCTTCTCGTACAGCACCCAGCTGACGCCGTCGAGCCCCGCGCCGCCGACCTCGGCCGGCATGTTGGCGGCGTACAGGCCGGCGGCCTGCGCCTTCGCCCGCAGCTCGCGCATGAGCGCGTCGGGCACCTCGCCGGTGCGCTCGACCTCCTGCTCGTGGGGCACGAGCTCCTCGCGCACGAACTTGCGCGTGGTGTCGACGATCAGCTGCTGCTCTTCGGTGACGCTGAAGTCCACGGTGCTCTCCTAGGCCTGGGCCGCGGCCGCGCGCCGGCTCCTGCGCACGGGTGCGGACGCGGCGCGCGCCGCCGGCACCCAGGCGTGCAGCATCCCGAGCTGCAGCCGCAGCTGCCCGACCTG
Organism: Steroidobacteraceae bacterium; assembly: GCA_035566495.1. GTDB lineage: Bacteria > Pseudomonadota > Gammaproteobacteria > Steroidobacterales > Steroidobacteraceae > 13-2-20CM-66-19. The sequence goes on along the minus strand of DATMRG010000156.1, from coordinate 193 downwards.
GCGCGCCGGCGGCCAGTCGCGCGGATTCGCCACGACGCTCGCCGTCAGGCCGTTGATGAAAGTGACCACCGAGCGCAGCACCTGGTCGCGGACCTGCGGCGACCACCGCCGCCACTCGGGCCAGCCGCGCGCCAGGCAGCGCTCGAAGAGCCTGAGGTACTCGCGGTGCATCCAGGCGTTGATGCGCTTCAGG
>DATMRG010000155.1:0-10785 GCA_035566495.1 Steroidobacteraceae bacterium | reverse complement strand
TCGATCACCGAGCGCGCCTGCTTGCCCGAGCCGCCGTGCGACTGGTCGACGCGCACCTTCTGGCCGGTCCTGGCGAGCCAGTAATGGGCGAAGGCGCCGTTGAAGTCGCTGTAGAGCTCCCGGGTCGGATCGTAGGAAACGTTGAGGAGCGTGACGTACGTGGCGGAATTCGGGTGGCGGCCGTCGCAGGCGCCGAGCGCGGCGAAGGCGCCGAGCATCAGGAGCGCGGCCAGCGCCGCGAACCGCCGATCCGGAGCCGGCATCAGAGCCCGAGCGTGCGCCTGAGGTGCGGCTCGAGCGCGTCGGCGCAGTCCCACACCGAGCGCGGGCCGCCGAGCATCGACAGCTGCGTCATCGTGAGTCCCTGATAGCCGCAGGGGTTGATACGCGAGAAGGGCTCGAGATCGAGCGCCACGTTCAGCGCGAGCCCGTGATAGCTGCCCTGGCGCCGCACGCGCACGCCGACGCTGGCGAGCTTGTCGCCGCCGACGTAGACACCGGGCGCGCTGCGGCGGCTCTGCGCGGCGATACCGAAAGTGGCGGCGAGGCCGATCACGGCGCGCTCGAGTGCGCTGACGAAGTCGCGGATGCCGAGACCGAGGCGCTTCAAGTCGATGAGCGGATAGACCACGAGCTGCCCCGGACCGTGATAGGTCACCTGCCCGCCGCGGTCGATCTGCACGACCGGGATGTCCCCGGGCGCCAGGAGGTGCGCGCGGCTGGCGTTGGCGCCGAGCGTGAATACCGGCGGATGCTCGAGCAGCCAGATCTCGTCGGGCGTCGCCGCGCCGCGCTCCGCGGTGAAGCGCTGCATCGCTTGCCAGGTGGGCTGGTACTCGACCCGGCCGAGACGGCGAATTACCGGCGGCGGCAGCGCATGACGGGCCGCCGCCTCGGGCGCCGGCACCGCCGCCGCGAGCGCAGCCGCCGCGCTCACGACCCGTGCCTCCGGTTATCCAGCCCGGCGTTGTTGCGGTTGAGCGCCTGCTCGGCGCGGTAGCTCGAGCGCACGAGCGGCCCCGAGACGCACTCGAGAAAGCCGAGCGCCAGGGCCTCGCCGCGATAGCGGTCGAACTCCGCCGGCGTCACGAAGCGCTCTACGGCCAGGTGATTGAGCGTCGGGCGCAGGTATTGCCCGAGCGTAACGATGTCGACCCGGGCGGCGCGCAGGTCCGCGAGCGTCGCGGCGATCTCCGCATCGGTCTCGCCGAGACCGAGCATCAGGCTGCTCTTGGTGAGCACTTCGGCGCGATGGCGCTTGGCGTGCGCCAGCACCGCGAGCGTCTGCTCGTAGCCGGCGCGCGGATCGCGCACCGGGTGCGTCAGCCGCCGCACCGTCTCGATGTTCTGCGCGAACACCGCGATGCCCGAATCGACCACCGTCTCCACGTCGGCGAGCACTCCCTGGAAATCGGGGGTCAGCGCCTCGACCGCGGTGTCGGGACTGCGGCGCCGGATGGCGCGCACGCAGGCGGCGTAGTGCGCCGCGCCGCCGTCCGCCAGGTCGTCACGGTCGACCGAGGTGAGGACGACGTACTTGAGCTTCATGAGCTCGACCGTGCGCGCCGCGTTCTCGGGCTCCTCGGCATCGAGCCAGCCGTGCGGGTTACCGGTGTCCACCGAGCAGAAGCGGCAGGCGCGCGTGCACACCGCGCCCATCAACATGAGTGTCGCGGTGCCGGCGTTCCAGCACTCGCCGATGTTCGGGCACTTGGCCTCCTCGCACACGGTGGCGAGACGGTGCTCGCGCACCATGGCCCGAACGCCCTGAAATCCGTCGCCCATCGGGGCGCGGGCCTTCAACCAGGGGGGCTTTCGGGAGGGGGGCGCGGGCGGGTACGGTCCGCGCGCCTTGACGCCGTCGCGGATGGCGGTAAACCCTTGAGGCGTAAAGTATTTCTCGCCGCTGCGGGGCGCCGCGGCGTCGGCCGTTACGACCGGAATTCCCTTGAGCTGCGGCATGCCTTCATTGTAGCGCACGGAGCCGTGCGTCCAGGGTCGCCAGCCGCTCGGCGGTCCCGACATCGCTCCAGGCGCCGCGGTGCAGCTCCCCGCGCACGCGCCGCGCGCTAATGGCGCGGTTGAGCACCGGCAGGAGCGGAAAGCGCTCGGCGCCGCAGCCGGCGAAGAATTCGGGCCTGAACATGCCGACACCCGAGTAGGTGAAGCGATCGGTGTCGCGGCTCACGACGAGGTCGCCCTCGAGCCCGAAATCACCGCGTGCATTGTGCGGCGGGTTCGGCACGAGCACGAGGTGCGCGTGCGCATCCTCTTCGAGCGCCAGCGTGGCGAAATCGATGTCGGTCCAGATGTCGGCGTTGACCACCAGGAAGGGACCCGGGCCGAGCAGCGGCACCGCGCGAAAGATGCCGCCGCCGGTCTCGAGCGGCACCGGACCCTCGTCGCTCCAGGTGATCGACACGTCCCAGGCGCTGCCGTCGCCAAGCGCCGCGTGCAAGGCCGGCGCGAGCCACGAGGTGTTGACGACGACCTCGCGAAAGCCCGCACGCGCGAGCGATGCCAGGTGCCAGGCGATCAGCGGCTTGCCGGCCACCGGCACCAGCGGCTTCGGCAGCGAGTCGGTGAGCGGGCGCATGCGCTCGCCGCGCCCCGCCGCGAGCAGCATGGCCTTCACGCGCGCGCCTCCTGGCCCTGCGCCGCGAGAACGCGTGCGTTGGCGCGCGCCAGCGCCGGCGCCACGCGCTCCTCGAGGAAGCGCCCAAGCAGGCCGAGCTCCGCGTACTCGGCGCAGGTCTCGCGCACGTAGTCGAGCACGCGCGGCAGATCGCCGAGGTAGCCCGCCTTGCCGTCGCGGTACCAGAGGCGGCAGAAGATGCCGAGCACCTTGATGTGCCGCTGCACACCGATGAGATCGAACCAGCGCAGGAATTCGTTCGGGCTCGCGCCCGCGGCGCCGCCCGCGGCGAGCAGCTGCGCGCGGTAGCCCTGCACCCATTCGACGACGCGCGCGCGCGGCCAGGCGATATAACAGTCCTTGAGGAGCGACACCAGGTCGTAGCCGACCGGTCCGCGCAGGGCGTCCTGGAAGTCGATCACGCCGGGGTTGCGCCCGCTCACCACCATGAGATTGCGCGAGTGATAGTCGCGGTGCACGAACACGGAGGGCTGGGCCAGTCCCGCGCGGATCAGAAACGCGAAGGTGGCGGCGATCGTCTCGGTCTCGGCCGCGGACGCTGTGAGTCCGAGATGCCGCCCGAGCAGCCATTCGGGCATCAAGGCCAGCTCGCGCTCGAGCGCCGCATGGTCGTAGGGCGGCAGCTCATGACTCGCCTCGCGCCCGCGTACCTGGATCGCGGCGAGCGCGGCGAGCGCGTCGCGGTACAGAGGGGCGGGATCGTCGCCGGCATCGAGCCGCTCGAGGTACAAAGTCGTGCCGAGGTCCTCGAGCAGGAGCAGGCCGCGCCCGATGTCGGTCTCGTGCACGTGCGGGACGTGCACGCCGAGCGACTCGAGCAGGTCCGACACCTTGAGATACGGGCGCACGTCCTCGCGCTCGGGCGGAGCGTCCATCACGACATAGGTCGTGCCGCCGGTGAAGACGCGGAAGTAGCGCCGGAAGCTGGCATCGCTCGATGCGGGCTCGATGCGCGCCGCCGGCAGCCGCAGCTCGCGCGACAACCACTCATCGATCAGCGCAAGGCGCGGGTCGCTCTCGGACATGCAGGGTGTCAGATCTTTCTGATGCGCGGACGCAAAGGGCCCGCGTGGCTGCGGCGCGCCATTATAATGCCGCCGGTAATAATGCCGCTCCAAATGCCGCCTTCGCGCCCATTTTTCCTCGCCATCGTCGCGTTCGGCAACATCATGCCCGCCGCCCGGGCCGACGATCCGCCCTGTCCGTCACAGATCGCGACGCCGGCCGCGCCGGCAACCCCGATCGCCGCCGCGCCGGACGCCGCGCCGCCCGCGGTGCCGCGCAGTGCGCACGGCACCGGCAACATCGAGATCTCGAGCGACGCCGCCGACGTGGGCGTCGACGGCAAGGGGGCGCTCAAGGGCAACGTCGTGGTGCGCCAGGGCGACGTCGAGCTGCGCGCCGGCGCGATGCAGATCGACAAGCCCAACCAGTACGTGAAGAGCGACGGGCGTATCGACTACAGCGATCCGCTGGTGCACGTGACGGGCACGGGCGGGAGCTATTCGCCCGCCGCCGGCGCCGAGTTCCAGGGGGCGCAGTTCGAGCTGCGCGAGCGCGCGGCGCGCGGCGCCTCTGACAGCCTGGCGCTGACTCCGGACGGCGTGCTGCGCCTGAAGAACGTAACCTTCACCACCTGCCCGGCGGCGCACGAGGCCTGGGAGCTCAAGGCCGGCAGCATCACGCTCGACACCCGCAACCAGATCGGCACGGGGCGCGATGCGCACGTCGATTTCCTCGGCGTGCCGCTCATCTATCTGCCGTGGGTGTCGTTTCCGCTGAGCAGCGACCGCAAGAGCGGTTTCCTGTTTCCGAGCATCGGCAGCACCTCATCGAGCGGCTTCCAGCTCGCGCTCCCCTACTACTGGAACATCGCCCCCAACGCCGACTTCACCTTCCAGCCCATCGAGTACACCAAGCGCGGACCCGACCTCGGGGGCGACCTGCGGTTCCTTACCGCGGACCAGCACGGCGAGCTGCAGTGGAACTACCTGCCGAACGACCCGCTCTTTGGCGGCAGCCGCAATCGCGTGCAGCTCGACGACGTCGCGGAGCTCCCGGCCCACGTGCGCCTGACGGTCGATGCGCAGGCGGTGAGCGACGTCTTCTACTTCCAGGATTTCTCGCAGAGCCCGGCCGGCACCAGCACCTCGTTCCTGAACCGCAGCGCCACCCTCTCCTACCGCGACGAGCACTGGCGCATCGATGGCCAGGCGCAGCAGTACCAGACGATCGACACGACGCTGCTGGTCGACGAGCGGCCCTACGCGCGCGTGCCGCGGCTCGCGGTCGACAGCGACTACACTCTATGGGGGGTCGTGCACTACGGTGTCGATTCGGAGATCGTCGACTTCAAGCACGCCCCGAGCACACCGGGGCTGCCCGAGCTGCCGAGCGGCTGGCGCGAAGACCTGACGCCCGCGCTCTCGCTCGCCCTCACGGGACCTGGCTACTTCCTGCGGCCGGCGCTCGCGTGGCGCGCCACCTTCTATCAGCTCGCCGAGACGCTGCCGGGTGCGCCGACCTCGCTGTCGCGCAATCTGCCCCTCGCCAGGCTCGACTCGGGACTGGTGTTCGAGCGCGAGTCGGGCTCGCACGAATCGCGCATCCTGACGCTGGAGCCGCGCCTGCAGTATCTCTACGTCCCCTACCGCGACCAGAGCGCGCTGCCGGTATTCGACACGGGGCTCCCGGATCTGAACGCGGTCGAGCTGTTCCGCACCAACCGGTACGTGGGCGCCGACCGGATGAGCGACGCCAACCAGCTGACCGCCGCGCTCACCAGCCGGGTCCTCGATGCGCCGAGCGGCCGGCAGTTCCTGGCCGCGACCATCGGCCAGAGCTATTACTTCAGTACCCCGCGCGTGACCCTGCCGGGCGAGACGCCGCTCACCGCGGCGCACTCGGACTTCGTCGCCCAGCTCGCCCTCACCGCCTTCGCCGACTGGAACGCGGACGCCGCCGTGCAGTGGGATCCGAACGACGGGCGCAGCGAGCGCACCCAGCTGAACCTGCAGTACAAGCCGGCGCCCGATACGGTGGTGAACGTGAGCTACCGCTACCAGCGCTTCGTGCAGGTGCCGGAGTTCGTGCAGGGGTTCGAGCTGCCCTGCAATCCGGCCGCGGTCCAACCCGGCGTGGCGACCGGCTGCGACAACCAGGGGTTCGACCAGGTCGACGGCTCGGCCGCCTGGCGCATCCACCGCTCCTGGAGCGTGTTCGCCCGCGAGGTCTTCGACCTGCGCCACCACGAAGAACTGGAGCGATTCGCCGGCTTCGAGTACCGTGCCTGCTGCTGGCGGCTGCGGCTCGGGGTCCGGCGCTATGTGAGCAGCTTCAGCGGCGCCCGTGATACGGGGGTCTGGCTGCAGCTGGAACTCGCGGGGCTGGCCGGTGTCGGATCGGCGTCGGATACCTCGCTCAGCGAGGAAATCCGCGGCTACACTCCCCTGGATGCGAGTACTCAGAAGATCAAGGCCCCCTGAGGGCCGTGGCTGAACCAACGAGGAATTGCAGTGATGCGGCGGATCGTGACCCCGGCCCTTGGCTTTGTTGCCGTCAGCGTGGCGGCGCTGGCGTTGTGCGGACCCGCCGCGGCGCAGACCCGCGAGCTCGATACCCGGGGTGTGATGCTCGATCGCATCGCCGCCATCGTCAACGACGGCGTGGTGCTCGCCAGCGATCTCGAGCAGCAGATCGCGGCGGTCAGCGAGCGGCTGCGGCAGCAGAAGCTCGACCTGCCGCCGCAGAACGTGCTGCGCCAGCAGGTGCTCGAGCGGCTGGTGGTGCAGGAGATCCAGCTGCAGCGCGCCAATCACGACGGCGTCAAGGTCAGCGACGAGACTCTCAACTCGGCGCTCTCGGACGTGGCTCGGCGCAACAACCTGACCCTGTCGCAGCTGCCGCAGGCGCTCTCCGAGCAGGGCGTCGAGTACTCCGCCTACCGCGAGGATCTGCGCAAGGAGATCACGCTGTCGATGCTGCGCCAGCGCGACGTTCTCGAGCGCATCGTGGTCACGCCGAAGGAGCTCGACCAGTACCTCGAGAAGCAGGCGAAGCGGCCTTCGCAGAGTCACGAGTACAACGTCTCCCACATCCTGATCGCCGTGGCGCAGGACGCGAGCCAGGCGCAGCTCGACGACGCCACCCGGCGCGCCAACGAGGTCTACCAGAAGGCGAGCGGCGGCGAGGATTTCGCGCGCCTCGCGGTCGCCTACTCGAACAGCCAGACCGCCCTCGAGGGCGGCTCGCTCGGCTGGCGCAAGGAGACCGAGCTCCCGACCTTCCTCACCGACGTGGTGGCGCAGCTCAAGCCCGGCGAGGTGAGCAAGCCGCTGCGCACGCCGACCGGCTTCCATCTGGTGAAACTCAACGAGGTGCGCGGCGCCGACGCCAAGGCCATCGAGAACCAGGTGCACGCGCGCCACATCCTCATGAAGACCACCGCGCTCGCCGACGACGCCACCGTCAGGCTGAAGCTCGACCGTCTGCGCGAGCACATCCTCAAGGGTGAGGACTTCTCGGTCCTCGCCCAGACCAACTCCGAGGATCCGGGCTCGGCCGCGCAGGGCGGAGATCTCGGCTGGACCGGACCCGGGAGCTTCGTCCCCGAGTTCGAGCAGCACCTCAACGCGCTGCAGGACGGTGAGATCAGCGAGCCGTTCAAGACCCAGTACGGTTGGCACATCGTACAGATGCTCGGCCACCGCCAGTTCGACAACACCGACGAGGTCAAGCGGCGCAAGGCCATGGAAGCGATCCGCGCCAGCAAGGCGGACGAGGAGACCGAGATCTGGCTGCGGCGGATCCGGGACGAGGCGTACGTGGAATACAAGTCGTAGGCGGCGGGCGGCGGCGGCATGATCCCCCGGATCGCCGTCACCTCGGGAGAACCGGCGGGCATCGGACCTGAGCTGTGCCTGGCGCTCGCCGGGCACGAGCTCGAATGCGAGCTCGTGTGCCTCGGGGACGCGGGCCTGCTCGGCGAGCGCGCCCGACTGACGCACGCCCGGGTGGAGCTGCGGCCGTACGCGGCGCACGCGCAGCGCAGCGCCGCGCGGCGGGCGCACACGCCGGGGACGCTGCTGATCGAGCCCGAGGCGCTCCGGGCGCCGAGCACGCCCGGGCGGCTCGACCCGCGCAACTCACCTTACGTGCTCGCGCTCCTCGACCGCGCCATCGACGGGGCGCTCGCCGGCGAGTTCGACGCGGTGGTCACCGCTCCGGTGCACAAGGGCTCGATCAACGACGCCGGCGTACCCTTCCTCGGCCACACCGAGTATTTCGCGCAGCGTGCGCATGCCGCGCACCCGGTCATGATGCTGACGACCGGCACTCTGCGCGTCGCGCTCGCGACCACCCACCTGCCGCTCGCCGCGGTCAGCGCCGCGATCAGCGTGGAGTCGCTCTGTGCGACCGCCGCGATCCTCGCGCGCAGCCTCGAGCAATGGTGGGGAATCCGCGCCCCGCGCATCGCGGTCTGCGGCCTCAACCCGCACGCCGGCGAGGGCGGCTATCTCGGCGACGAGGAGCAGCGGGTGATCGGGCCGGCGGTCGCGCGCATGCAGCGTGAGGGGCTCGGGGCCCGCGGCCCGCTGCCCGCCGACACGGTGTTCGTGCCGCAAGTGCTGGCCGGCTTCGACGCGGTGCTCGCCATGTACCACGACCAGGGACTGCCGGTGGTCAAGTACGCGGGCTTCGACAGCGCAGTGAACGTGACGCTCGGGCTGCCGTTCGTACGCACTTCGGTCGACCACGGTACGGCGCTCGAGCTCGCCGGCACGGGCAAGGCGGAACCGGGCAGCCTCATCGCCGCCGTGCAACTGGCGATCGAGCTCAGCCGGCGGTAAGCGCTCATGGCGCGCGCCGCACACCCGGGCCGGCCGCCGCGCCGCAAGCGATTCGGCCAGCACTTTCTGCACGACCCCGCGGCGATCGCGCGCATCGCGGGCGCGCTCGCGCCGCGCGCCGGCGACCACCTGGTCGAGATCGGCCCGGGGCGCGGCGCGCTCACCCAGGCGCTGCTCGCCTATGCGGATTGCACGCTCGACGCCATCGAGATCGACCGCGATCTCGCGGCCCGGCTCGCCCCCGGGTTCGGCAGCGGCGGGCGCCAGGCGCTGCACGTCGGCGACGCGCTCGATTTCGACTTCGCCGGCCTCGCCGCGCGGCGCGGCGGGCGGCTGCGCATCGTCGGCAACCTGCCCTACAACATCTCGACGCCACTCCTCTTTCATCTGCTCGCGCACGCGGACGCGATCGCGGACATTCACGTTATGTTGCAGCGGGAAGTGGTGGCGCGCCTCGCGGCCGCGCCGGGCGGCGGCGACTACGGCCGGCTCACGGTGATGCTCGCGCCGCGCGTCGCGATCGAGCGACTGTTCGACCTCGGCCCCGGAGCCTTTCAGCCCCCGCCGAAGGTGTGGTCGGCGGTGGCGCGGCTCACGGTGCTGCCGGCGCCGCGCTTCGCGGTGAGCCCCCGGTACGCGGAAGTGGTGCGGGCCGCCTTCGCGCACCGCCGCAAGACGCTGCGCAACGCGCTCGCCCGCCTCATGACCCGCGAGCAGATCGCCGCCTGCGGGCTCGATCCGGGCGTGCGCCCCGAGACCCTGACGCCCGAGGAATTCAACACCCTGGCGCTGGCGCTCGACCGCGCGCGGCTCTCGGGCTAGGCTTGGATCCGGGGGCGAGCGCAGGGGGAGAGTCCGATGACGGTCTACCGTCGCATCCTGCTGGTCGTGGATCTGACCGAGGACAGCCTGGTACTCGGGCGCCGCGCCGCGGCGCTCGCCGGCGCCCTCAGCGCCGAGATCGAGCTGCTGCACGTGGTCGAGTTCGTGCCGGTCGAACCGATGGGCGAGACGCTGATGCCCGCGGTGCCGATCGAGGAAGAGCTGCTCGAGCGCGCCCGGCAGCGCCTCACCGCGCTCGCCGCCGACCTCGGCCTCTCCGGCGCTGCCTGCCGGGTCGAGAGCGGCAATGTCAAATCCGAGATCGTACGCGTGGCGCGCGAGCGCCATGCCGATCTCATTATGTTGGGCAGCCGCGAGCGTCACGGGCTCTCGATCCTCGTGAACCTCACCGAGGACACGGTGCTGCACGCCGCCCCCTGTGACGTGCTCGCGATGCGCGTCGGCAAGCACTGAGGAATTGCTAGAATCGACGCCATGACGCAGCAGGAGCACAAGATCCGCGTCGACGTCGAGACCAGCTATCTCGACGAGCAGTCCGATCCGCGCGAGAGCCGCTTCGTCTTCTCGTACACCATCACCATCCGCAACGAGGGCCAGGTGCCGGCGCGCCTCATGACGCGCCACTGGGTGATCACCGACGCCAACGGCAAGGTCGAGGAAGTGCGCGGCGACGGCGTGGTGGGCGAGCAGCCATATCTGAAGCCCGGACAGGGTTTCCGTTACTCGAGCGGCGCGGTGCTCGAGACGCCGGTGGGCGCCATGCAGGGCAGCTATCAGATGCTGGCCGACGACGGCGCACACTTCGACGCGCCGATCCAGCCGTTCCGCCTGGCCATGCCCGGCATCTTGCAGTGACGCGCTATGCGATCGGCGACGTCCAAGGCTGCTACGAGGAACTGCGCGCACTCCTGGCGCTGCTGAAATTCTCGCCGGACCGCGATCGCCTCTGGTTCGTCGGTGACCTGGTCAATCGCGGACCCCGCTCCCTCGAGACTCTGCGCCTGGTGCGCGCGCTCGGCGACAACGCCGTGGTGGTGCTCGGCAACCACGACCTGCACCTGCTCGCGCTCGTGCACGGCAGCGATCGCAAGCGCAAGTCCGACACCATCGACGACGTGCTGGCGGCGCGCGACCGCGATGCGCTGATCGAGTGGCTGCTGACCCGCCCGCTGGCGCACAGCGAGGGCGGCGATCTCATGGTGCACGCGGGGGTGGTGCCGCAATGGAGCGTGGCCCTGACGCTCGAGCTCTCGGGCGAGGTGCAGCGGGCGCTCGCCGCCAACGCGCGCCGGCTGTTCGAGCACATGTACGGCAACGAGCCCGATCGCTGGAGTCCGCAGCTCGCCGGTATGGAGCGGCTGCGTTTCACGATCAACGTGCTGACGCGCCTCAGGGTATGCACCGCCGACGGACGGGTCGACCTGGCCCTCAAGGGCG
>DATMRG010000154.1:0-5953 GCA_035566495.1 Steroidobacteraceae bacterium | reverse complement strand
CGGCCGGTTTGGCCGCACACCTTAAAATGACTGGCAGTGTTCTCGACATCCTGATCTACGTCTTCGACCGGTACATGCTCGCGGATGCACCGGAGGTGCCGCAGCGCGAGCATCTCGCGCGCGATCTCGAGCGCGCCGGCTTCACGCCGGCGAAGGTGGAGCGGGCGCTCGACTGGCTCACCGACCTGGCCTTCGAGCACGACCGTCCGCCGCTGCCGGCCGCGGCGCCGGGAGCCGCGCCCGCGGGCGTGCGCGTGTTCTCCGACAGCGAGCTCACGCGTCTCTCGACCGAATGCCGCGGTTTCCTCTTCACTCTCGAGCGCCTCGGCGTGCTCACGCCGCAGCAGCGCGAGATCGTCATCGAGCGCATGCTGGCCCTCGATGCCGACGAGCCGGACACCGAGCAGCTCAAGTGGGTGGTGCTGATGGTGCTCTCGAGCCAGCCCGGACAGGAGCTGGCGTTCGAGCGGCTCGACGGGCTCGTGTCCGAGAATCAGCCGGGGGCGCCGCATTGACGCGCCCGCTCGCGCGCGGGCGTGTCGGCTCTGGTCCGCGGCTCGTCCGCGGTTTTTCGTTTCAGGCTGAGGCGTTTTTCTCCTAAATGGCAGACAACCTGGTCATCGTCGAGTCGCCCGCCAAGGCCAAGACCATCAAGAAGTATCTCGGCCGCGACTTCGAGGTGCTCGCTTCCTACGGCCACGTGCGCGATCTGGTGCCCAAGGAGGGTGCCGTCGATCCCGACAACGGCTACGCGATGAAGTACCAGGTACTGGAGAAGAACCAGCGGCACGTGGAAGCGATCGCGCGCAGCCTGAAGAAGTCGAGCGCGCTCTACCTCGCGACCGACCCGGACCGCGAGGGCGAGGCGATCGCCTGGCATCTGAAGGAGATCCTGCGCGAGCGCGGCGATCTCAACGGCAAGAGCGTGCGGCGCGTGGTGTTCTACGAGATCACGCGCAACGCGATCCGCGCCGCGGTCGAGCAGCCGCGCGATCTGTCGCTCGAGCTCGTCAACGCCCAGCAGGCGCGCCGCGCGCTCGACTACCTGGTGGGCTTCAACCTCTCGCCGCTCTTGTGGAAAAAGGTGCGCCGCGGACTCTCCGCCGGACGGGTGCAGAGCCCGGCGCTGCGCATGATCTGCGAGCGCGAGGCGGAGATCGAGGCCTTCAAGGCCCAGGAATACTGGACCATCGACGGCGAAGGCACCCACACGAGTCAGGCCTTTCCCCTCAAGCTCCTCGAGTACCGCGGCGGCAAGGTCGAGCAGTTCACCTTCACCAACGAGACCGCGGCGCGCGAGGCCGAGCGCGCCATCGGCGCCGCCGCGCGCAGCACCGGCGCCGCGCCGGGGCTCACGGTGCTCGCCATCGACCGCAAGCAGCGCCGCAGGAATCCCGCCCCGCCCTTCACCACCTCGACGCTGCAGCAGGAAGCGGCGCGCAAGCTCGGCTTCAACGCACGCCGCACCATGCGGCTCGCGCAGCAGCTGTACGAGGGGCTCGACATCGGCGAGGGCAGCGTCGGCCTGATCACCTACATGCGCACCGATTCGGTGTCGCTCGCCGCCGAGGCGGTGCAGGAGATCCGCGAGGTCGCGGCCCGGCTGTACGGCAAGGACGAGGTGGCCGAGGAGCCGCGCATCTACAAGACCAAGTCGAAGAACGCGCAGGAGGCGCACGAGGCGATCCGCCCGACCGCGGCAAGCATCACGCCGGCGGACGTCGAAGGCAAGATCGAGGAGGACCTGTACAGGCTCTACGCGCTCATCTGGAGGCGCGCGGTCGCATCGCAGATGAGCCACGCGCTGTTCGACACGGTGGCGGTCGACCTCCTCGCCGGCCCCGACGGGCCGCAGCGTCATCTGCTGCGCGCGAATGGCTCGACGCTGGTGAAGCCGGGCTTCATGTCGGTGTACCAGGAGGGGAGCGACGACCAGAAGACCGACGAGGGCGATCACGTGCTGCCGCCGATGCAGGAAGGCGAGCGTGTGGCGCTCACCGCGCTCAAGGCCGAGCAGCACTTCACCGAGCCGCCGCCGCGCTACAGCGAGGCGTCGCTCGTCAAGGCGCTCGAGGAGCACGGCATCGGCCGCCCCTCGACCTACGCCTCCATCATCTCGACCCTGCAGGACCGCGAGTACGTCGAGATGGACAGCCGCCGCTTCATACCGACCGACATCGGCAAGATCGTCAACCGCTTCCTCACCCATCACTTCCACCGCTACGTGGAGTACGGCTTCACGGCGGCGATGGAGGACGAGCTCGATGCCGTGTCGCGCGGCGAGGAGCCGTGGACGGTGCCGCTCGCGAAGTTCTGGAAGCCGTTCATCCACCAGGTCGAGAGGATCGACAAGACCGTCACCCGCGAGCAGGTGGCGCAGGCGCGCGAGCTCGGCAAGGACGCGGCGAGCGGCAAGCCGATCACGGTGCGCATGGGCCGCTACGGTCCGTTCGTGCAGATCGGCACCAAGGACGACGAGGAGAAGCCGCGCTTCGCGGGCTTGAAGCGCGGGCAGAAGATGGACGCGATCACGCTCGCGGATGCGCTGGAGCTTTTCACGCTGCCGCGCACGCTCGGCGTCACCGCACAGGGCGAGACCGTCCTCGCCAATGTCGGCCGCTTCGGCCCCTACGTGAAGTACGGCGACAAGTTCGTCTCGCTCAAGGAAGACGATCCCTACACCGTGAGTCTCGAGCGCGCACTCGAGGTGATCCGCCTCAAGCAGGAGGCGGACGCGGCGCGCCTCATCCGGGATTTCCCCGATGACGGCATCCAGGTGCTGAACGGACGTTACGGTCCGTACGTCACCGACAGAAAGAAGAACGCCAAGGTGCCGAAGGAGCGCGACCCGAAGAGCCTGACGCTCGAGGAATGCAAGGCGATGCTCGCCGTGGCACCCGAGCGCGGCTCGCGCTTCGGGCGCTTCCGCCGCGGCAAGCGCACCGGCGCGCCCGCCACCACGGAGCCCGTGGCAACCGCGCGGACCGCGAAGGGCAAGCGCGCCGCCACCGCTGCGGCTCCAGCCCAGGCCGCGGCTTCGCATGGCAAGACGGCCCACGCGCGGCCCCGGCCGGCGGCGCGTGGTGCGCGCAAGAAGCAAGCGGCCGCCAAAGGCCCGGCGGGTAAGAGCGCGACGCGCAAGCCGCGCCCGCAGCCGCGGGCCGCGGCGGCCCGCGCTCGCGCAGTCAAGTAGCCGCGGCGTCTGCGGCCGGCGGCACGCCGGCCAGGAACCCGTCGATCGCGGCCAGGCACTCCGGCTCGTCGAGCAGCGGTGCGTGGCCACGATTGGCGACCGTCAAGACCCGCAGATCCGGCTTCTCGCGCTGCATGCGCGCGAGCGTCGCCGCGCTCAGGATGTCGGAATCGGCGCCGCGGATCGCCAGCATCGGCACTCGCGCAATCGCGCCCCACAGCGGCCAGAGGTCGGGCGCCGCCTTCGATGTGTCCTTGAGCGGCTCGGCGATCAGCGGATCGGCGTCGGGCTGCGGAACGCCCTGGGCGTCGGCGCGGTAGCTGGCACGCGCAATCTTCCCCCAGCGCGCCTCGTCCAGCCCGGGCCAGGCCGAGCCGTATGTCGAGCGCACCTGCGCCACGGCCCCGGCCCAGTCGCGCACCGGCGGCGCCTTGCCCGCATAACCGCGGATGCGCTCGAGGCCGCTCTTGTCCACCTCGGGACCGACGTCGTTCAGCACGAGGCCGGCGACCACCGCGGGCTGCATCGCCGCCAGCACCATCGCCATGAGGCCGCCCATCGAGGTGCCGATGATGCTGACGCGCGCCGCGCCGAGGCCCGTGAGCGCTCGCATGAGGTCCGCGACATAGACCGGGATCTGGTAGTTCCTGAAGTTGGAATCGCGGGCCGACAGCCCGCGGCCGCGGACGTCGGGCACGATAACCCGGTGGTGCGCCGCGAGGTGCACGGCGAGATCCTCGAAGTCGCGCCCGGTGCGCATGAGTCCGTGCAGGCACACCACGGTCGGCGCCGCCGCGGCGGGGGCGGCGTAGACCCGGGCGAAGAGGCGAAGCCCATCCTCGCTATCGAACCAGTATTCGGCCATCACCTCTTATACTGCCGCGCCATGAAATACCGCCACAGCTTCCATGCCGGCAACTTCGCCGACGTGCACAAGCACGTGACGCTGCTCGGGCTGCTCGCGGCACTCAAGAGAAAGGACAAGGGCTTCCTCTATCTCGACACGCACGCGGGCCGCGGCGGCTATCAGCTCACGGACGGCACCGCCGAGGCCGCCGCGGGTGTCGGACGCTTTCTCGCCCGCGAGCCGCGCGCGCCCGAGCTGCGTGAGTACGCGGCGCTCCTCGGGCGGCTGCGGGCCGGCTCCGGCGGCCGTCACCTCTACCCGGGCTCGCCCCTCATCGCGGCGCTCGAGCTGCGCCCGCAGGATCGCGGCGTGTTCGTCGAGCTGCAGGGGGCGGAGGCCCAGGCGCTCGGCGCCGCACTCGAGGCGCCGGGCGGCGCGCCGCCTGCGGCCAGACTGCGCGTCGAGCGCGGCGATGGGCTCGCGGCGCTGCGCGCCCAACTTCCGCCGCCCGAGCGGCGCGCGCTGATCTTCATCGATCCGCCGTTCGAGGAGACGCGCGAGGAGTCTGCCAGGGTCACGGCCGCGGTCGCCGATGGGCTGCGGCGCTTCGCGACCGGCGTGTTCGCGGTCTGGTATCCGATCAAGGAGCAGCGCGTCACCGCGGCCTGGCACGCCGACTGGCTGCGCGCGATCGCGGCGCCGACGCTCGCCACCGAGCTCTGGCTCTATCCGCGCGACTCGCGCGTGGCGTTGAACGGCTCGGGGCTTCTCATCGTGAATCCGCCCTGGCAGACCGAGGAACGCGTGCGCGCGTGGCTGCCGGAGCTCGAATCCGCCCTGGCCGCCGGCGGCGGCGGAGGCGCCGAGGTGCGGATGCTGTCAGAATCGCCGCAATGAATTCCGCACCCGATCCCTACGGAGTCGTCGGGCACCCGGTCGGCCACAGCCTCTCGCCGTTCATTCACGGCATGTTCGCGCGCGAGACCGGCCAGGTGATGAGCTATCGCCTCTACGACGTGAGCGCCAGTGAATTCACGGATTTCGTCGCCGGCTTCTTCGACCGCGGCGGCCGCGGCCTCAACGTCACCGTGCCGCACAAGATCGCGGCGGTGGAGGCCGCCAACGAGCTCACCACGCGCGCGGCACACGCCGCGGCGGTGAACACCCTGGCGCTGCGCGACGACGGCACGATCCTCGGCGACAACACCGACGGCGTCGGTCTGGTGCGCGACCTGTGCGACAACCTCGGGCTGGTCGTGACCAACCGCCGCGTCCTCGTCATCGGCGCGGGCGGTGCCACCCGCGGCGTGCTCGCACCGCTCCTCGGGCTCTCGCCCACCATCGTGGTGATCGCCAACCGCACTCCCGACCGCGCCGCCGCGCTCGCCGCCGCCTTCGCCGATCTCGGCGTCACTCAGGGCGTCGGCTTCGAGGACGTCGGCGCCGAGCCCTTCGATCTCATCATCAACGCCACTTCCGCCAGCCTCTCCGGCGACATGCCGCCGGTGCCGACCAGCGCCGTCGGCCGTGCGACGGTGTGCTACGACCTCGCCTACGGGCGCGCCGCCACCGCCTTCGTCGATTGGGCGCGCGCGCACGGCTGCGCGCAGGCGCTGCAGGGCTGGGGCATGCTGGTGGAGCAGGCCGCCGAGGCGTTTCGTCTCTGGCGCGGCGTGCGCCCGGCGACCGCCACGGTGCTGGCGGCACTCAAGGAGCGGTCCTCGAGCCTGTGATTCATCGGCCGAAATCGCAGGAAGCGATTTCGGCGGACATCACTGCGCTTGCCGCCGGCAAAAAGCGTCGTTTTTGCCGGCTGCGCTTCAACGCATCGTGACCAGCTCCTCCGCGCTGGTCGGATGGATCGCCACGGTGTCGTCGAAGTCCCTCTTGGTGGCGCCCATGCGCAGCGCCAC
>DATMRG010000153.1:0-3970 GCA_035566495.1 Steroidobacteraceae bacterium | reverse complement strand
CGGTCGGCGCGTAGAGGCGCGTCAGGAGCTTGATGAGCGTGGTCTTGCCCGAGCCGTTCTCGCCGACGAGCGCCAGACTCGCCCCGGGCAGGAGGTGCAGCGTGACGTGCTCGAGCGCCGGAGTCTCGGCCCCCGGGTAGGTGAAACTCACGTCCTCGAAGCGGATGCCATCCGCGGGATCGGGACCGCGCGGAGCGGTGCCGGCGAGCTTCGGCACCGGCGTCTCGAGGTATTCGTAGAGCGTCGACAGATAGAGGTTGTCCTCGTACATGCCGCCGATCGCCGAGAGCATCGCCGACACCGCCGACTGCCCCTGACGGAAGAGCGCGAGATACATCGTCATCTGGCCGAGCGTGATCAGCTGCCGCACCGTGCTGACCGCGATCCAGGCGTAGGCGCCGTAGAGCGCCCCGGTAGCGATCAGCCCGAGCGCGAACCCCCAGGCGTCGCGCCGCACAGCGAGCGCGCGATCCTCGCCGTACAGCCGGCGGAAGATCGCGCGGTAGCGCTCGAGGAGCCGCGGACCGAGGCCGAAGAGCTTCACCTCCTTGGCGTGGTCCTCGCGCGCGATCACCGTCTCGAGATACATCTGCATGCGCGACTCGGGCGAGCGCCAGCGGAACAGGCGAAAGGCGTCGCCGGAGAATTTGACCTCGGCGATGAACGCCGGCACGCCCGCGAGCAGCAGCACCGCGACCGCCCACGGCGAGAAGCGCGCCAGCAGCACCGCATAGCTTGCGAGCGAGATGCCGTTCTGCACCAGCCCGAAGGTACGGGTGACGAGACTCAGCGGCCGCGTCGAGGCCTCGCGGCGTGCGCGGGTCAACTTGTCGTAGAACTCGGAGTCCTCGAAGTGCGCAAGCTCGAGGGACAGCGCCTTCTCGAGGATCATGACGTTGACGCGCTGGCCGAGCTGCGCGCGCAGCAACGCTTGGCACAGGGACAGCCCGCGCTGTGCCGCGGCGATAGCGGCGACCAGGGCGCCCTCGAGGATGACGAGCTCCACCACGCGCGCCGCTGCCGATCCGTCGCGCATCGCCGTCACCACCGCATCGACGATGAGGGAGCCCACATAGGCTACCGACGCCGGCAGCACGCCCGCGACGAGCGTCACCGCGGCCAGCGCCACGGTGAGATGGCGATTGGTGCTCCACACGAGCTCGAGCGCACGGCGGCTGTAGCGGAACACTCCGAAGAAGCTGCGCAGCGTCAGGGCCTCGGGGGCCGCGGGAGTCGCGGCTGCGACGCGGACAGCTCGCGGTGGATGAGCCGGGGTAGCCACTGGCTCGGGATGTGGGGGTGTTTAGGCCGAATTCCAGCCGGCCGCACGCCGGCGCAGGGACTCGACCCAACCCTCGCAGAGCGCCACGGCTTCCCGGGGACGGAACTTGCCGGGCTCGAGGCACCATTCGAGCCAGAGCCCATCGAGGAGTGCGGTGAGACCGATGGCGGCCAGCCTGAGATTCACGCCACCGCCCCTGCGAGCCTTGCCGCCGTCGGAGGCCTTGCCGAGCAAGTCGGCGAGCAGGCCGCGCACCAGCCGCACGTAGTCGCTGTAGGTCTCGTGCTGCACGCGCTGGATCGGGCGCGAGTGCCGGTACAGGCTCCAGAACACCACCCACACCGTGAGCACGTCGGCATCGAGATTCGGCGGCGAGAAGGAGGCATCGAGGAACGCGCGCAGCCGCGCCGCGGGCGTCGCCGCTGCGCCGGCCACGGCCGTCTCGAGACCGTCGACCAGCTCGCGGTTGAAGTGCCGGTAGGCCGCCGCCACGAGCTCATCCTTGTTGGGAAAGTGGTGATTGATGAGCCCGACCGAGACTCCGGCCTGAGCGCTGATGGTGCGGATCGAGAGGCCGTCGTGACCATAGCGTTTCAGGCATTCGATCGTCGCCGCGATCAGGGCCGCGCGCCGCTGCTCGGGCAGCTGGCGGTGAAAGCGCGGCCGGCGCGTCTCGGTGGAGTTTGCGCTCCTCACCCGACCCGCCGCAGCCGCCCGCGGCGGAAGTCGGAGAGGATCTCGCGCGCGGCGTTGTGGCCGGGCGCGCCCGTGACGCCGCCGCCCGGGTGCGTGCCGGCGCTGCACATGTAGAGCCCCGCGAGCGGCCCGCGATAGTTCCCGTGACCGAGCATGGGGCGCGCCGAGAACAGCTGATCGAGGCTCAGCGCGCCGTGCGAGATGTCGCCGCCCACGAGCCCGAAGGTACGCTCGAGATCGAGCGGGCTCAGGATCTGGCGGCCGAGCACCGCGGCTTTGAAGTTAGGGGCGTAAGCGTTCACGGTATCGATCATGAGATCGGCGACCGCCTCGCGGTGCGCGTCCCAGGAAGCACCTTGCGGCAGTTGCGGGGCCACATGTTGACAGAAAAGGCTCGCCACGTGCTGGCCCTTCGGGGCGAGGCTGTCGTCGAGCGTCGAGGGGATGACGAGCTCGATGATCGGCTGGCGCGACCAGCCGAGCGCGCGCGCATCGAAATAAGCGCGCTCCATGTAGGCGAGCGTCGGCGCCAGGATGATCCCGGCGGTGTGATGGTCGGCGGGCTGCCGGCCCGGCAGACAGGTGAAATCCGGGAGCTCGGCGAGCGCGACGTTCATGCGGAAGGTGCCCGAGCCGCAGCGGTAGTAGCCGATGCGCTCGCGAAACTCCGCCGGCAGCGCGCCTGGCTCGAACATGTTGAGATAGAGGAGCTTGGGATTGAGGTTGGAGATCACGGCCGCGGCGCGCAGCGTCTCGCCGGACTCGGTGATGACGCCGACCGCGCGCCCGCCCTCGACCAGCACCTGCCGCACCGGCGTGTTGAGTCGGAGCACGGCGCCGCGCGCGTGCGCCGACCGCGCCATCGCCTGGGTGATCGCTCCCATGCCGCCGAGCGCGTGACCCCAGGCGCCCTTCTTGCCGTTCACCTCGCCGAATACGTGGTGCAGCAGCACGTAGCCCGAGCCGCCCGAATAGGGGCTTGCGTAGTTGCCAACGACGCCGTCGAAACCGTACACCGCCTTCACGGGCGCGCTCTCGAACCAGCGGTCGAGATAGTCGCCGGCCGACATGGCGAAGAGCGCGAGCAGCTCGCGCTTGAGGCTCATGTCGAGCTTGCGCAATCGCCCGCCAATCCGCGCGGCGCGCAGCAGCTCGGGCAACGCCGTGCGCCAGCTGCCCTCGACGGCGTTGGGCGGCGTCACCAGCACGAGGTCGCGCAGCACGTCCGCTACGGCAGCGAGCCGCTCGCCGTACCCGGGGATGCGCGCGGCGTCGCGCGCCGAGAATCGCGCCACCTCGGCCTGGGTGCGGCCCTCGCCGGTGAGCAGGTAGCGCCCGTCGTTGGTGGGGAGAAAGTTGGCGCAGCGGCGCTCGACGAGCTTGAGGCCGTAGCGCGCGAGCTCGAGGTCGCGGATGACCTTGGGATTGAGGAGCGAGACCGTGTAGGCGGCGACCGAGTTGCGAAATCCAGGGTGAAACTCTGCGGTGATCGCCGCGCCGCCGACGACTCCGCGCCGTTCGAGCACGATCACCTTGAGCCCCGCCGCCGCGAGATACGCGGCGCATACGAGGCCGTTGTGACCGCCGCCGATGATCAGGGCGTCAGCGTGCCCGCCGGAGCTGGACGTCATGGATGGCAGGATGCTGTCAGGTTTGAATTATCGGGCGACCGAAAGGCAGCGGCGGCTGCCGCAACCGCCGGCCGTTTTATGATAGAAGATGCGCGGCGCCGGCGCCGCATCTGCCGTTCGGGGGCTCGATGGATATCGCTCATGTAGTCCAGTCGTCGGTGGCACCCGTGTTCCTGCTCACGGGCGTCGCCGCCACCCTCGGCGTCCTCACCAACCGCCTGGCGCGGGTCGTCGATCGGGCACGCGCGCTCGAGGGGCAGCTCGAGGCCCAGCCGACGCGCCGCGGCGCCCTGCTCGCCGACCTCCGCACCCTCGAGCGCCGCGCCCGTTACATCAACGCGGCCATCTCGATGTCCGCGGT
>DATMRG010000152.1:0-18294 GCA_035566495.1 Steroidobacteraceae bacterium | reverse complement strand
GTGAAAGCTCAGGTTGTTGTAGGAGGTGGGCGCGGGCGGCACGAAGGAATCGTTGCTGTAGTCGTAGTGCTCGAATTGGTGCGAGATCGAGCGGTGCAGCGAGATATCGAGTGTCTCGCCGGCCCGCGCGAGCTTCTGGGTGAAGCGCAGCGCCGTGTCGTAGTCGTTCTCGGGGTCGTGCCCGCTCGAGAGGCGCCGCGTCGAGCGGGTCACTGCGCCGGTGGAATCGATACTGTCGTCGAGCTGGGTGTAGGCGCGCAGCCCGCCGCGTTTGCTCCAGCTCGCCGTGGCATTGAGCGACTGGCGCGCATTCGGGTCGTACTCGCCCGAGAGACCGACGCTCGGGACGTTGCGGCGAATGCGCTCGGTGATCGAATCGCCGCTCATCAGTATTTCGCCGCTGGTCGGATCCGCGCCGGTCACCGTCGACTGTACGAACCGTTGCCGATAGTCCTGCCGGTAGCCGGCATTCAGGGCGGCGCTGAAGCGCTCGCCGCCGTATTGGCTGTTGGCAGCAACCACGGACCGTCCGCCATCGCCGAGGCTTCCCTGCAGAGTGCCTGAGGCTCCCGGCGC
This sequence comes from Steroidobacteraceae bacterium, assembly GCA_035566495.1. Taxonomy (GTDB): domain Bacteria; phylum Pseudomonadota; class Gammaproteobacteria; order Steroidobacterales; family Steroidobacteraceae; genus 13-2-20CM-66-19. Next base: position 17,718 of record DATMRG010000152.1, on the reverse strand, counting down.
GCGCCGCTTGCGCGTGATGATGTTGATGACGCCCGCCGAGCCTTCGGCCTTGAACTGCGCCGGCGGCGTGGTGAGGATCTCGATGCGCTCGATGTCGCTCGCGGCGATCGACTGCAGGTTGTCGCCCGCCGCCGAGCCCTGGAACAGGGTCGACGGCTTACCGTCGACCAGGATGAGGACGTTGGTGTCGCCGCGCAGGGACACTGCGCCGTCCGGGTCGACGTCGATGGAAGGGATCGCGGTCAGGATATCGCTCAACGTGCCGAAGGTACTGAGCGCATCCTCCGTCACCGTGTAGACCTTGCGGTCGATCTTGTTCTCGACGGCGAGCTTCCTGGCCTCGATCACCACGGTCGGCGCCGGGCTGTCGGGCGGCGCCGGAGCCTCGGCCGCCGCGGCCAGCGCCGATGCCGATCCCAGCGCCGCGGCCGCTACGCCGGCACGACGCACCCTAGCGGCTCTCAACGCCGCCTTCGATCCGGCGCGCCAGCGCGCACAACGCCTCATCCTGCCGACTGCGGCCGACGAGCTGGAGTCCCGCGGGTACACCTTGAACGGAGATGGGGAGAGAGATGGCGGGATGTCCGGAAAGATTGAAGGGCCGCACGCACCAACTCGACCGGAGCGCATTGCGGGCGTCCTCGGCCGCCGCCAGCGTCAGCGGCAGATCGGGCAGAGTGGGGAGCGCCAGCGCATCCACCTCGGACAAAGCCGCATCGACCTCGGCGCGAAAGGACTGGCGGACCGTCTCGGCTGCGGCGACCTCCGTCGGGGAAATTGCGCGCGCACCCATCAACCGGGCGCGCACGTCGGCTCCGAGCCGCTCGCACGCAACCAGGTGGCCGAACGCAGCCCAGGTCTCCGCGCCGATGATCGTCAGCGCTGCCGAGAACGCCGCCGCAAACGATGGCAAGGCGACCGGGCGCAGCGCGATGTCGGCACGCTCGAGCGCGGCGTGGGCCGACGCCAGCGCCGCCGGATCTGCCTCGACCCGAACCCAGCCGAGCCGGGGTTGCGCCGGCGCACTCTGCGGGCGGAACGTCGCATCGATCATTTCCATGGCGCGCTCGATCATCGACACCTCGCGCGCCAGGGGGCCGACGCAGTCGAGCGTCGAGTGTACCGGGTGGACTCCGGCGCGGCTGACTCTTCCGTAGGAGGGCTTCAGGCCATATACGCCGCAGCACGCCGCCGGCAGACGGATCGATCCGCCGGTGTCGGTGCCGAGCGCGAAGTCCACGAGTCCGGCCGCCACGGCCACGGCCGATCCGCTCGAGGATCCGCCCGGCACGCGATCGGGCGCGCGCGGGTTGCGCGGAGTCCCGGCCCAGTGATTGATCCCGGTCAGGCCGTAGGCGAGCTCGTGCATGTTGGTCTTACCGACGATCCGGCAGCCGGCATCGAGCAGCGCTTGCACCACCGCGGCATGTCGTGCCGCCGGCGCCGCACCGAGCAGACAGGCGCTCGCCATGCGGGTGGCGAAGCCAGCGACGTCGATTGAGTCCTTCACGCCGACGCGGGGACCATCGCCTCCCAGCGCCGTGCGCTCGACGAAGATGCCGCTCTCCTCCACCGGCGCTCAGGCCGCGCTCGCCTCGAGCGGCCGGCCGAGTAGCTTGACCAGCGCGTACACGGCCTCGAGTGTGGGCACCGGTGTCTCCGTCAGGCGTGCCAGCTCGAGCACCGAGCCGAGCAGCGCGTCGCTCTCCATCACCCGGCCTGCCTCGAGGTCCTGGAGCATAGAGGTCTTGTGTTTCCCCACCCGCTCGGCTCCCGCGATGCGCCGCTCGATCGGGACGCGGAAAGTGATGCCGAGTGCATGGGCCACGGTCCGGGCCTCCGCCATCATCGTCGCCGCGAGAGTCCGCGTGGGCGGGAACTGACAGATATCGGCGAGCGTCGCCCGGGTGAGCGCGCTGATCGGGTTGAAGGTGAGATTGCCCCAGAGCTTGAGCCAGATTTCCGCGCGGATGTTTTCCAGCACCGGCGCCTGGAATCCCGCGCCGCTCAGGCACCGGGACACCGCCTGGACGCGATCGCTGGCCGACCCGTCGGGCTCACCGACCGGAAAGCGGTCGCCCTCGATGTGCTGAATGACCCCCGGCGATGACAGCACTGAGGCGGGATACACCACACAGCCGATGACGCGCTCCGGCGGAATGCCGCGCACGCAAGCGCCCGCGGGATCCACCGTGCTGACGGCACGGCCCTCGAAGGGACCGCCGTGCCGATGGAAGTACCAGTAGGGGATGCCGTTCTGCATCGTGACGACGCAGGTCTCGGGACCGAATAGCTTCGCAATCTCCTCCGCCACCGCGCTCACCTGGTGGGCCTTGACGGCGAGAATCACCATGTCCTGGGGCCCCGCCGCCGCATAGTCCGCGGTCGCCGCGACATCGCGCGCCACGAGCTCGGCGCCGCAGCTCAGGACGAGCCTGACGCCGCGGCTGCGGATGGCGTCGAGGTTCGCCCCGCGCGCGAGAAAGGTGACGCGCTCGCCGGCGAGCGCCAGTCTGACGCCGACGTAACCGCCGACGGCCCCCGCTCCCACGATCGCGATTCTCACCGGTCTCCCTTAAGTCACGAGATTCTGCGGCTGGCCTGTTACGAACGCCTCGATGTTGTCGATCAGCTGGTCGGCGAGGAACTGCATTGCGCCATCACTGGCCCAGGCTACGTGCGGCGTCAGGATGAAGTTCGGCTGGTGCAGCTCGAGCAGCGGGTTGCCCTGTTTCGGCGGCTCGTTGGTCAGGACGTCGAAGCCCGCGCCCGCGATCAGGCCTTCCTTGAGAGCCTGCGCCAGCGCCCGCTCGTCGACCAGCCCGCCGCGCGCCGTGTTGATGAGGATCGCCGTGCGCTTCATCCTGCGCAGCTGCTCGAGGCCGATCAGGTTGCGGGTCGCCGGCGTCAACGGCACGTGCAGCGATACCACGTCGCTCTGCGCCAGCACCTCATCGAAGGGGGTAAACACCACGCCCGGTGCCTTGGGCGGCTCATGGTCGGCAAACAGCACGCGCATGCCGAAGCCACGCGCGATCTGCGCCGTTCCCTGGCCGAGCACCCCCTCGCCGACGATGCCGATGGTCGCCCCATACAGATCGCGAATCGGGTGGTCGAAGAAACAGAACTGGTCTACCTGCTGCCACCGGCCCTGCTCGACGTCGCGCCGGTACGCGAGCAGATTGCGCCGCAGGGCCGTGATCAGCGCGAAGCTATGCTCCGGCACCGTGTGCACCGCATAGTTGCGGATGTTGGCGACCGCGATGTCGTGCGTCCTGCAGTAGTCGACGTCGATGACGTCGTAGCCGGTGGCGGCGACCGCGATCATCCTGAGGGCGGGCAGCTCGCGCAGCGTGGCGGCGCGCAGCGGCACCTTATTGGTGATCGCGATGGTCGCCCCGCGCAGCCGCGCCGCGAGGTCACCCGCCGCCGTGACCGGGTATTCCTGCCAGCTGTGCTCGAAGGCGGGCCGGCGCACCTGTGCCTGGAGCGTCGAGCGATCGAGAAAGACGATGTGTTGCATCGTCTCAGCCCTGGATCGAACCGGTCGAGTGGGACTCGTAGAACTGCTCCTGCTGGCTGACCTTCTTGCGCGGAATCGGATCGTGGGAGCGCCAGTACTCGGACGCCGCGGCGACGCCGCTCCCCGCAGTCACCTTGATGCCGACATCCTGCATGGCCATCTCGGCACCGGCGATCGCGCCCATCAGCATGAGCTCGTTGAGGTCTCCCAGGTGCCCGATGCGGAACACCTTGCCGGCCACCTTGGAGAGTCCGGCGCCGAGCGCCAGGTTGTAGCGGCGGAAAGCCACGTCGATCACGTGCGCGCCGTTGATGCCCTCGGGCACCACCACCGCGCTCACCGTATCCGAATACCACCGCGGCTCCCGGGCGCAGAGCGCGAGCCGCCAGCCGCGCGTGATCGCCGCCCGTACGCCCTCGGCCAGATAGTGATGCCGGAAGAAGATCTGCTCGAGCCCCTCTTCGAAGATGATGTCGAGCGACTCGCGCAACCCGTACAGCATCGGCAGCGGCGGGGTATAGGGAAAGTAGCCGGTTGCGTTCGCCTTGATCATGTCGTTCAGGTCGAAGTAGACCCGCCGCGATCGGGCGCCTGGGATCGCGGCGAGCGCCTTGCGGCTCACCGCCAGGATCCCAAGACCGGCGGGCAGCATCAGGCCCTTCTGCGAGCCGCCGACGGCGAGATCGACGCCCCACTCGTCCATGCGGAAGTCGATGCTGGCGAGCGAGCTGACGACGTCGACGAACAGCAGCGCCGGGTGACCGGCGGCGTCGAGCGTTTTACGCACGCCGCCGATGTCGCTGGTGACTCCGGTCGTCGTCTCGTTGTGGCAGGCCAGAACTCCCTTGATGTCGTGGCGCCTGTCAGCGCGCAGGATCTCCGCGTAGCGTGCGAGTGGCACGCCCTCGCCCCATTCGACGTCGAGCACCTCGACCTCGTAGCCGAGCCGCTGTGCCATGTCGATCCACAGATGGCTGAATTGCCCGAAGCGCGCCGCCAGGATCCGGTCTCCCGGAGACAAGGTGTTGGTCAGCGCCGCCTCCCAGGCGCCGGTGCCCGAGGACGGAAAGATGAATACCTGACCACTGCTCGTCTTGAAGACGCTCTTCAGGTCGCGCAGGACGCTGAGTGAGAGATCGGGGAACTTCGAGGAGCGGTGGTCCTCCATCGCCACGACCATGGCGCGCTGCACGCGGTCGGGAATGTTGGTGGGCCCGGGAACGAACAGGAAGTTTCGGCCTGGTATGCGAGGTTGCATCGCACGCTCCTCTGAACAACGGCGGTCAGTCTAGGCCGGGCGCGAGGGTTGCGGCAGCGGTGGCGCGCGTCAGCGCCGCGGCGCCCGCACGCCGCGCACGCACGGCGTCCTCATATGCGCTGCTCTCGCGGACCAGGACCGCAGTGAGAATTCACAGGATATTACTAATGTAACATCATGATTTAACGGCTATAATATACGACACAGAGGCAGCGCTCTGCGCCCGGGAGCCCGGGGCAGCCCGAGCCGGCTCCGCGGCGCATCGATAAGAGCCGCCCACCCGCTGCGATCAAATAGTCGAATGACTGCCGGCGCGAAAAGCGCTTTACTGATCCGTATGCGTCCGGCTCCGCTACCCGCCGATTACCCGCCGCCCCATGAGCTCGCGCGGCGCGCCCTGCTCGCCTTCATCCTGACTTTCATCCTGGCGCGCACCACGGTCCTCCTGATCATGGCGCGGCGCATTCCCAACCTGTATTTCTTCCTGAGCGATACTCACGTCCACCATCTCAACTACGGCATCTTTCTGCTGGCGGCAGTGGGGGCCTACACGCTGCTGGCCACTCCGGACGCGACGGCGGCGCGGCGCACGGCCTTCGTCTACGGCATCGCCATGGCGCTCACCTTCGACGAGTTCGGCATGTGGCTGCATCTCGGCGGCAGCTACTGGCAGCGCGCCAGCGTCGATGCGACGGTAGTCGTAGCCGCCCTGCTCGCCTTCATCGCCTACGCCACCTCGATCGAGAAGTTCGAGGCACGCCACCGGCGCGCCTTCATCGCGCTCGGGGTGGCGGTGGTGGCATTCGTCGCGGTCCTCTACTACGCGTCCGAGTACCTCGGCGACGTCGCCGGGCCGCCTCTGCGGGAGCTCGAGCTGGCGTCTTCGCCCTGAGTGTTGGTTACGCGCCGACGAGCTCGGGCAACTCCGCCAGGGAGTTGATTTCGTAATCCGGCCGCCCAGGCAATCGCTCGGGCCGCTGACCCTGGCGGTTGCACCAGACCACCCGCAAGCCGAAGGCCGCGGCGGCCCAGGCATCCCAGGCGTTTGCCGACTGAAACGCGATGGAGCCCGGAGCGAGCGCCAGCCGATCGACCGCCAGCTGGTAGACCCTGGGGTGCGGCTTGTAGACGCCGACCTCCTCCACCGACAGCACCACATCGACCAGAGCGGCAAGACCCGCGGCCTCGACCGCCGCCTGGAGCATGCCGGGTGAGCCGTTGGAAAGAATCGCCACGCCGATGCCGGCGGCCCTGAGCCGCCCGAGCACGCCGGCAACCTCGGGGTAGGGACTGAGCTGCAGGTACAGATTCATCAGGCGGCTGCGCAGCCCCGCGTCGGCGATCCCGAGCGTGTCGAGCGCGAAGTCGAGCGCATCGCCCGTCACCTGCCAGAAATCCGCGTGCCGTCCCTGCAGTCCCCGCAGCCAGGTGTATTGCAGCTGCTTCTCGCGCCAGAGCGCACTCAGCGCCGCGGCGCGCTCGCCCAATGCGGGGTCACGACAAGCCGCGGCGGCCGAGCTGACATCGAAAAGTGTCCCGTAGGCGTCGAAGACGCAAGCGCGCACCCCCGCGAGCGGCGCGCTCACGTGTGCACGAGCCACGCGCGCGCGACGTCCGAGAGGTCGCTCACAGGAATCGCTCCAGCCAGTCGACCCATCGCTGGTACACGTCCATCTGCCGTACCGGATCGCCGGGGAAGTGTCCGCCCGAGGGGATCGCATAGAACTCGGTCGTGACGTGGTTGTCCTTCAGCGCCCGGTAGAGTCCATAGGACTGCGTGATGGGCACGCGAAAGTCGCCCGTGTTGCACATGATCAAGGTCGGCGCGCGGATCCTGGTCATGGCGCTCGAGGGCGACTGGCGCCGGTTGTCCGCCATGCCATTGCCCACGTAGGGAGAGGCGCCCGTGGCCTCGGACTGCGCGACGTTGCCGTCCGAGAGGTCGTACATCTCCACCCAATCGGTCACGGCGGCGCCCGCGACGGCGGCTTTCCACACCGGATAGTGCCCGGCGAGCCAGGTGGTCATGAAGCCGCCGTAGGACCAGCCAGTCACCGCCATGCGCCCCGGATCGACGAGTCCGCGCCCCTTGAGATACTCGACCCCAGACATGACGTCCTCGCCAGGCCCTTGGCCCGCATCGCGGTAGATCGCTGCGTAAAACGCGTTGCCGCTGTTGTCGCTGCCGCGGTAGTTCGGCTCGAACACGAACCAGCCGTGGGCCGCGACGACCTGCGGCAGGAGACTGAAGCGCTCGCGCGAGGCGGAGTTGGGTCCGCCGTGGACCACGAGCACGAGCGGGTAACGGTGTCCGCTCTGGTAGCCAGCCGGGTAGGTCAGCACTCCGTCGAGCGTCCGGCCGCCGGCTCCTTTCCACGTGACCGTCTCGGAGCGCGCCAGCGTGAGATCGCCGAGCGCCGCGTTCTCGTGCGTGAGCGCCGTGGCCGCGCCTCCGGCAGCCGGAATCAGGTAGAGCTCGGAGGGGTCGGTCTTCGTCTGCCCGGCGAACACGATCTCGCCGTGCGCACCGACGTCGAGGTCGAGCCAGTAGCCATTGCTCGGCATCACGCCCTCGAGCGGTATGCGGGTCGAAGCTCCGTCGACGCCGAGCCGCCAGAGGCCCACCGTGGTCGCGGTGTTGCCGCCGACGAGCAGCGATTTCCCGTCGGGCGCCCACCAGGTGCCGTACACGTTCGCCTCGAGGCGAGCGCTGAGGTCGTGGCCGGCGCCTCCCGCGAACGGAGCCAGCCAGACATCCTGAAACTCCCAGGCGTGGGCGTCACGGTTGCGCCAGTAGGCGACGCTCGCCCCGTCCGGGGAAATCCTGGGATAGCCTTCGAGTGTCGTAGCGCCCGTCACCGAGCGGATCGCACCGCTCGCGACGTCGAGTACCTGCACCCGCGCGAGCAGCTGATCGCCCGTCGAGGGCGTCTCCTGCCGCACGATCACGATGCTCTTGCCATCCTTCGACCAGGCGATCGGTGAGACGGGCGGGCCCGGCGGCAGGCTCGAGGGGAGCGACCAGGTGCCGCTAGTCAGCCGCTTCGCCTCGCCGCCCTGCGCCGGCACCAGCCACAGATGCGTCGACCGGACCGCCTCCGAGATGGTGAAGTCGTCGTTGCCCACCTTGAACGCGGTGCGGAACTTGTCCTCGCCCTTGAGCTCGGGCTTGGGGTCAAGAACCGCATACGCGATGCTCGCGCCGTCGGGGCTCCAGGCGAACTGCGAGATGCCGTCCTTGCCCTTGGTGAGCTGCAGCGCATCGCCGCCGCTCATCGGCAGTACGTAGAGCTGTCCGGTCTTGTCCGGGTCCGGCGCGACGAAGCCGATGCGGTCGCCCGAAGGCGACCAGCGCGGCGCGCCGGCGTGCAGGCGCGCGCGCGTCAGCGGCCGGATGTTGCCGCTCGGCAGGTCGACCAGGACGATCTCGGAGCGGAACTCATCGCTCTCGAGATCGGCGCGCGTCTCGACGACCGCCACCGTCCTGCCGTCGGGAGAAAGCTGTGGGTCGGAGAGGCGCACCTGGCGCAGGACATCGCGCACGCTCGGCGCCTGCGCCGCGGCCGCAACGCCCGCACAGACCCACAATCCCACGGCCGCCGCCGCGACCCGCGTGCTCACCCTCATGGAGATCCCCCTGATGTTATTGGTCGCCTGGAACTATAGCTGACAACTGCAGCGTGTAGACTCGCCGGCCGCCGCCGGCGGCCCGGGAGGTCTCGTGCCTGAGGCACCCGGCCCTCACCGGCCGCCCGCAGCGCATGTAGCACCGAGGAACATCCTCCTGGCGGCGTACGCAAACCTGTAACCGCCGTGCAATTTCTCTGACGCATCCGCGGCCCATCTTTGCAGGCGCCTTATCCGGTCAGGGAGAATAGTAATGACGCAGCTGAAGCTCCGCGGCGCGGGCGCCGTGCTCGCGCTGGCGCTCGCGGTCACGCCCGCGCTCGCCGATCCGCATCATCGGGGTTGCCGCCTCGACGCGCGCAACCCGCAACTCGCGCACATCGTCTTCATCCAGTTCGATAATGTCCATCTCCGCCGCGACAACCCCAACGTCCCCTCCGACCTCGAGCAGATTCCGAGCCTGCTCAACTTCCTCGAGGAGAGCGGCACGCTCTTCACCAATCACCACACGCCGCTCATCTCGCACACTTCCGTGGATATCGTCACCGCCCTGACCGGTGTGTACGGCGACAGGTTCGGCGTGCCGATCGGCAACAGCATCGGCCTCTTCAACCCGGCGACCGGGGTGGCGAGCTTCCCGAGCTCCTTCACCTACTGGACCGACCTGCTTGCGGATGGGACGCCCGAGATGCTGTCCGCTGACGGCAAGAATGCCCCGGCGCCCTGGGTGCCGTTCACGCGCGCCGGTTGCGACGTCGGCGCCTTCTCGATCGCCAACCTCGAGTTCGAGAACATCAGCAGCGACATCAACAATGTGTTCGGCCCGAGCTCGCCTCAGGCGCAGGAGGCCGCCAGCAACTTCCGTAAGGCGATCGCGGATTTCGAAGGCATCATCGTGCACTGCGCCAAGGGCAGTGCGCTCTGCGCCCAGAACGGCGCTCCCGATCTCCTCGCCGACGAGCCCGGCGGCTACCAGGGCTTCACGGCGCTCTACGGCAACCGCAACGTACAACCGCAGATCTCGCCGGGCGGTCCGGTGCTCGATCTCGACGGCAATACCATCACCGACGGTCATGGCAACGACGGCTTCCCCGGCTTCAGCCCGACGCCCGCGCAGACGCTCGGCTATCTCGCCACGATGCTCGAGGCCGGCGTGCCGGTCGTCTACGGCTACATCGAGGACGCCCACGACAATCACGGCCCGCAGTCCTCGGGCGTGAGCCTCGCGGCCGCCGGGACCTTCGGCCCGGGCGAGGCCGGCTACGTCACGCAGCTGAAGTTGTACGACAAGGCCTTCGGTGAGTTCTTCGCGCGCCTCGCGGCCGCCGGCATCACCCGGGACAACACGCTCTTCATCGTCACCGCCGACGAGAACGACCACTTCGCCGGCAGCGGGCCCTCCCCCGCCGACTGCGATGGCGTCACGGTGCCGTGCGCCTACGCGCACAAGGGCGAGATCGACGTGAACCTCGATGCAGTGCTGTTCACCGAGTTCGGCGATGCGACGCCCTTCGGCATTCACTTCGATGACGTGGCGACCTTCTATATCAACGGCAACCCCGCGCAGACCGATCCGAAGACGCGCACGCTAGAGCGCGAATCGAGCGTCGCGCTGGGCTTCGACGTGATCAGGGGTGGCGACAACCTGCTCACCCAGGCGCTCGCCGACCAGGCGGAGCAGTCGCTCCTGCACATGGTGAGTGCCGATCCGAACCGGACACCGAACTTCCTCCTGTTCGGCAACCCGGACTACTTCTTCGAGACCTCGGGCAAGTCGCCGCCGCCTTCCTGCAAGCCGGCGACCGATGCCGCGAGCTGCTTTGTCGAGGGAACAGGCTTCGCCTGGAACCACGGCGACTTCCAGAAGGAGATCACCCATACCTGGCTCGGCATGACCGGCCCGGGGGTGGCACAGCTCGGGAGATTCGGCGAGGTCTTCACCGACCACACCGATATCCGTCCGACGCTCATCTATCTCGCGGGGCTCCAGGACGACTACGCGCACGACGGGCGCGTGCTGTTCGAGGCGCTGACGCGCGAGGCGACCGCGGGCGAGCTGCACGCCCATCGATACACCCTCGCGGCGCTCGCTGCGGCCTACAAGGAGATCAACGCGCCGCTCGGCAAGCTCGGCTTGCGCACGCTGACCGGAATCTCGACCGCAGCGCTCTCCGGGGATGACAGCACCTACGCCGCCCTCGAAGCGCAGATCCGCGACATCACGACGCGGCGCAACGAGATCGCCGGCCGGATGATCGACATGCTGGAGGATGCGGCGTTCGCGCATCGGCCGGTCGATGAGGGCCAGGCATGGCGGCTCATCGCTGCGGCCAACGACCTCCTCGCCTCGGTCCCAGCCCCCTGACCGAGGATGGCCGAAGGCCCGCCTGCGCGAGCGGGCGGGCCTTTTTCTTGTCAGCCGGGGCAGCGCGAATGTAAGGTAACCGACATGGCCAAGCCGGGCGCGAGCCGCTGGACCGCCGTGTCGATCGCCTTCACGAGCGCGAGTTGCGAGGCGGCGCATGCCCTCAGGGACCGGCGCTACCTGGGCGCGGATGCGCCACGCCTGCCGCTGAAGGAATGCACCTCCCCCGCGACCTGTCCGTGCATGTACCGCAAGCATGCCGACCGGCGCGCCGGGCCGCGCCGGGCCGAGGACACGAGCGGAATCAGGCGCTCGAGCCAGACACCGGAGCGCCGCGCCAGCCGCGGCCGCCGCAGCACCGATCAGTGAGTCGCCGGAGCGGCGAACCGTCTCTCAGGGATGGCGTTGGGAGCGGGTGGTGTGCGGGAGCGCGCACGCGGGCCCGTCGCAGCTCACGCTCAGCTTGAGCGCGCCCGGCTTGTTCGTTCGCCGGACGATGGTGGCCACGAGTCCCTCGTCGTACCAGGGCACCGCCCAGCCGACGATGTGCCCGCAGGTGAGGTAGATCACCCGGCCGCTCGTGAAATCCACTTCCTCATCGTCGCGATCGTCCTGAGTGGGGTCGTAGCGGCGGATGTTCCAGTCACACAGGCTCAGCATGTAGCCGACCGTGTGCAGGCCCTGGTTGGCGTAGGCATCGGCGGGCGAGAAGAAGTCGGCGAACGGCTTGTTGTGGATCGAGCAGATGTGGGTGTGAAAATCCGCGACTACATCGGCCCCGTAGAACTCGCCGAGGTCGACGCCGAAGGGCTTCTTCGAGCTGAAGAGCGCCGAGGACTCGAACCCGCCGCCCGGCACGCGCCGCACCACCCCGCCGCACTCGTAGCGCGGGTCGCAGACGGCGGCGGCGTGCTTGAGCGCATCGATCGCCGCTTCGTCCATGGTCGCAAATACCGCTAGAGCTAACAGGTTCACGCTTCAGTGCTCCGTGCAATTGCCACATCAATTTGCATGAAATCCGTTCCCGCGAGGCTGCTCACCTCTCGGTTTCGGCAGGCCGCGCGCGTACTCGCGTGAATCGTTGCGGATTCGTGACCCCATTCACACCGGCGTACACTACCAGCTACCCCAACGGTCCCCGAGCCTCCCGCCGCAAGCCCGGGACGCCGCGGGCCTGTCCATTAGACAGCGAGGAGACGGAGATGACTCTCAAGATTGGCGACATCGCCCCGGACTTCGAGGCCGACACCACCGAGGGCCGCATTCGCTTTCACGACTGGATCGGCGATTCCTGGGCGGTGCTGTTCTCGCATCCGAAGGATTTCACGCCGGTCTGCACCACCGAACTCGGCTACATGGCCAAGATCAAGCCCGAGTTCGACAAGCGCAACGTCAAGATCATCGGCTTGAGCGTCGACCCCGTCGACAGCCACTCGAAGTGGGCGAACGACATCAAGGAGACGCAGGGCTACGCGGTCAATTACCCGATGATCGGCGATCCGGATCTGTCGATCTCGAAGCTCTACGAGATGCTGCCCGCGAGCGCCTCCGGCGACCCCGCCAAGCGCACGCCGGCCGACAACCAGACGGTGCGCAATGTCTTCGTCATCGGCCCGGACAAGAAGCTGAAGCTGATCCTGGTCTACCCGATGACGACCGGACGCAACTTCGACGAGGTGCTGCGCGTCGTCGACTCGCTGCAGCTAACCGCCAGGCACCGCGTCGCGACGCCGGTCAACTGGAAGCAGGGAGAGGACGTCATCATCGCCGGCTCGGTGTCGAACGACGAGGCGGCCAAGATCTACCCCGAGGGCTGGAAGGCGCCGCGCCCCTACATCCGCATCGTGCCCCAGCCGCGCAAGTGAGCCGGGCGCGGCGCGGGGGACGCGCGTGATCTTCCGGCAGCTGTTCGACGCGGCCTCGAGCACCTACAGCTACCTGCTCGCCAGCCGCCGCGGCGGGGAAGCGCTGATCATCGATCCGGTGTGCGACCGCGTCGACCGCTATCTGCAGCTGATGCGCGAGCTCGATCTGCGGCTGGTCAAGGCCGTCGACACCCACCTGCATGCGGACCACATCACCGGTCTCGGCGCGCTGCGCGACCGCACCCACTGCATCACCGTGATGGGCGAGCGCAGCCGCGTGGATGTGGTGTCGATGCGCGTCGCCGACGGCGACCGCCTCGAGATCGAGGGGGTGGAACTCGAGGTGCTGTACACGCCGGGTCATACGGACGATTCGTACTGCTTTCGCATGGCGGACCGTGTGTTCACGGGCGACACGCTGCTCATCCGCGGCACCGGCCGCACCGATTTTCAGAACGGCGACGCCCGCGCCCAGTACCAGTCGATCTTCAGCCGTCTGCTCGCCTTGCCCGAGGAGACGCTGGTCTTTCCGGGACACGACTACAAGGGCGACACCGTCAGCACGATCGGCGAGGAGCGCCGCTGCAATCCGCGCCTGCAGGTGAAATCCGTCGACGAGTACGTCGAGCTGATGGAAAACCTGAAACTCTCCAATCCCAAGATGATGGACGTGGCGGTGCCGGCCAACATGAAGCAGGGGCTGCACCAGGAGGAAGTCGCGCAGCGCGGCTGGGCCAGGACCGCCGAGGAAGCGCTGAGCCTGGTCGGACGTCCGGACGTGGTGCTCATCGACCTGCGCGAGCGCGCCGAGCGGGAGCGCCACGGCAGCATCGCGGGCTCCCTGCACGTGCCCTACCCGAGCCTCGCCGAGAGCACCTGCGCGGGCGGCATGCTGCATGCGCTCGCCACCGCGACCGGCAAGCGACTGCTCTTCTACTGTGCCTACGGCGAGCGCTCGGCCATGGCGGTGCAGGCAGCGCAGGACGCAGGCATCGAGTCGGCCTGTCATCTGCAGGGCGGGATCGCCGCCTGGACGGCGGCTGGAGGTCCCATCGAGCCCGGGAGCTGACGCGGCCGCCGGGAACCACGTCATGAAGAGCTACGTCGTTCGCGAATTCGGCGCGCCTCTCGAGGAGCTCGACGCGCCGACTCCGGTACCGGGCGGCACCGAAGTCCTCATCGAGGTGCGCCACTGTGGGGTCTGTCACACCGACGTGCATCTGCGCGAAGGCTCGTTCGATCTCGGCGGCGGCAAGCGGCTGGCTTGCAGGCTCGCGCTGCCGCACGTTCTCGGGCACGAGATCGAGGGCCAGGTGGTGGCGGCCGGCCCTGCGGCCGGTGCGGTCGCGAGCGGCGCGCGCTACGCGGTGTTCCCGTGGATCGGCTGCGGCCGCTGCAGCGCCTGCCGGCGCGGCGAGGAGAACATCTGCCTCGGCGAGACCCGCCAGCTCGGCTGCTCGAGCGCCTGTCCCGGCGGCTACGCGACCCACGTCCTCGTCCCGCATCCACGCTATCTCATCGAGTATGGTGCGACCGACCCGGCGCTCGCCGCGGCCTGCATGTGCTCGGGTCTCACCGCCTTCGCCGCATTGAAGAAGATCGGCGCGCTCGAGCCAGGAGAGCCGGTGCTGCTCATCGGTTGCGGCGGCGTCGGCCTGATGGGAATTCAGTTCGCCCGGGCGGTCCTCGGCAGCGCCCCCCTCGTCGCGGACATCGACGCCGCACGTCTCGCGGCGGCGCGCACCCTGGGTGCCGCGGCCGCCTACGACGCGGCGGATGCGGCCACCTCCGAGCGGATTCGCGCCGATACCGGCAGCGGTGCCGCCGCGGTCGTGGACTTCGTCGGCTCCGAGCAGAGCTTCGCGCTGGCGAATCGCGCCGTGCGGCGCGGCGGGCGGATCGTCGTCGTCGGCCTCTTTGGCGGCGCACTGCATCTGCCGTTGCCGATGATTCCGCTGCGCGCGCTGTCGATCGTAGGCTCGAACACCGGCTCGCTCGCCGAGGCCATGGAGATGATGTCGCTGGTGCGCGCCGGCAGGATTCAGCCGATTCCACTCACCCGCCGCCCGCTTGCGGAGGCCGAGAGCGCGCTGAGCTCGCTCGAGCGCCGCGCGGTTACCGGGCGCGTCGTGCTGGTGCCGTGAGGGTGCTGTACGCCGCAGGAGCCGCCGCCGCGGGCTACGCGCTCATCTGCCTCGTTCTTTTCCTGGCTCAGGACCGGCTCCTCTATCTGCCGACCGCGGCGGTGGCGCGACCCGGCGCGCGCTCTCTGTCCATCGAGCATGGCGGCGCGACCTTGAGACTCTGGGAGCTGCACGCGGAGGCGGTGCCGGCCCTCATCTACTTCGGCGGCAACGCCGAGGACGTCGGCGCCAACGTCACGGAGTTCGATGCGGTATTTCCGCCCCGCGCGGTCTATCTCGTGAACTACCGCGGCTACGGCGGGAGCAGCGGGCGCCCCTCGGAGGCCGCGCTGCTCTCCGACGCCGAGGCGATCTACGACTTCGTAAGCGCCCATCACAGTCCGGTCGCAGTCATCGGCAGGAGCCTCGGCAGCGGCGTCGCGGTCGCGCTCGCCGCGAGCCGGCCCGTCGAACGGTTGATCCTCGTCACCCCCTTCGACAGCCTCGCCAACGTCGCCGCCGATCACTTTCGCTGGCTTCCGGTGCGCTGGCTGGTCCGCGACCGCTACGACTCGGAGCGTCGCATCGGCCGGGTGACCGCGCCGATCCTCGCCGTGGTGGCGGAGTACGACGAGGTGGTGCTCCGCGCCCGCTCGGACGCCCTGATCGCCGCGATTCCGCAGCCGCTGCGGCACACGCTCCTGGTCAGGGGAGCGACCCATAACGACGTGAGCTTCGATCCGGCTTACTGGCCGGGTCTCAGGGACTTCCTCTACCGGGCGCCGTAGCGCCTGAGCGCAGCGATGATCTCGCGCTGATCGCCGGCCACCGCCGCCTCGAGCGGCGTGGTGCCATGCGCGTCGGCGGCGTTCGGATCGGCGCCGTGGTCGAGCAGAATCGCGACGGCCTGTGCCTGTCGGTGCAGGATCGCCTGCATCAGCGCGGTACGGCCCTCTGCGTCGCGCGCATCGACTTCGCTCCCGCGCTCGAGCAGAGTGGCGAGCGCGGTGACGTTGCCGTCCTGGGCGGCCTGGAGCAGCGCGTCCGGAGCGGCGCGTGCCGGCGACGGCGGGGACAGCGCGGCGCGCGAGCGCGCCTTGGCCGCAGCCGGCGCCATGACCCGCGCGGCGTTCGCGCCGGCACGCTCCTCCAGTTGCAGCGTCGTCATAGCGTCACTCGCAGAGGATGCCGGGGCGCCGGTTGCCGCCGGGGCCGCGGGCGCCGCCTCCGGCGGCACCGATTCCCGGACCGCCGGGCGATTGGCGGTAGCTGACAGCCGCGGGCGCTCGAGTATGGCGGGAGGCGGAGCCGGCCGCGCGGACTCGCTCGAGGCCGCGGGAGCCGTGCGTGCCTCCGGCGCGCGCTGCGCGGCGACGGATGCCACAGCCTGCGCGGGCGCCGGCGCCGGCGCAGCAGCTCCGGGCGCTGGCACGAGCTGGCTTTCATCGGGCGCGCGTCGTACGAGAAACTGCGGGGCGATCACCACCCCGGCGAGCACCGCGGCCGTGACCGTACCGATGAGCGCCGGCCGCCAGCCGGACGTAACACCCACGAATGACAACCAGGGGCGATGCGCCCGGCGACGGGCGCGCTCGGCCGCCAGACGCGCCGCATGGGAGAGCACCGCGCGCCGCGTGGCCTCGCTCGGGCGGCTCGGGTCGTGCTCGGAGGCGCGCCGATACTGCTCGTCGGCGTCGTCGGGAGGCTCGCGACGGGGTGGCAAGGCGCTCATGCGTACTCGCCGAGCAGCTCGCGGAGCCGCGTGCGGGCATAGCGCAGGCGGCTCTTCACGGTCTCGAAGCTGCTACGGGTAATCGCCGCCACCTCCTCGACGCTCAGGTCGCCTTCGAGCTGCAGCAGAAAGGCGTCGCGCTGCTCGGGCGGCAGCCGCGCGAGCGCCCGGCGCAGCGCCAGCGCCTGCTCCCGTGCCTCGACCGCGGCGAAGGGGCCCGCGCGAGGATCCGCCGTCAGCCGCTCGATCACGGCGCCGCCCTCGTGACCGAGCGCATCCAGGCTCACCTGCGGGCGGCGGGCGCGCACCAGATCGAGCATCCGGTTGCGCGCGATCGTGAACAACCAGGTCGTGAAGCGCGCGGTGGGCCGATAGCGCTCGGCGTCGCGCGCCACTGCAAACCATACCTCCTGCATCAGCTCCTCCGCGGCGGCCCGGCTCCCGACGTTGCGCTCGAGATAGCGCCAGACGCGCAGCTCGTGCCGCCGATAGAGTGCCGTGAACGCCTCGGCGTCACCGCCCGCGTAGCGGCCGATCAGCGTCTCGTCACTCGGGCCCGCGTCGTTCATTCACGCGCATTATCGACGAGTGCGGCGCTTTCAGCCCGGCGGATCCGGCACGAAGCGCCGCTGCTCCGAGCCCGGGAAGGGGTCGGGCGCATGCCCCGCCGGGCGCGGCCCGCGGACGATGCCCATGGCCACGAGATTCTCGAAGCTGTCGTAGCGAATGCGGATGATCTCGTTGGGTTGCGGCTGCGCGCGGTGAAACTCCGTGTCCACGGCATAGGAGTACTCGCGCTCGCCGTGGCCGGTGCCGAGCCGCGGTTCGGCCGCCGCCGCCCCGGGCGCCCGCTGCAGCGCCGGCGCCCCCGCCTTGGCGGTAGCGTCCGCGGATTCCGCCGTTGGAGGCGCGATCCGCAGGGGTGACAGGGCCGCCGGCGGCTGCTCGCGAAAGAGCGCGATGCCGATGACCCCGACGTTGGCGGGGCGGCCGGTACGCTCGGCGTACGAGTCCCTGAAATCGGTGAAGGTAAAGGCCGCGACTTGCGAGTTGCTCTTGCGCCAGCCGGTGATCTGGTAGCGCTCGCCCGGATCGAACACGTAGCCCGCCTGGTCCCATCCCGCCGTGTCTCCCGAGAGCACGTTGACGCCGTCGACCGAGGTCACCGCGAGCAGCCGTGCGCCCGCGCAGTTGCGGATTTCGATCGCGTAACGCGCCCCCGGAT
>DATMRG010000151.1:0-3189 GCA_035566495.1 Steroidobacteraceae bacterium | reverse complement strand
GTCGATGACGCGGTCGATGGTCTTCACGGCGCTCGTGGTGTGCAGCGTGCCGAGCACCAGGTGCCCGGTCTCCGCCGCCGTCATGGCCATGGAGATCGTCTCCGCGTCGCGCAGCTCCCCGACCAGGATCACGTCCGGATCCTCGCGCATCGCCGCGCGCACGCCTTCGGCGAAGCTCGGGATGTGGGTGCCGAGCTCGCGCTGGATGACCTGGCTGTTCTTGCTCGGGTGCACAAACTCGATCGGGTCCTCGAGGCTGATGATGTTCAGCCGTCGGGTCGAGTTGAGGTGATCGATCATCGCGGCGAGTGTGGTCGACTTGCCCGTGCCGGTGGAGCCGGTGACGAGCACCATGCCCTGGTGAAAGTCGCACAGCTTGGTGACGATCGGGGGCAGCGCCAGCTTCTCCAGTGTCGGCACCGCCGCTGGGATCGAGCGGAAGGTGGCGCCGACGCCGGTCTCCTTACGGTAGACGTTGACGCGGAAGCGGCCGCCTTCCACGGACACGTACGAGAAGTCCAGGTCGTGCCCCTTGTTGAACTGCTCATTCTGCGAGCGGGTGAGGATCTCGCTGATGTAGCTCTCGAGCTCCACCGCGCGCAGGTCACGGAACTTGATCGGCAGCAGATCCCCGTGCATGCGCAGCATCGGGGGCACGCCCACCGCCAGATGCACGTCCGAGCACCCCTGCTGGGTACCCAACTTCAAGAAGGCATCTATGCGCGCCAAGCCCTTGCTCCTTAAGGAGTTTTACCGCAGGTTGTTTAGCCCGAGGGCGCTTTAAGATCAACCGCTTGTGGCGGGAAATTTGACGTAACGCACGAAGTTTCGCAAGGCGGGAGCCTTAACGGGGCCGTAAGCGCGGGCGGCGTGTGCGTTACTTGAGATAAGTCTGCAGGGCGCTACTGAGCTCGTTCATGGTCTGGAAGCGCTTGGTCTTGTCCACCGCCATGGCCCGCACCACGAGGTCCGAGAGCCCTGGCGGCAGGTTCGGATTCACCTCCTGGGGCGAGCGCGCCTTGCCCTGCACGTGCTGGTACATGACCGACATGTGATCACCGCGCGAGTAGGGCGGCACGCCGGTCACCATCTCATAGAGCATGACCCCGAGTGCGTAAATGTCGGCGCGCTCGTCGACCTTCTTGCCGAGGATCTGCTCGGGCGCCATGTACTTGGGCGAGCCGATGACGTAACCGGTCTTAGTGAGCTGCGTGTCGCCCTCGCGCTGCGCCGCCGCGACCCCGAAGTCCACGATCTTGAGCAGGCCTTCCTGATTGATGAGCACGTTGGCCGGCTTCAGGTCGCGGTGCACGATGCCCTGCTGATGCGCCACGGTCATGCCGGTGCAGATGTCGATGCCGAACTGTACCGCGCGCTTCAATTCCAGCGGCTTCTCGTTGACCACCTCGCCGCCGAGCGTGTGCGAGGGGAAGTACTCCATCGAGATGGCGTAGTTGCCCTGGATGTAGAGGAAGTCGTAGATGCGGATGACGTTCTTGTGCGTGATCTTGCGCGAGTAGCGCAGTTCGTGCACGAAGCGCTTCATCACTTCCTCGTCCCCGGAGACGTTGGGATTGAGGAACTTAAGAATCAGCCGCTCATCGACCACCGTGTCTTCCATCAACAGCACCGTACCGAAGGCGCCGCGGCCGATGCGGTCGATGTACTTGTAGCGCCCCTCCAGGATGTCCCCGGGTTTGAGCGTGTTGATGTCCAGACGCGCCGCCGCTTCGGCACTCTTGGTGGCCTGCTGCACGGCCGTCTCGGACATGAGCTGCGTCTTAGCCGCCTCCGGCGCGCGCGGCGGCGGTGGCGGCCGCGCGGCGCTCGGCGCGGGCGGTGGTGTCGCGGTGATGCCGCTCGGGATGGCCTTCGGAGTCGATCCCAGCTGCGAGACGCCGGCGATGCGGTTATCCAGTTCCGAGACCGCCGCTGCCGCCATGCGCGAGACGGTCTGGTCCGGGGAGGACACCTGCGCCTGCAGCTCCTGACGCACCTGATCGGCGCGCGACTCATCCGCCACTTTCGAGAGTGCCTGGATCGCCTCGATGCGGATCTCGCGCTCGGGGCGCGCGACGAGCGGCAGCAGCATGTCGACGAGCTTGCTGTCGCCGAGCTTGCCCAGTGCGCGCACCACGATCGGCGTCGCCTTGTCGTTCGCGGGCTTGTGCAGCATTTCCATCAGCCGCGGCACCGCACGCTTGCTGCCGATCTCGGCCAGCGCATCTACCGCGCGCTCACTCACCCACCAGTCGGTATCGCGCGTGGCCTGGATGAGCGAGTCGATGGCGCGCTCGTCCTTGGTCTGGTTCAGGATCTCGATCGCGGCACGGCGGATATCCTCGTCCTTGTCGCGCACCAGCTGCAGCACCGCGTCGATCACCTTCGGGCCGCCGATCTTGCCGAGCGCGTCCGCGGCGCGGCTGCGCACCCACCAGTCGCTGTCCTTGAGTGACTCGAGCAGGTACTTGACCGATTGCGCGTTGCCGACTTCGTTGAGCACCTCGACGGCGGCGCGGCGGGCGTTTTCGTTCTCATCCTTCAAGATCTCGATGAGATAGCGGATCGTCTCCGGATGGTTGGCCTTGATGACGAGGTCGATGGCACGGTTGAGGACGTCGATCTCCGGGTCGCGCAGGAGCGGAGCGACGCGTTCGATATCGATCGGGCCGTCCATGCGCTGCAGCGCCGAGAGCGCGGCGCCACGGATGAGCTTGTTCGAGTCCTTGAGCAGGCCGTGCAGCGCCGTTTGCACCTCGGGGGTGTTAAAGCGTGCCAGCGTGTTGATGATGTGCACACGCGCGATCGGATCCTTGCCCTGCACGCGACCGATGAGTTCACCGATCGAAGACGTATCGGCTATCTCGCCGATGATGCGAAACAACGCCGCCTTCTCGTTCGGTTCCTGCGCGTAGGCGGCGTTCAGCAGCTCGCGCACGTTGAAGCGCGACTTCTGGGCGGCAATCACGTCCAGCACCGCGGGCTTGGAGATGCCGGGCGTGCCGAGCGCCTCGAGCAGCAGGTGATGCGGGTAGTTGCGGCTGTTGGTGAGCGCCCAGGAGATGCCTGAGATGACGCGCGGGCTGCCCTCGACCAGACCGCGCACGTACTGCGGGAAGGTTTTCTGGCTGACGAGCTCGGTGAGCACCTCGACGAACGCCAGGGTCGCCGACTTGTCCGCTTCCGGCA
>DATMRG010000150.1:0-21111 GCA_035566495.1 Steroidobacteraceae bacterium | reverse complement strand
GACTATCTCGAGCAGCGCCACCTCTTGCGCGCGGGCACGCGCGAGGATCTCCTCGGCAACGAGCTGGTCCTGATCGCGCCTGCCGGGAGCGCCGTGCAGGTGACTCTCGAGCCCAAGGTCGATCTCACCGCTGCGCTCGCCGGCGGGCGGCTCGCCACCGGGGACCCCGACTCGGTGCCCGTCGGCCGCTACGCGCGCGAGGCGCTGCTGCGGCTCGGGGTCTGGGAGCAGGTGGCACCAAGGCTCGTGCGGGCCGAGAACGTCCGCATGGCGCTCGAGTACGTCGCGCGCGGGGAAGCGGCGCTCGGGATCGTCTATCGGACCGACGCGCTCGCCGAGAAGCGCGTGCGCCTGGTCGATGTGTTCCCGGCGACCACACACGCGCCGATCGTCTACCCCGTGGCACTCACGGCGGGCGCAAACGCCCAGGCCGCATCGTTCGAGGCGTTCCTCGAAGGCGATGCGGCCCGGGAGATCTTCGTGCGCTACGGGTTCGCGCGGCTGCCGCTCAGAACTTCCCGTTCTGGTAGTCGATGAAGGCCTGCTGCAGCTCGTCGCGGGTATTCATGACGAACGGACCGTACTTCGCCACCGGCTCCTTGAGCGGGCGGCCTGCGACCAGGATCGCGCGCGCCGTCTTGCCATCGGCACCGGCTGTGACACCTACGAGCTCGACTTCCTTGCCCTCATCGAGCACGGCGAGCTCATGCGTGCGCACCGTGATCGCATCCGCACCGGTTCCAACGCTCATCGTTCCCTCGTAGACGTACAGGAACCCGGCGTACTCAGCCGGCAGCGGCTCGTGAAAGATCGCACCCGGCTCGATCGCAAGATCGAGGTAGGTGGGATCGGTCGCCGGCTGCTGGATCGGACCTGAGGTTGCGCCCACTTTTCCCGCGATCACCTTGGCGGTGACGCCGGGCGAAGGGGAGGCGGTCGGAATCCGCTCGGGGCCGAACTCCTGGTACTTGGGCGCCGTCATCTTGTCGCGCGCCGGCAGGTTCAGCCACAGCTGAAATCCCCGCATGCGGCCCTCCTGCTGCTCGGGCATCTCGGAATGCACGAGGCCGCGGCCCGCGGTCATCCACTGCACGCTCCCGGGGACCAGCACGCCTTCGTTGCCGTGGTTGTCCCGATGGCGCATGCGGCCATCGAGCATATAGGTCACGGTCTCGAAGCCGCGGTGCGGATGCTCCGGGAAGCCCGCGATGTAGTCCTCGGGCTTGTCGGTGCCGAACTCGTCGAGCATCAGGAATGGATCGAGGTCGGGCAGCTGCGGCTGACCGATCACGCGCCGGAGCTTGACGCCAGCGCCATCAGACGTCGGCATGCCGCGGACGATCCGCCGTACGGTGCGCGCCTGAGCTTCGCCGTTCACCATGGAAATTCTCCTCCGTCTGGATCCATCAACAATCGGGCTGTCGAGCGCCGCTTTCAAGTGTCCTCCCGCTCAGGCCGCGAGCGCATCGGCACGCGGGGCCGGCACGACGGCGGGAATCGCCGCGCGCGCCTGCTTGAGACTCTCCTCGCGATGATCGGGCGAGATCGCGAGGCCCTGGGCGTGCACGAAGCGCACGTTCCTGATGCCGAGGAAGCCGAACAGGAACCTGAGATACGACTCGCCGAATTCCCCGCGCGCGTCCGCGCCGATGACTCCGCCGCGCGGCATCGCCACGATGACCTCCTTACCGCCCGCGAGCCCCTCGGGGCCATTCGCGGTATAGCGGAAGGTCTTCCCCGCGATGGTGATGCGGTCGACCCAGGCCTTGAGTTGCGACGGGATCGAGAAGTTGTAGATCGGCGCGCCGATCACCAGCACGTCGGCCCCGAGGAACTGCTCGAGGGCGTCTGCATTGCGGGCGGCCTCGCTCTCATCGCTCCGCGCGAGCGACTTGTGCGACAAGTGCGGCAGCGCCTCGGCCGCGAGGTCGAGATAGGCCACTTCCGCGTCCGGGTGGGCGCCTTTGATCTGGGCGACGATCTCGCGCGTCAGGGCGCGGCTCGCCGACCCCTCCCCAAGAATGCTCGAATCAATGTGCAGGACTTTCATGGCTTGTCTCCCAAATGCCCTGAGGGCTTGATGAAGACATTAGTCCTTGGAACAATAGTAGAGTATCCCGGCTAATTGGAACATATTGTTCCACTCGTGAAGCTAATAGGAGTGCCGAATGCAGCCTCTCGAGGGGTTCTACTACTTCACCCAGGTGGTGGATCACGGGGGTTTTGCCAAGGCCGCACGGGCCCTCGAGATCCCCAAATCGCGCCTCTCCCGCCACGTCGCCTCGCTCGAGGGCACGCTCGGCGTGCGCCTCGTGAACCGCTCGACGCGGCGTTTCGTCGTCACCGACCTCGGCCACGAGGTCTATCGGCACGCGACGGCCATGCTGGCCGAGGCCGATGCCGCGCTCGAGGTCGTGGAGTTCGCGCGCGCCAAGCCCTGCGGCACGCTCAAGGGGAGTTGTCCCGTGGCGCTGGCCCAGTCCTCTCTCGCGCCGATCCTGCCCGCCTTCCTCGAGGCCTACCCGGCGATTCGCCTCGAGCTCCAGGTCACGAACCGGCGCGTCGACGTGATCGCCGAGGGTTTCGATATCGCGCTGCGCGTGCGCAGCAAGCCCACGGGCGAAGACGGCCTCGTGATGCGCACCTTCCGCGAGGCGGACGAGTTCCTGGTCGCGAGCCCCGCGTACCTCAGGGGCGCACCGCCCCTTACCGAGCCCGCTCACCTCAAAGACCACCCGACACTCGACTACGCGGGCGAGTTCGACCACCGGCGGCCCTGGGAGCTCCTCGGAGCGGCGGGCGAGAGCGTCATCGCGGAGCAGAAGCCCCGCATCGTCTGCCATGACTTCGTGGTGTTGCGCGCGGCGGTCCTGGCCGGCCTTGGCGTCGCCCGCATTCCGGAGAGCATCGTGCGGGAGGACCTGAAGAGCGGCGCTCTGACGCGGGTGCTCCCGGGCTGGCGCACCCCGCAGGGTATCGTGCACGTCGTGTTCCCGACGCGGCGCGGGATGCTGCCGGCGGTACGTGCATTCATCGACTTCCTCGCCGAGCGGCTGCCGGCGATGCTGTAGAGGAAACGCACCGTTTCCGGCAGGGGCCTCCCGCACGACC
Source organism: Steroidobacteraceae bacterium (assembly GCA_035566495.1). Classification (GTDB taxonomy): domain Bacteria; phylum Pseudomonadota; class Gammaproteobacteria; order Steroidobacterales; family Steroidobacteraceae; genus 13-2-20CM-66-19. The sequence goes on along the minus strand of DATMRG010000150.1, from coordinate 18,000 downwards.
GAACGGCGCCCTGATGCGCGAGGTCCAAGTCATTACACTAGACGTATCCGGAGGGCGAGCAGGAGAGCCGTGAGAATCCCCCGTGCACCGACCTCGGCCAGGAGCGCCTTTCTCGGTCTCCTCGCGCTCGCAGCGCTCGGCAGCGCCCGGGCGGACGAGGGCGATCCGCCTGCGCGCGTGGCGCGCCTGAGCTACGTCGAGGGCTCCGTATCGCTCGAGCCTGCAGGTATGCAGGAGTGGACCGCCGCCGAGCGCAACCGGCCGCTCACGACGGGCGATCGGCTCTGGACCGATCAGGATTCGGTGGCCGAGCTCGATCTCGGCGATGCGGTGCTGCGCCTTGGAGCGATGACCGGATTCGCGCTCCTCAACCTCGACGACCGTTCCGGGCAGATTCAGCTCAGCGCCGGGGTTCTCCTGGTGCGGGTCTGGGATACCTCGAGCGGCCAGAGCTACGAGATCGACACGCCGCAGCTCGCCGTGCAGCTCAGCCAGCCGGGTGCGTACCGCGTCGAGGTCGACGAGCCGGGAAGCACGACGCTCGTCAAGGTGTCGGAAGGCGAGGCCGTGGCGTTCGGAACGGGCGACTCGATTCCGATCGGCGCGCAGCGGGTGATGATCTTCACGGGCTCGGCCTCCGGCGCGACCCTTTCCTACAGCGCGGCCACTCTCGGTCCACCCGATGACCTCGACACCTGGTCGGCGACGCGCGATCGCCAGGAGCAGGAGTCGCCTTCGCGCCAATACGTGGCCGAGGACACGCCCGGGACCTACGAGCTCGATGACAATGGCCGCTGGCAGAGCACGCCCGACTACGGCTACGTGTGGACTCCGGCGGTCGTCGTCGCGAACTGGGTGCCATACCGCTTCGGCCACTGGCTGTGGATCCCGCCCTGGGGCTGGACGTGGGTGGACGATGCGCCCTGGGGCTACGCGACGTTTCACTACGGGCGTTGGGTCTTCCTGCGCGGCTCATGGTGTTGGGTGCCGGGGCCCCGGCCGCTGCGGCCGATCTACGCGCCGGCGCTCGTCGCCTGGACTCGCGGCCCGGGCTTCGGAGGTCCCGGCGCGGCCGCTCCCGCAGTCGGCTGGTTCCCACTCGGGCCGCACGAGGTTTATGCGCCGGCGTACCGCGTGAGCGATGGATACCTGCGCAACGTCAACACCGCCAACACGACGATCGCCAGTACCACCTACATCACCGACGTCTACCAGAACCGCATCACCAATATTCACTACGTCAACGGCACCGCGGCGGCGATCAGCGCGGTGCCGCAGAACGCCTTCACCTCGGGGCAGCGCGTCAACCAGCACGCGGTACCGGTGACCGCCGGCACGCTCGCCGGGATGACGGTGGCGGCCGGAGCACCGCCGGTCGTGCCGCAACGCTCGAGCGTGCTCGGTACGACCACCGGCGCCAAAGCGTCTCGCCCGCCGCCCGCGCTCGCCAATCGCCCGGTGTTCGCGCGCGCCGCGCCGCCACGCGCGCCCGCCGCCTTCGAGACGCAGCTCGCGGCCATTCAGGCGAATGGCGGCCGGCCGCTCGCGCACGCGGACCTCGCCCGGCTCCAGCCCGGAACGCCGACGGCGCAGGTGCGCGTGCTGGCACCGACCAAGGGGCCGCGGCAGCCGTCCCCGCAGTCCCAATCAACGCCGACAGCGGCGCAGCCTACTCTCGGTGACCGCGCCCGATCACTCGAGACGCCGTCGCTCCCGCCCGCCACGACGACCCGCACGTTCGTTCCGGCGCCGGCTCCACCTGCGCCGGCGCAGCCGACGCACGCCGATCGTCCACCGTCGGCCTCGCAGGGCACGTTCTCCACCTACGAGCCGGCCCGCGTGAACGCTCCGGCGCCATCGGCGCAGCCCGCGTACCGTCCGGAGAGCCCGGCGCCTCGAGTGGTGAGTCCGCGAGAGCCCGTCGCTCCGCGAGAGCCCGTCGCGGAAACGCCGCGTGCCTCGAGCCCGCCGCCGCCGGCCAAAAACCAGCAGCACCCCTCGCCCCAGCCGCCCCCCGCCAAGGAATCACGCAAAGATTCGCGCGATGAGTCGAATCCGAAAGCGGACCGCTCGCGCGACAGGGTGGAGCGGTAGAGAGTCTCGGGACGCCACCGTTTCCGGGCGGCTACTTCGACATAGTGTGGACGCGGCTCGAGGGCGCTGGGATCGAAGCGCCCTCCATGGCGCTGATGCACGGAATCAGTCTGCTTCGTACTGCAACGCGTCGCGCTCCAGCTCCCTGACGAAGTCACGCACTTCCTCCGGCGTACACATCTTACCCTCGAGCAGCCCGTGCAGCAGGCCCTCGAGGTGGACGCGCAAGGCCACCGCCAGCACGGTGGGCGAGTAATTCCGCAGGCCGGCCACGAAGTCATTGAGCTCGTCGAGGCACTCTTCGACCGAGCCATCGTCTCGCGCAGTGTCCGTGAACGGCATGAGCGTGCTCCACTGAGTTCGCCACAACGATACACGACTCGCGCGCCGTCAGGAGAGGACGCGCCAACCGCGGCGCGCGTTTCTGCACGAACGGACACCCATTCCGAATTCCAAAGGCCAGCGCCGTCACTAGACTGTGCCTCCACGCCGCCAAACCAACACTGCACGGCGAGGAGCACACACGATGAACAGTTTCACCCTGACCGCGGTCGGAAATCTGGCGCGTAACCCCGAGCTGATTTCGAAGAACGATCGCAGCTACGCCAAACTCTGCCTCGTCGGCAATGACTACGCCGGCAAGGACGAGGAGGGCGCGGCGAAAGAGGTGGTGACGAGCCTCTGGTTCGTGGCCTTCGGCCCGCTTGGCGAGTCGATCGCGCGTAACGCGCGCAAGGGCGATCAGCTGATCCTCGAAGCGAAGGTGCGCTCGAGCAACTGGACCGACGAGAAGGGCGAAAAGCAGTACGACCACTCGTTCATCGTGCAAGGGTTCCGCTTCGGGGCGCCGGGGAAGCTCAAGAGGGAAGAGCTCGAGGCGCGCCGCGGCGACGACGGTCGCGGCGCCGGCGCGCACGCCGTGAATGAGCACTGATATCGCGACTACAGTGGCGGAGACCTATATGGAAGTACGTCGTCCGAACTTCTCGGGCCGGGGGATGCGCGGCTCTATGGCGCTGCTCGTCGCGCTCACGCCGGCACTCGCTTTCGCCCAGGCGGCCTCGCCCTTCATGACCGGGGCCACGGCCCTCCAAACCAACATCTTGGCGTGGCTCACCCCCATTGCGATCATTTTAGTTATGGCGCTCGGAGCGATGGCGATGGCAAACCGAATGTCCTGGGGGTGGTGTCTGGGCGCGATTTTTGGAATTGCGATCGCGTTCGGGGCGCCGCAGATCGTTACCTGGGTGCGCGGCATGTTCGGCGTGTGAGTCGGGACGATGCGCAGCCGTAACGCCGGACTGGTCGCGGATCCTCTGTTCGTCGGGGCCACCCGGCCGCCGATGCGCTGGGGCGTCACGTACTCGGCGCTCCTTTTCAACCTCGTTTTTACGATGGAGGCGTTCCTCCTGACCAAGAACCTCCTCACGCTCCTCATCTGTGCGCCGATCCACGGCCTCTGCGCGCTCCTGTGCGCCCACGACCCACGCTTCTTCGATCTGCTTCTGGTCTGGGGTCGGACGCGCCTGCCGGCGGTGCTTGGGAACCTGCGTCGCTGGCGTGCGAGCAGCTACAGCCCGTTGGTGCTCGACCTCCCGCGCCAGAACGGGCGACGGGCCGCAGCGCCCGGCGGCCGCCGCTTTGGAACACTGAGGGGCACCCGCTGATGCACGCGCGGCGCACGGTGGCTCTGCAGCGCGAGCGTAACGCCGCCGAGTACATTCCCTACGCGGCGCACGTCGCCGAGCGCGTCGTTTGTACTTCCTCGGGGGACTATCTCCAGGCGTTCCGGCTTGGCGGAGCGAGCTTCGAGAGCGCGGACGACGATCAGCTCAACAACTGGCACGAGCGTCTCAACGTACTGTGGCGCAACCTCGCGAGCCCGGACCTGGCGCTCTGGACTCACGTCATCCGCCGCCGCGAGCGGGCGGCGCTGCGCTCGGTCCCGCAGCTGCCGGGCTTTGCGCAAGCGCTCGCGGCCCGCTACGCCGCTCGTCTCGCCGGCGAGACGCTCATGATGAACGAGCTCTATCTCGCGGTGCTGTTCCGGCCGGCCGCGGGACTCGCGGCCGGGCTGGTGTCGAGCGTGCTGTCGCGGACGCGGCGCCGTGACCGGCCGATGGAGCTCAACCAGGCGCTCGAGAGCTGCAGCAAGCTCGCGCAGACCGTGGTGGCCGCACTCGCCCGTTACGATCCTGAGCCGCTCGGCGTCTACCGTTGCGGCAACATCTGGTGCTCGACGTTGCTCGAGTACCTCGGCGTGCTGGTGAACGGCGAGTCACGGCGAGTGCCACTGCCGCGAGGTCCGCTCAATCAGGCGCTCGCCACCACGCGTCTTCTCTTCGGCACCGAGGCGATCGAATACCGCCTGCCGTCGGCGACCAGGGTGGGCGCGATGCTCGGCATCAAGGAGTACCCGACGCCGAGCGTCGTGGGGATGTTCAACCGGCTCCTGTCGGCGCCGTTCGCGCTCGTCCTCACGCACTCCTTCACGTTCTTGAGCAAAGCCTCGGGGCAGGCGCTGCTGCAGCGGCAGTTCCATCGCATGGCGAATGCCGGCGACTTCGCGGTCTCGCAGGCGGTGCAGCTCAAGGACGCGCTCGATGGCCTCACGAGCAACGAGTTCGTGATGGGCGATCATCATTTCTCTCTCCAGGTGCTCGCCGACCCCGAGGAAGCCGGCACCGATCAACAGGACGGACGGCGGCTGCGGTCCCTGAACGACTGCGTGGCGCTCGCTCGGAGCCTGCTCGCGGATACCGGGATGACCGTGGCACGTGAGGACCTGGCGCTCGAGGCTGCGTTCTGGGCGCAGCTGCCCGGTAACTTCGCGGTTCGCCCACGCAAGGCCCCGATCACCTCGCGAAATTTCGCGGCGATGGCGCCGTTTCACAGCTATCCGGCGGGGCGGGCAAGCGGCAATCACTGGGGCGAGGCGTTGACGCTTCTCTGCACACGGGCCCGCTCTCCGTATTACTTCTCACTCCACGCCAGCGATCCCGCGGACCCGGACGGCGGCGGCCGCAAGGACACGGGGCACACGTTCATCTGCGGCCCTACCGGCTCGGGAAAGACCGTCTTCATCGGCTTCCTCATCGCCATGCTCGAGAGGCAGGGCGCGACACAGATCATCTTCGACAAGGACCGCGGGCTCGAGATCCTGGTGCGGGCGCTGCGTGGCGAGTATCTCGTCCTGAAACACGGCGTGCCGACCGGCTTCAACCCGCTGCAGCTTCCGCCGACGCCCACGCACACCGAGTTCCTCAAGACCTGGCTGCAGCTGCTGGTGCGGCCGACGGGCGGCAGGGTACTGACGGCTCGCGAGGACCGCGATCTCGAGCAGGCCCTGCGGGGAACTCTGGCACTCGCCGCCCCGGCCCGCCGCCTGTCGCGCCTCCTCGAGTATCTCGATCCGACCGACGCCGAAGGGCTGTACGCGCGGCTCTCGCGCTGGTGCGAAGTGAGCCGTGGCGACTACGCCTGGGTCTTTGATAACGCGCACGATTCGATCGTCACGCGTCTCGCCGGCCGGCCGGTGGTCGGCTTCGATGCGAGCGAGTTCCTCGATCACGAGCTGACGCGTGCGCCGGTGACACTCTATATGTTTCACCTCGTGCGGCAGCTGCTCGATGGCCGGCGCCTGGTGTGCTGGATGGACGAGTTCTGGCGTCTGCTCGCGGATTCCGCGTTCGAGAGCTTTGCGCGCGAGGGCCCGAAGACCTGGCGCAAGCTGAATGGCGTCATGTGCCTCGCGACCCAGAGCACGAGTGACGTGCTCGACAGTCCGATCAGCCGCACCATCATCGAACAGACCGCCACCAAGGTGTTCTTCCCGAACGCCGACGCCAGCGCCGAGGAGTACTGCGGCAGCTTCGGGCTGAGCGAGCGCGAGTTCCGGCTCATCAAGGAGCAGCTCGAGCCGGGCTCGCGCTCCTTCCTCGTGAAGCAGGGACATCACAGCATCGTCTGCCGCCTCGATCTGCAGGGGTTCGACGGCGAGCTGGCGGTGATCTCGGGGCGGGCGCGGCATCTCGAGCGCCTCACCCGTCTGCTCGGGGAGCACGGTGCGGATCCCGAACGCTGGCTACCGATCTTCATGACAACGTACCAACAGGAGTGACCCGGTACTCCTCTTATATATAGGGAGGACGCTCATGCTCACGAACCGAGCCCGTCTTGTCTTCGTGTCGATGATCCTGGTGCTGTTTGCACCGCTGGCGCAGGCGCAGTTCGCCGTGATCGATGTCGCCGCCGTGACCCAGCTGGTGTCCGAGGTGCAACAGCTCGAGCAACAGCTCGCCACGGCGCGCAGCCAGCTCACCCAGGCGCAGGCCGAGTTCCAGGCCATGACGGGTAAACGCGGCATGCAGTCGCTCCTCACCGGCACGGTGCGCAACTACCTGCCGCCCGACTGGGCCACGATGGAGTCCCTGCTGCAGAGCGCGGGCGGTGCCGGCAGCGCTTATCCGGCGCTCGCCGCCGATCTGGCGCAAGCGATCAACGCCAACTCGGTGCTGTCCGCTCAGCAGCTGACGGCGCTACCCGCCGCGGCCGGTCAGGCACTGCAGGCGGGTCGCCGCTCCCCGGCACTGCTCCAGTCCCTGACCCACGAGGCGCTCGCCAACAGCAGTCAGCGCTTCGCCTCGCTCCAGCAGCTGATCGACACGATCGGCTCCGCCGGCGACCAGAAGGCGATTCTCGAGCTCGCGGCTCGCACGGCGGCCGAAGCCGGCATGCTCGCGAACGAGCACACCAAACTCGACGAGCTCTATCAGAGCACGCAGGCCGATCAGTGGGTGAACGCGCAGCGTACCCGCGAGCTGATCGTCGCCGGCCACGGGCAGTTCACCGGCCGCTTCGAGCCGCATCCCTGAGCGTCCTGAGCGGGAGCCACCGTGGGTTTCTTTGAGACGTTCTGGACCTGGCTCGAGGCGCAGCTCGCGACCTACATCGGTGCGAACACCGCACTGGTCGCGGCGGCTCTCGAGCCCGCGATCGTGACGCTGGCGGTCGTCTACGTGATGGTGTGGGGATACCTGCAGCTGAGCGGCCGCATCGAGGAACCGCTGGCTACCGGGCTGAGGAGACTGGTGACGCTGGCGGTCGTGCTCGGGGGCTCATTGCACCTCTGGCTATACAACACGGTCATCGTCGATACCTTCTACCGGGCGCCGGCGCAGCTCGCGGGCGCCCTCGTCGGCGTCCCCGATCCGGTGGCGACGGTCGACAGCATCTGGAGCCAGGGAGGAGCCGTGGCCGGCTATCTCTGGAACAACGGCGGCGTCTTCAACGGCGACTTCGGCTACTACGTCGCCGGCGCGATCGTTTGGGTGCTGATGGGGCTGGTCTGCGTCTACACTATGTTCCTCATCGCGCTCTCGAGTATCGCGCTGGCGGTGCTTCTGGCGCTCGGGCCGCTCTTCATCGCGCTGCTGCTCTTCGAAACGACACGCAGGTTCTTTGAGGCGTGGCTCGCCCAGTTGGCCAACTACGCGCTCATCACCATCCTCACGGTGCTGGTGGCAGCGCTGCTGCTGCAGATCGTCGCTTCGTACGCGGCGCAGACCGCCGCGCGCGGCTCGGCCATCGTCACGGTCGATGCGCTCAACATGGTGCTGGTGGCGGTGCTGGTGTTTCTGCTCATGCGCCAGGTCATGCCGATCGCCGCCGCGCTCGCAGGCGGCATGAGCCTCAACAGTCTCGGCTTCGTCAGCCGGCTCGCTGGCTGGGGTGTGCGACGAGGCGCGGCGCTTGGCGGCGGCGCGGCGGTGCTTGCGGCCAGGACGGCGCTGAGTGCCGGCGGACGGACCGCGACGCCCACGGTCGTGCCCGCGCCCTGGCGCGATAGCTGAAGCCGACGGTCCACCGGATCGATAGGACAGGGGAGGTCCCGATGAGAGCGGTTCTGCTCGTTTGCCTCGCGCAGCTGGCCTGCGCCTGCACTCCGCATGAGGTGCGCTGCGACGGCTCGTTGGAGCCCATCAATGCGTCAGTGGCCGCGACGAGCGCGGCCGCGCGCGCTGCCACCGACTCCTCCTCGGGTGTTCCATGAGCGCCGCGGCGCCCCTCGAGGGCTACTTCCGCGAGGCTGCCGCCTGGGATGCGGACCGGATCCGCACCGCGCGCCGCAGCGCGCGCGTGGCCTGGCGGGTCGCGGCGGGCGGATGGCTGTGCGCGCTCGCGGGCAGCATCGCCCTCGCCGTGCTCATGCCGCTCAAGAGGGTCGAGCCCTTCGTCGTGCGCGTCGACAACGCCACCGGGATCGTGGACGTGGTCCCCGTCTATAGCGGCAACGTCCGCCCAGACCAGACGATCACGCGCTACTTCCTCACCCACTACGTGACGACCTGCGAGCGCTTCAACTTCACGACCGCCGAGAGCGATTACGAGGAGTGTGGCGCATTTCACTCCGCGCAGCGCAACCAGGCGTGGTATGCGCTCTGGAACCCGACGAATGCCGCATCTCCGCTCAACGTACACAAGGATGGAAGCAGCGTCCGTGCGCAGGTGGAGTCGGTGAGTTTCTTTGAGCGCGCGAGCGGCGCGACCGATCTGGCTCAGGTGCGTTATCTGAAAGCCGAGCGCCAGGGTGCCGGCGCGGAGGAGCGCTTCACGCACTGGATCGCAACGATCCAATACGCCTACGGCGCGCCGTCCAAGGATCCCAAGGTTCGGCGCTGGAATCCGCTCGGCTTCAAGGTCATCGACCTGACCTCGGAGCCCGAGGTCCTGCCGCAGCCGCAGCCGAAGGCGGGTTGAGGCATGACCGCGAACATCGTTTTCGGCCCGCGATGCAACCGACGCGCGCGCTGGTGTGCGCTCGTTGCGGCGCTCCTCGCGCCGTGCGGCTTCGCCGGCACCACGCCCGATCGGGGAGCCATCGACAGCCGCATTCGGGTCGCGCCCTACGCGCCCGACGAGGTCTACCGGTTGCGGGGTTACGTCGGCTACCAGATCGACCTCGAGTTCGAGACGGGTGAGAGCTTCGTCGGACTCGGATCGGGGGACCTCGAGAGCGTCAGCTTCGCGGCCGAGGCGAATCATCTGTTCCTCAAGCCGAAGGCAGCCGGTGTCGACACCAATCTCACGGTGCTGACCAGCCGCCGCGCCTACCACTTCGACTACACGGCCAGCGCGCACCGGCCCGATCCCGACATCGACGACATCATCTATGTTCTGCGATTCATCTACCCGCCGACGCCGGCAGCTCCCAAGGAATCCGACGCCGCACTCACGCGCGCGCTCGACCAGGCAGGCGCGGCGCCGCGCAACCTCGACTACTGGTATCGCGGCAGCCCCGAGCTCAAGCCCATCGCGGCCGCGGACGATGGTGTGCATACGCGCCTCCGATTCGGCTCGCTGCAGGAGCTGCCGGCGATCTTCCTGCGCAACGATGACGGCACGGAATCGCTCGTCAACTTCAGCATCGACGGCCTCGATGTGATCGTGCACCGCGTGAGCCGCCGGCTGATCGTGCGCCGCGGTCACCTGACGGGCTGCATCGTGAACCGGGCGTTCGGTGGCGCGGGCGGGCACGTCTCATCCGGAACCGTCACGCCGACGGTGCAGCGCGTCACGCGGAGCCCGAAGTCATGAGTGATCCGGGGAACCCGGCAGCGGGCGAGGTGGCGGAGGAGGCGGTACGGGGCGAGCGCACCACGGCCATCGTTCATGCCGCGCGCAGCGCGCAGTCTCGGGTCAGCAGCCTCCTCGCCGCGGGTCTCATGATCACGCTCGGGCTGTCGGCGCTCGGCTGGTACTACGCGCACGCCATCACGCGCGTGTCGCGCGCGCGGGAGCAGGCGCAGTCGGTGGCGACGAGCCATGCCCAGGGCGAGATGCCGCTGCCATCGCTCGGCCGCATCGCCCCCCCGCCGGTGATTGAAGCGGCGGTTGCCCCGTGGCAAGCAAGCGAGCGCCCGCCCGAGCCCGCGGCGATGGGGGTGCCCACGGAGGCCGTGACGCGAGACCCCGCGGTGGCGGTGCTTCCCGCTCCCAATGGCGCCGCCGAGCTGCACCCCGCGGCGGCGAGCCGGAGCGAGCTCGCCCTGGCACGGCGCCTCTCGGGGGGAGTGCTCGGGCGCGATCCGGGTTCCGGATCGCGCTTGGCCCCGGCCAACGCGAATGGAGGTTCGCCGACGGCCGCGGCGGATGAACGTGGCAGTCTTGCGGCGCTGCTGCACGCGCCGGTCGTTCCGGCAGTCCCCGCGGCGCTCCTGCCGACGCAGCGTCTCCTCCTGCCGCAGGGCGCCTTCATCGATTGCACGCTCGAGACCGCGATCGACTCGACGCTCCCCGGGATGACGACCTGCATCACCGCCACCGACACCTTCGGTGCGGACGGCAAGGTTGTGTTGCTCGAGCGCGGCACCAAGCTCGTCGGCGAGACGCGCGGCGAGGTTCGGCAGGGCCAGGCGCGTGTGTTTGTTCTCTGGACGCAGGCGCGCACGCCGAGCGGCGTCGTCGTGCCACTCGCATCACCCGGGACCGACGAGCTCGGACGCGCGGGTCTTCCCGGCGAGGTCGATCGCCACTTCTGGCAGCGCTTCGGCGCGGCGATGCTGATCACGCTCATCGACGGGGCGGTGCAGGCCGGCGTGCAGTCCTCCGCCCGCAACGGCGGCACGGTGATCTACGCGCCCTCGACCTCACAGGACGTGTTGACTGAGATCCTCAAGGACACCGTCGCCATTCCGCCTACGGTTATCAAACACCAGGGCGACCGCATCCAGGTCCTCGTCGCCCGCGACCTCGACTTCAGGCCCGTGTATGAGCTGCGCGCCGCCAATGCCGCCCCCTGAGGCAATCCCCTCCGTCGCATCGATCGCCGTGGTGGGTACGCCGGCTCTCCCCGGCCATTCCGCGCTCGATCTGACGCTCGAGGCGCTGCGCCCGCTGCTCGCCGACCCCGAAGTGACCGAGCTCTGCATCAATCGGCCGCGGGAGGTGTTCATCGAGACGCGCTCGGGGTGGCGCCGTGCCGCCGCTCCGTTCGCGGACTTCGACTGGTGCCAGCGCCTGGCCAAGCTCGTCGCCAATGCCAGCCGGCAGCGCGTCGACGAGTCCGCGCCGCTCCTTTCCGCATCGCTTCCGACCGGTGAGCGTGTGCAGATCGTCCTGCCTCCGGCGACGACCCTCGGATGCGTGGCCATCACCATTCGCCGACCATCCTGCGAGGTCTGGTCGCTCGCGGAGCTCGGCCAGCGCGGCGCCCTGCAGACGGTGCGGTGCGGCGCGCCTCTCGAGAAGGTCGAGGCGGAGCTCAGGCAGTTGCATGCCGCGGGCGACCACTTGGCTTTCCTGCGCCTGGCGGTGCGTAGCCGCCGCAACATCCTGGTCTCGGGCCCGACCGGCTCCGGCAAGACCACCTGGACCAAGGCGCTGATTCAGGAAATCCCGGCCGACGAGCGCCTCGTCACGATCGAGGATGCGCGCGAGCTCGTGCTCGACCGCCACCCGAACCATGTGCGGCTCTACTACAGCAAGGACGATCAGGGCCAGGCGCGCGTGACCCCGAAGCAGCTGCTCGAATGCTGCCTGCGGATGCGGCCCGACCGGATCCTCCTGGCCGAGCTGCGCGCGGAAGAGGCCTTCGACTATCTGCGCAACGTGAATTCCGGGCACCCGGGCTCGATCACGAGCATCCATGCGGCGAGCGCCGAGCTCGCGTTCGAGCAACTCGTGCTGCTCGTGAAGCAGAGCCCCGGCGGGCGCACGCTCGCGCGGCGCGACATCAAGCGGCTCCTCTATCTGCTCGTCGATGTCGTCATCCAGTGCGGCCTCGAGCAGCACCGTCGCGTCATTCGTGAAGTCTGGTACCAACCCGAGCGCAAACGTGATCGCGGTTCGCGCCCGCCGCGGTCCCCCTGCGCAAGCCCCGAATCGATGCGATGGAGCCCGGCGCACTGATCCACGGTTGGCCGGGCCTGTTCGCGGCCTATGCGGCGGTCGAGGCACCGCTCCTGGCCGGAATGCTGCACGCCCGCGCGCGCTGGCGGCGACTCGCCCTGGCGCCGCTCCTCGGCGCGCCCCTCACGGTCCTTGCCGGCGCGGCGATCGCCGCGCTCACCCCGGCGCTGTCGCACCTCGGTGTTGCGAGCGAGAGCTCTGTGCAGCTGTCCACCGGCGTGGCGGTGAGTGCCGCGCTCGGCTACCTCTCCGGACGCGCCCTGGCTCGCGAGCGCGCGTCGGGAACCGTTCACATCCGCGGTGCAATCGTGTCAGCGCCCGAGGCCCGTCCGGCTGTGGGCGTCGGGCGCGGGGCATCGCGAACGCGCGAGCGCACCCGCGGTGCGCTCACGCTCGCTGGCGTCACGCTGGCCGCCGAAGATGAAACCAAACACTTCAAGCTGATAGGCACGACCGGTACCGGCAAGAGCACGGCGATCCGCGAGCTCCTCGGCGCCGCGCTCGCGCGTGGCGATCGCGCCGTCATCGCCGATCCCGACGGCGGCTATCTCCGGCACTTCTACGATGGGGCTCGCGGCGACGTCGTCCTCAATCCGTTCGAGGCCGCCTCGGTCCGCTGGGACCTGTTCGCCGAGCTCACGGAGGCCCAGGATGTCGAGCAGCTGGCACGCTCGCTGATCCCGGATCACGAAGGCCCGGATCGCAGCTGGCGCGGTTATGCGCGCACCTTCTTCAGCGCGGTGACCGAACAGGCGCGCGCCGCCGGAGTCAGGGACGTGCGCGAGCTCTATCGCCTGCTCGTGGTCGCCGGCACCACCGAGCTCAGGACGCTGGTGGCGGGCACTCCCGCCCAGCCCTTCCTCGAAGAGCACAACGGCCGGATGTTCGACTCGATTCGCTCTGTCACGAGCTCCGCGGTCGCGGCTCTCGCCTACGTGTCCCGTCAGGAAGGCGGCGCCCCGTTCTCGGTGCGGCGCTGGGCGCGCGCTGAGAGCGGCCAGCGTGACGAACGCCCCCGTCACGGAGTCCTGTTCATCCCGTACCGGGCCGGCGAGATCGCGGCACTGCGCTCGGTCATCTCCGCGTGGATGAGGCTCGCGATCTTCGAGGCGATGAACGTCCCGGAGGGGGAGCAGCGCCTGTGGTTCGTGGTCGACGAGCTCGATGCGCTCGGACAGATCGACGGACTCAAGGACGCACTCGCCCGCCTGCGGAAATTCGGGGGGCGCTGCGTGTTGGGATTTCAATCGGTCGCCCAGGTCTCGTCGACCTACGGCGCGGGTGAAGCACAGACGCTGGTCGAGAATTGCGCCAACACGCTCATTCTGCGCTGTGCTGGGAGCGAGCACGGCGGTACCTCGCAGTTTGCTTCGCGCCTGATCGGCGAGCGCGAGGTGCTGCGCACGTCGGTGTCGCGCTCGCAACGGGCGCTCGAGCTCCTGCCGGTGATCAATCGCTCCGAGAGCTCTGCCGTGGAAGCCGCCGTCATGGCGTCCGAGATCGAGCAGCTGCCCGATCTCGCCGGGTATCTGAAGCTCGCCTCCCGTCCGCAGTGGCTGCAGGTGGCACTGTCGCGGCCGACGCCGGCGCGCACCAGCACGCGACCGGGCTTGCACGGGCCGGAGGTGCCGCGGCGCCAGTTGACCCCCGCCGCGCTTGCGGATCGCGGCCACGAGGGATTCGGAGCGGAGTGAAGCCGGCGTGGACGACAGCGCCATGCAGCTCGGCCTCTTGTTGGAGGGCGCACACGCTAACCAGACGCTCGCCGCAGCGGCGCTCGAGAAGCTCAACGCGCACGTGGGTGAGCTCGAGCGCATCGCGCGCGATGAGATTCGCTCGACGATGCTCGAGGAGCTGCACGCCCTCGAGGAAGACAGCCGCCGGGCGGCGGCGACGCTGCGCCGGCTGCGGCACGTGGCGGACCTGCGGGTTGCCCTGTGGACGCTCGCCATGGCGACGCTCGCGTGCGTCGTGCCGCTGGCGGGAGCCTGGTGGCTGCTCCCGACGCGTGGCGAGGTCGCCGCCCTCGCGACGCGGCGCGACGCGCTCGAGACGGAAATTGCGCGTCTTCGGGCGCAGGGCGGCCTCATGGAGCTGCGCCGCTGCGGATCCTCCGAGCGGCTGTGCGTGCGGGTCGATCGCAAGGCCGGGTCGTTCGGCGAGGGTGGCGAGTTCCTCGTGGTCAAGGGCTATTGAGCCGTGGAACTCGTGACACTCAGCGCATGGTCCCGGCACGGTCCCGCCGTGGTACCGGTTCTCGGGATCGTGACAGCCGCGGCCTTGATGGCGCTGCGCCGTGCTCGCGGCGCCGCGCACCGGCGCGGTGCGCTCGTCGTGGCAGGAGGCGCCGCCCAGCGCCGCGCACGGCGGCTGCGCAGCCGCTATACGGAAGCGCCACTGATGCTCGCCGGAGTTGCGATCGCGCCGCAGGATGAAACCAAGCACTTCAAGCTCATCGGCACGACCGGCACCGGCAAATCGACGGCGATCGCGGGTCTCATGGCAGGGGCGCTCGGGCGAGGTGACCGGGCCGTGATCGCCGATCCCGATGGGGTTTACCTCGCGCGCTTCCACCGCCGCCGCCGCGGCGATGTGATCTTGAATCCCTTCGAGCCGGAGTCGGTGAAATGGGATCCGTTCGCGGAGCTCGGCGAGCGCTGGGACGTCGATCAGCTGGCGAGCGGCCTCATTCCCACCAGCGATGACGCCTCCGGGCGCGAATGGCGCGGCTATGCGCGCACCTTCCTCACCGCGGTCACGCGCCGCTGTCACGAGTGCGGCGAGCACGACCCTGGGGAGCTGTGGCGCCTGCTGACCGTGGCGGGCAGCAACGAGCTGCGTCCATTCGTCGCCGGGACCCCGGCACAACCTTTTCTCGAGCCGGAGAACGCGCGCATGTTCGGCTCGATCCGCTCGGTGACCGCCTCGGCCGTAGCAGCTCTCGAGCATCTTCAGGCCCAGCGCGGCCGGCAGTTCTCCGTGCGGGCCTGGGTACGCGGCGGCAGGGGAGTGCTGTTCCTGCCCTACCGGGCGTCACAGATCGCGGCTCTGCGCTCGATCATTGCAACCTGGATGCGGCTCGCGATCTTCGAGGCAATGCGAGCGCCCGGCGAGGACCAGCGTCTTTGGTTCGTAGTGGACGAGCTCGATTCGCTGGGTGCGATCGATGGGCTCAAGGACGCACTCGCCCGCCTGCGGAAATTCGGGGGGCGCTGCGTGTTGGGATTTCAATCGGTCGCGCAGGTGTCGACTACCTATGGGGCAGGTGAGGGGCAGACGATCATCGAAAACTGCGCAAACACTTTGATCCTGCGCTGCGCGGGCAGCGAGCATGGCGGCACCTCGCAGTTCGCCTCGCGCCTGATCGGCGAGCGCGAGGTGTTGCGGCGGCAGACCTCGCGCGGGCGCGACCGCGAGGGCTGGCTGGGGGGCCGCGGCCACCGTCGCTCGACGCAGGTGAGCGAGCAATGGGTCACCGAGTCGGCGGTCATGGCGTCCGAGCTCGAGCAACTGCCGGATCTGACGGGGTACCTGAAGCGCGCCTCGTCGAACGCGTGGCTGCGCGTGAGTTTTCGGCGCTGAGATGCGGCCGTGGCGACCTACCGTTTGCAGATCAGCCCGGTCGGGCGCAGCGCGGGGCGTCGCGCCACTGCCGCGGCCGCCTACCGCGCCGGCGAGCGCTTGCGCGATGAGCGCAGCGGGAAGCTGTATAACTATTCGCGCCGCAAGGACGTCGTGCACAGCGAGGTCTTTCTTCCCTCGCATCTGGCGGGCGCGGCCGATGCCTGGGCGGGAAACCGCGAGAAGCTGTGGAATACGGCGGAACGCGCCGAGAAGCAGTCGAACTCGCGCGTGGCACGCGAATACCAGGTCTCGCTGCCGCACGAGCTGAATACTGCCCAGCAGGTGGGGCTGGCGCGTGCATTCTCGCGCGAGCTCGCCGAGCGCTATAACGTCGCCGTGGATCTGGCCGTCCATCTGCCCCGACCCGACGGTGATCCGCGCAATTTTCACGCGCACCTGCTGACGACTACACGGGAAGTTACGCCCAGGGGTCTGGGTGCCAAGACTGGTTTGGATATGCGGGGCGGCGAGCGGCGCAGACGTGAACTGCCGGACTCGCGGCAGGAGATCCGCACCCTGCGGGAGCGCTGGGCGGTCCTCACCAACGAGGCATTGCGGGAGGCTGGCGTCGAGGCGCGGGTCGATCACCGCAGTCTTGCCGCACAGGGGATCGATCGTGAGCCGAGACCGCAGTTCCCCGGGGCAACGCTGCGGATGGAGCGCCGCGGCGTGCGGAGCTTCGTGGCGGAGCGTATCCGCGAGGACTACCGCCGGCGCGTTGCGGCGCGCCTGGAACGGAACGCTGGGGCCGCTAGGGAGTCCGTGGCCCACCCCGATGGAGAAGGCGCGGTCGGACAACTCAAGGACGTCGAGGAGATTCGTCGACAGGCGCGCGAGGCCTGGCGGCTGATGCGCACGGGCGAGGTGGATGGACGCGCTCAGCAGTCAGAGTCGGCGCACGAAATCGAGGGTGGGAGCCGCGACGGCGCCGGCGCCGCCAGCACGCGCGACCATGACGATGACCTGGCACTCTAGCTCGCCCGAGAGGCTCGCCGCGGCATGGCCCGAGCTCGATGTCCGCTACAGTCTGCCTTTTGCGTCCTGTTATGTGTACGCGCCGCGCGGCGCGGGAATGGTCTCGGCGGGGGCGCGGGTTCTCTGTCAGCGGCTAAAGGAGAGCGATCCAAGCTGGCTACCTCGGTACGCCCGTCAAGTGGTCGAGCTGTGCGCGAGGGACCGCCGGTTTCGGGAGCTCTTCGCGCGCGAGGCGTGGCTTATTCCGGTGCCGGGATGCACGCCAGCGTTACCAGAGTCAACGGT
Organism: Steroidobacteraceae bacterium; assembly: GCA_035566495.1. Taxonomy (GTDB): domain Bacteria; phylum Pseudomonadota; class Gammaproteobacteria; order Steroidobacterales; family Steroidobacteraceae; genus 13-2-20CM-66-19. Next base: position 1,113 of record DATMRG010000150.1, on the reverse strand, counting down.
CGCATATCGGCTGGCGATTGCCTTGCACTCGCTTGGCCTTGCGCGGGGCGTGTGGCCCGGAATAGCCCGCCGTGTCGCGGTCACGAAGTCGGCGACCGCGACCACTGGCGAGCGCCCGACGGTGCGGCAGCACTACGAATCGTTCGCGATAGGAAGGATGCCGCGGCCGCCGCCGGCGCGAATCATCCTGGTCGATGACGTCATCACCAAGGGACGCACTCTGTTCGCCGCGGCCGCAAGACTCAGAGGCGAATCTTCGCACACGGATATCCGTGCTTTTGCTCTGGTGCGCACTATGGGGTTCAGGGGTGGCGTCGAGCGACTGCTCGCGCCCTGCGAGGGCTATGTGTACTGGGCGGGCGGGGACGCTCGAAGGGAGCCATAAATGCGGCTTAGCGCTCAGCCGCCGCCCGAGGCGCCGAGCAAGAAGCGCATCACGGCCCCCTCCATGGATTGTTAGAGGCCATGCTACCGATACACTTCACGCCGGTGGCGGATCACCGAAACCTCAACCAAGGAACCTTGTGTCGTCCACGGCGTAAATAACGCGCCAATGCCCGACGCGAATGCGCCACAGATTGTCGGTGCTCGAGTTTCTTGCAACCGGATGGCCGAGGCTCTCGCGTCAGCGCCCCGATACGCTTAAGAATTCGCACCGCAACGCCACGGTCGAGCGCCTGCAGCTCTTTGCGAGCCGAGCGCGCGAAGACGACCGTGTATTCACGCACGGGTTCTGCGTTTGGCGGGGCGCTTCAGCAGGCGCTTGACCTGCGCTAGAGATTCGCGCGGCTCTCGCCGCCGCGACTGCACCACATAGGCGTCGTAAAGGTCCTCCCAGAGCGCCCGGTGCTTCTTCAAATCGATGAGCACCGCGCGTTTCTCGCCGCGGTCGTTGACGAGGAATTCCACGCCAGGCATTTCCACGGAGTGCTTCGTTTCCATAGGCGTGGAGTATAACCCGCGGCGCAAGCGTGGCCTCCAACGGTCGTTAGATGGGGCCGTAGTGCGTGGGCAGACAGGAGGGCGGGCGGCTGGGCCAGGGACTACTCGAGCGACATCCTGTACGTCAGCATCGCGCCGCCCTCGATCGGCACGAGCGCGAGATGCGACTCG
>DATMRG010000149.1:0-2862 GCA_035566495.1 Steroidobacteraceae bacterium | reverse complement strand
CGAGTCGGCGAAGCTGCGCGGATAGATCTGGTAGATCACCGCGCCGCGCCACCATTCGGCGACCGGATCGGCAAGCGCGGCGGGCAGGCTGCTCAAGTGCCCGCTTCCGCTTCGCAGATGAGGTACCCGAGCACCGGAACCTGTACCCGGTAGCTGCCGGGAGCTGCGCTCTGCGCCGTGCACTCCCCATGGAGAGCCCGGAAACGGCCGGAGTGCGCGTCCACGCGGATCACCGCGTCGATCGCCTGCAGGGAGGTATTGAAGGCCAGCACGATCTCGTGGCCGTCGGCCGGGTCGAAGCGCGACACCGCGAGGAGGCCCGGCTTGTCGCCGGCCGCACGCGTCTGCTGCCGGCCGAAGAGCAGCGCGGGATGCGCCAGGCGCAGGTGCGCGAGCTCGCTGATCGCGAGGTATAGCGGGTGGGTCATCTGGTAGTGATCGCCGGAGCCGCTCGCCGCGGCGCCGAGCCGCGCTTCGTCGGCGTACTTCCCGACCCCCGTCGCGAACATGTCCTGCCGCGCGCTCGAGTCCCCGCCATCGCCCACGAAGCCCTGCTCGTCGCCGTAGTACAGAGTCGGCACGCCGCGTAGCGTCAGCAGCAGCGCATGGGCGAGCACGACGCGCCGCAGCTGCTCGCCGGCCTCGATTCCCGGCCGTGCGCGGCGCGCGAAATAGCCGAAGCGGCCCGCGTCGTGGTTGCTGATGAAGGTCGGCAGCTGGCGTGCGGTGGCGGCCCCGCCCGGGTACACCTCGTCGTCGGCGAACACGCGGGCGAGCTTCGCCGGACCGGCATCGCCCGCTACCGTGTCCTGCACCGCCACCGCGAAGGCGAAATCGAGCACGGCTGGCATGCCGTCCTCGCGCACGTGCCTGGCGAGCAGCGCCGTATCGGCCTTTTCTGTCGCCACCTCTCCGAACATGTGGAAGTGGCTGATGCCCACCGCGGCCGCGCGTGACAGCATCGCCGGAACGAATGCCCGCCAGAACTCCGCATTGACGTGCTGCTCGGTGTCGATGCGGAAGCCGTCGATCCGGTACTGCTCGATCCAGTACCCGTAGATCTCGATCATGCCGCGCACGACCCGTGGATGCTCAGTCATCACGTCGTCGAGCCCGAAAAAGTCGCCGAGCTGGAAGCTCTCGCCCGCCCAGGTGCTGTCACCGCGGTTGTGGTAGTAGATCAGGTCGTTGAGCCAGTCGGGTACCTTCAGGTGCTCCTCACCCGCCGGCACGTACGGGGTGTAGGCATAGTCGGGGCGCACCAGGCGCGCGAAGTTGGCCTCCGTCTGGTACTGAGCCTCGAGCCCGAGAAATCCATCGTTGATCGGCGCGGCGTCGAGGCCGCCACGGCGCGTGTAGGGGTACTGCGCCTCGCTCCGGTACGGACACGGCGCGACCGGGCACTCACGGTAACGGATCACGTCGGCCGTGTGATTGACGACGATGTCGAGGTAGACCTTCATGCCGCGCGCGTGCGCGGCGCTCACCAGCGCATGCAGATCCGCATCGGTGCCGAGATGCGGGTCCACGTGCAGGAAGTCGGTGATCCAGTAGCCGTGGTAGGCGGCGCTTTCGTGGCCGGGTGGTCCCTGGACCGGCTGATTGACGAACACGGGTGCAAGCCACAGCGCCGTTGCTCCGAGCGCCTGGATATATCCGAGTCTGTCGATCACGCCGCGGAGCGACCCGCCGTGATAGAACTTCGGGTCGCTCGGGTCGTAGCCCGTTACCAGGCGGTCGCCGCCGCGCGAGGTCTTCGGCGCCGGAGCGGATTTGGCGAAGCGGTCGGGCAGGAGGAAATAGAGGATCTCCTGCTCTGGCGGCCGCTCGAGGTAGGAGGGCACGGCGGCGGCGGCGACGGCACGCGCACCGCCAAGCAGCAGCGGCGCGGCCAGCGCGTAGGCGCACAGACGCCGTGCCACCGTAGGCCGGGCGTTCAGTCGCATGAGGACAAATCTCCCGGGTGGAAGCGGACGCACCTCGAGCGGTGCTCTAGTTAGCTGCTCGCAGCCACAATAGACGAGGGGCCCACGCCGGGGAGATGAATACGTATGCGGGGCAAGGCGCTGTCCGCGCCGCGCTCAATGGCTCCTCGGGTGCTCGCGCGCGAGCGCGCGGCACTCGTGCGCGAGCTGTGAGCCGAGCCCCTCGCTCGCGAGCCGCACGTCGCCCCAGGGCTCCGCGGCGCGTGAGCCGTGGCGCAGATCCTGCGGGTACCAGTCGTAGCGTACGGACTTGAGCTCGCGGCCGGCCGGGCCGAGGAGGCGGGCGGTGAACGCGGCGCCGCCAACGAAGTGCGTTTGCAGGCGATCGAGGGCCGGGTTGTCTCCCAACTGCTTGTCGGTCGGGTGGGTCGGGCGGGCATCGAGTAGCGTGATCTCGACCTGTGCGATTCCGTCGCACCCGGCGCCGCGCAGCGCTGCGCCAACCCGCTCGAGGATCGTCCTCTCGAGCACCGCTGCCTCGGACAGCCCATAGGTCGTATCCATTGCCGCCTGCATCGTGGGGGAGAGGACGACGATCGAGGCGGGGCCTCGATCCTGGCCCAGCGCCGCGGCCGGGAGGGTCAGCAGCACGCCGAGAATGAGGGTCCACCGCTGTCCGTTCATCTGAGCTCTCCAGGGCGTTGCGGTAATCCCACAAGCCCACTCCTTTCGACATCGTAGGCCTCGTGGCGGTTTCCAGCGAGTCACGGGCCGTGCATGAATACGTATGCGGAGGGGTTGGCGCGCTGCGCCGGGCGACTAAGATGGCGCAGAGCGGGTTTGACCGAGATCAATCCGCGTATGCATTCGCATTTCCGGCTGGGGGGAGAGGCCGTCGCACAGTCTGCAGGACGCTGAACTGGCGTGCGGCCGGGGC
>DATMRG010000148.1:0-7244 GCA_035566495.1 Steroidobacteraceae bacterium | reverse complement strand
CAAGCTCTCCACGCTCGATCCCAAGATGCCGTACGTGGTGTACTGCGATACCGGCCGCAGGAGCTCCGCGGCCGCGTATCTCATGGTCGAGCGCGGCTTCGACGCCTACGTGCTCACGGGCGGTCTCTCGAACGGCAACGCTCCGGGCGCGCATGCCAGAGGCTCGGCCGCCCCACCACAGTCCAAGCCTGCCGGCGCCAAGTAACAACCGCTATCTGCTGTAGCCGGGCGTGTGACTTCCGCCGCCGGTCGCAATCGCGACCATCGTGGCACAGCCTGTTGAAAGACAGATGAGGGCCGCGACCGCTGCGGTCGCCAATGGCCTGGTCGCGGACGTGCGCATCGGGCGATCCCGCGCGGCCGAACCAACTCAGCCGCTACATGGTGTGCGTGGCTTTGTCGCCCGACAGGGCGCCGGCCAGGTAAGTCTCGATCTTCTTCTGGGTCTGGCCGCGATCCTGCTCGCTGAACTGCACGCCGATCCCGGCGGTGCGCTTGCCCTGCGCGCCCTTTGGGGTCACCCAGATCACGCGCCCCGCCACGGGCAGCTTCTCGTCCTCGCCCATGAGGTTCAGCAGCATGAACACCTCGTCGCCGAGGCGGTAATTGCTGTTGGTCGGAATGAACAATCCGCCGTTCTTCACGAACGGCATGTAGGCGAGATACAGCGCGCTCTTGTCCTTGATGGTGAGCGTCAACAGACCTGGCTTGTTCGCGCCCGCTCTCACGGCCCTTTCCCCACCCGTCACATGTACCGGTCGTGCGTTCATCCGTGGTCCCTATGCTGCGACGCCGGCACCGGATGGCGCAAGCCGCCGCAACAGAGCCTCGAGCGCCAGTGCGCGATTAAGCGGCACGTCGAGCGCGGTCCTTAGTTCCCGGACCTCGTCCAGGAGTCCGAACAGCCCGCGTATATTCAAGAACGCTCCGGGTCCTGGCAAGTAGGGGCCAGCGCGCACTTCTGGCATTAAGTTGCCCGCGCCCTGCCCGCGGCGAATGCGTTCTGTGAGCCAATTCTCAAAGCACCTGAGGCGCAACGCCAGCTCGCTCCGCGCCCAGCGCTCCGCGCTCGCGAGCGGGTCGGCCCGGCCGGACGCCAGCGCCTCGAGCGTGCTGCGGGTTTCGTCGCCAATTTGCGCCAGTGGCGCGGGATCCGCCAGCAGCAGCTGCATCGGCGCCTCCCCTACCGTCGCGAGCGCCGCATCCCAGTCGCCTTGGCCGCGTACCTCGGTCAGCCAGGCGACCGCCTCGGCACGCTCCGGTGCCCGCACCGTGAGGCGCTGGCAGCGGCTCAGGACGGTCGGAGGCAGGCGCGAAGGCTGGCTCGCCACCAGTATGAGCAGCGTGCGCGGCGGCGGCTCCTCGAGAGTCTTGAGGAGCGCATTCGCCGCAAAGCGGTTCATCGAGTCGGCCGGCGTGATCACCCCGACCTTGTAACCCCCCGCGTGGCTCGTGAGCGCGAGATCCGCCGCGAGATCGCGCAGCTGCTCGATGCGAATCTGACGCGAGTCCTCGAGCGGCGTCACGAGGGTCAGATCGGGATGCTGCCAAGCGAGAGCCCGTCGACAACCCTGGCACTGCCCGCAGGGAGCTTCCCCCGGACGCTGACAGAGCGCGAGGCGCGCCGTCCAGTGCGCGAGCCAGTCGCCGCCAGCGCCGGGCGCCTCTTGGATCAGGAGCGCGTGCGGCAGCCGCCCGGCCCGCTGCGCCGCTGCGAGCGCCAGCGTCGCGGGCCCGAGCCACGGCGGCATGATCGCCGCGGGGCCGCTCATTCGAGGTCCTCGAGCACCTGCTCGACCTCCGCCTCCACGGCATCGAGGGGTGCGGCGGCATCGATCACGTGAAAGCGCCCTGGCTCGCGCCGCGCGAGCTCGAGATAGCCCGCGCGTACCTTCTCGAAGAAGGTAGCGGTCTCCGCCTCGAAGCGGTCGGAGCTCCCCGCCCCGCGCCCGCGCGCCCGGGCGAGCCCGACACTCACCGGGAGATCGAGCAGCAACGTGCAGTCGGGCGCGAGCCCGCCGTGCACGGCTTCCGCCAGCGATTCGATGAGCCTCGAGTCGACGCCGCGCCCGCTCCCCTGATAGGCGCGAGTCGCGTCGGTGAAGCGGTCGCACACCACCCATTCACCGCGCGCGAGCGCCGGCCGGATGACGTGCTGCAGATGCAGGTCGCGGGCCGCGAACATGAGCAGCGTCTCGGTCACGGGCGACAGCGGCTCCGCGCCGCGCTCGAGCACCAGCTGCCGGATGCGCTCGGCGAGCGGCGTGCCACCCGGCTCGCGTGTCAGGCGGCCGGCGATCTCGTGCTGCGCCAGCCAGCCGAGGACGAACTTGGCAACCGTCGACTTGCCCGCTCCCTCGATGCCTTCGAGGGTGATGAAGCGCCCGGTCATGGATGAGCACCGGCACCCGCCGCCGCCGGGGCCGCCGGGGCTGCGGGGTGCGCGCGCTGCTGCCGCAGTCGAGCGAGATAGGCCTGCACCGCGGAATTATGCTCTCCCAGGGTCTTCGAGAAATGGTGGGCGCCATCGCCGAGCCCGCTCGCGACGAAGTAGAGATCTCCGGTCTCATCCGGCTGGACCGCGGCCAGCAGCGACTCGCGCCCGGGAAGCGCGATCGGGGTCGGCGGGAGGCCGCCGCGTGTGTAGGTGTTGTAGGGCGTGTCGGTCAGGAGGTCGCGGGTATGGATCTCGCCGTCGTACTTCGCCCCGAGGCCGTAGATCACCGTGGGATCCGACTGGAGCTTCATCCCCTTGCGCAGCCGGCTCACGAAAACCCCGGCGATGCGCGCCCGCTCGGATTTCAGCTGCGCCTCTTTCTCGACCATCGAGGCGAGGATGAGCGCCTGGGTGGGACTGTCGAAGGGCAGCCTCGGACTGCGCGCGCTCCAGGCAGCGCCGAGCGCCTGGCTCATCTTGTCGTACGCGAGTCCGAGGATCACCGCATCGCTGGTATTCGCCGCGAAGCGATAGGTGTCGGGGAAGAAGCGCCCCTCGGGGTTCTCACCCGGATGACCGAGCGCAGCCATCACCTGTGCGGAGCTCTTGCCGGCCAGCGTATGCGTCACGTCGGGCCCGTGTGTGAGGAGGTCGAGGAAGTCGTCGAAGGTCGCCCCCTCGACGACCGTGAGCTGCTCGAGCAGCACCTTGCCTTCATCGAACATGGTGATGATCTGCTCCGGGCTCGTGCGCGCAGGGATCTCGTAGGTGCCCGCCTGTACGCCCGGATGCTCGCCGAGCAGGCGCAGATACCAGAGCACGGCGCGCGAGTTGTGCACGACACCCTGAGCCTGCAGGCGTGCCAGCACGGCGCGCACGCTCGTCCCCTGCTCCACCTGGATGCGCGAGGTCGCGGTGGCCGGCCCCGGGGACAAGTACTCGCGCTTGAGCCAGTCGTGCACGAGGGTCGCCACGACTCCGAGCAGCACGAGGAGGAGCATCGCGGCGATGCCGAGGCGGCGCAGCCAGCGGCGGAGGTGCTCGGCGCGCTCAGCCATCGCCGGCCTCCGCGAGGAGCGGCGCGACGAGCTGCTGGAGCTCGCGGGTGAGCGCTCCGATCTCGCAGACGCGCCCGTCGAGCGCGCGTACCGGGCGCAGCCCGATCACGGCGCTGGTCAGAAAGATCTCGCGCGCCCGGGCCAGGTCTTCGGCGTCGAGGGACGCTTCCTCGACGGCGATACCGGCGCGCGCCGCTTCGCGCAGCACCACCTGGCGCATGATGCCGGCGACGCCGCAGCGATCGAGGAGCGGTGTCCGCAGCCTCTGGCCTTCGACGAGAAACACGTTGCTCATGACTCCCGAGATGAGTCTGCCGCTCGCCGAGAACATCAGGGCCTCGGCGATGTCGCCATCGCTCCACTCGCGCCTGGCCAGCACCTGCTCGAGCCGGTTCAGGTGCTTGAGTCCGGCGAGCGCCGGGTTCTCACCCAGACGCAGCGCCGCGGTGCGCACGCGGACGCCCGCCAGGCGGGGACGCGGCTCCTCGTCCCATCGATAGCGCAGCGTAACCCGGGTCGGCTGTTCGGCCCCGCTGCTCGCATAGCCGCGCGCGAGCGCGGGTCCGCGCGTCAGCAGCACCTTGACGATGGCGCCGGGGGCTGCGGCCGCGGCGAGGATCTCACGCTCGAGCTCCCCGCGGTCGGGGAATTCGAAGCCGAGACGCGCGCAGCCGCGCGCGAGGCGCTCGAGATGCAGCGCGAGGAAGCGCGGCCGTCCGCCGACGCAGGCAATCGTCTCGAACAGGCCATCGCCGTAGTGCAGCCCGCGCTCGATGGGTGAGACCGCGCCGCCCGCGCGGCCGTTTACCCATACGGCGGCCGGTGCGTCCGCCGCCGTCACGCGTGTGCCTCGAGCGCGCGCAGCAGCCCCCGCGCCTTGGCGCGCGTCTCCTCGAGCTCGCGCTCGGGGTCCGAGTCGGCGACGATGCCGGCCCCGGCGCGGAATTCGAGCGCGCTGCCCGCGAGCGTCATGGTGCGGATGAGGATGTTGAGGTCGAGCTGGCCGTCGCGGCCGAGATAGCCGAGCGAGCCCGTGTAGGCGCCCCGCCCGACGCGCTCGAGCTCCGCGATGATCTGCATGCAGCGGAACTTCGGGCAGCCGGTGATGGTGCCGCCGGGAAAGACGGCGCGCACCGTGCCGGTCGGCGTGACGTCCGCGCGCAGCGTCCCGGTCACGTTCGACACGATGTGATGGACGTGCACGTACGACTCGACGGTCATGAGCTCGTCGACGCGCACGCTTCCCGGCTCGCACAGCCGGCCGAGATCATTGCGCTCGAGGTCGACGAGCATGATGTGCTCGGCGCGCTCCTTTGGATGCATGACGAGCTCAGGGATCTCCACCGCGTCCCCACCGGGCCGGCGGCTCCGTGGCCGGGTGCCGGCGATCGGGCGGGTGTCGATCCGCCTTCCCGAGACACGCACCAGGCGCTCCGGGGAGGAGGAAAGGAGCGCGAGCCCGCGCCACTGGGCGAGGGCTGCGAACGGCGCCGGGTTCGCCGCACGCAGGCGCCGATAGAGCGCCGCGGCCGCCGGGGCCGTGGGACTCCCGCCCGCGACCTCCACGGCCCAGGGCCGTGACAGATTGGCCTGGTAGATGTCACCGGCGCGCACGTAGTCCTTGGCGGAGCGAACGCGGGCGAGAAACGCCTCGGGGTCCTCCTCGCTGACCGAGCGGAACTCGAGAGTGTCCGCAGGATCGGCGCTTCCCGCGGCCGCGTACGCATCGGCGGCGACGAGCGCGAGCGAATCGGCCGCGCCCTCCTCCCCGACCGCCAGCACGCGATCGCTCTCGAGCTCGTGGATCAGCGCGCAGGGGGTTCGCAGTGCGAACGCCACCCAGGGGAGCGGCGTGCGCGGAAGCCTGAGCCGCGGCTCGATCTCCTGCGCGAGCTCGTAGCCCAGATACAGCGCCCAGCCGCCCGTGAATGGCAGCTCCGGGCGGGCATCCGGCGACCCCGCGGCCGACCTCTCACGCCGCCACCAGCTCTCGAGCGCGGCAAGGAAGCTCCCGCCCTCGATGGTGGTGCCATCCGCGCCGAGCCGGCCGTCGGCGTCGAGCCAGAGCGCGGCGCGCGGCGCGGCCAGCAGCACGGTCGCGGTACCGAGCGGCCCCGCGGCGGCGCTGTCCAGCAGCAGTGGATAGCGGGCGGGATCGAGCGCCGCCAGGCGCTGCAGCACCGCCGGCGGTACCTCGAGCTCGCGAACGAGAGGTGCGTGCGTAGCGGACAGCCCGTGAGGCTCGTGGGGCGCTAGGAGAAGCGCCGGAAGATCAGCGAGCCGTTGGTGCCGCCGAAGCCGAAGGAGTTCGACAGGCTGATGTCGATCTTCATGCGCCGCGCGGTATTCGGCACGTAGTCGAGATCGCACTCCGGGTCCGGCGTGCGGTAGTTGATGGTGGGCGGCGCCACGCCGTCGCGGATCGCGAGCACGGAGAAGATCGCCTCGACCACGCCGGCGGCGCCGAGCAGATGCCCGGTCATCGACTTGGTCGAGCTGATGGCGACGCGATGGGCGTGCTCGCCGAAGGCGCTCTTCAGCGCCACCGTCTCCGCCTTGTCGCCGAGCGGTGTCGAGGTCGCGTGCGCGTTGATGTACTGGATCTGGTCGGGATTCAGGCCCGCATCGCGCAGCGCATTCTGCATGGCGAGGCAGGCGCCCGCGCCGTCCTCGGGGGGCGCGGTGATGTGATAGGCGTCGCCGCTCATGCCGAAGCCGACCAGCTCGGCGTAGATGCGCGCGCCGCGGCGGCGCGCGTGCTCGAGCTCCTCGAGGAGTACCGCACCACCGCCGTCGCTCAGCACGAAACCATCGCGATCCTTGTCCCAGGGGCGGCTCGCCTCGGTGGGAGCGTCGTTGCGGGTGGAGAGCGCCTTGGCCTGGCCGAAGCTGCCGAGTCCGCAGCGCGTGGTCGCCATCTCGCCGCCGCCGGCGACCATCACGTCGGCGTCGCCGTACTGGATGGCGCGCATGCCGAGCCCGATCGCGTGCGTCGAGGTAGTGCAGGCGGTCACCACGCCGAGATTCGGGCCCTTGAGCCCGTAGCGGATTGAGAGATGCCCGGCGATCATGTTGATGATGGTCGCGGGGACGAAGAACGGGGAGATCTTGCGCGGACTGCGGGCCTTGAGGTATTCGTTGAACTCTTCCTCGATGGTCCACAGTCCGCCGATGCCGGCGCCGCACACCGCCCCGCAGCGTGTCGGGTCGGCTTTCTGGAAATCGATGCCGGAATCGGTGACGGCCTGCACACCGGCGGCGACGCCGTAGTGCATGAAGTCGTCCATGCGGCGCGCTTCCTTCGGCTGGAGGTACTGGCCGACGTCAAAGTCGCGCACCTGGCCGCCGAAACGCACCGGGAAAGCCGACACGTCGAAGCGTGTCACCGGGCCGATGCCGCTCTGACCGCGCAGGACGGCGTCCCACGCCGACGGGACGGTGCTCCCGACCGGCGACACCACGCCAAGACCCGTCACTACGACGCGGCGCTTGCTCACACGATTCCTGTATGGCGCGCGCTGGCCAGTCAGGACTTGGCGCGGCGCTCGTTGATGTAGTCGATGGCCTGGTGGACGGTGGTGATCTTCTCGGCGTCCTCGTCCGGGATCTCGATCTCGAATTCCTCTTCGAGGGCCATCACCAGCTCGACGGTGTCGAGCGAGTCGGCTCCCAGATCGTCGACGAACGAAGCGTCGTTCGTGACCTGTTCCTGTTTGACGCCCAGCTGTTCGGCAACGATGGCTTTGACC
>DATMRG010000147.1:0-2424 GCA_035566495.1 Steroidobacteraceae bacterium | reverse complement strand
GCATATCTTTCTGTTCGGCATCGTGATCGCGCTCGGCATCTCGCGCGCGGTCACCGCCGCCGGGAGGCGCCCCTGAAAAAGGCGCCGGGAGGGGGATCATGCATCTCTGGTTCGGCACAAATGGACGACCGGCCCGGTTTCTCCTGCTCGGCGCGCTGGCGCTCGCCGCCGTAGCGCCGCTCGCGCACGGGGCTCCGCCCCCCGCCGAGCGCAGCTACATCGAGCATCCGCCCGCTCCCAACGGCCCGCCGCTCCCCTTCAGCGACGCGGTGCGCGTCGGCGACACGCTCTACCTCGCCGGTCACATCGGCATCGATCCGCGCACCGGCAACGCCGCCGCCAGCCCGGAGGCCGAGGCGCGCCTGGTGATGGATGGCGTGAAGCACACGCTCGAGCGCGCCGGCTTCAGAATGGACGAGCTGGTGTCGGTGACCGTGTACTGCACCGATCTCGGGCTCTACGACACCTTCAACGGCATCTACGGCGGCTACTTTCACGGTCATCATCCGGCGCGCGCCTTCATCGGCATCAGCAAACTGGTGCGCGGCGCGCACTTCGAGGTGCAGGGCGTGGCGCTGAGGGCGCCGCGCCCGTGAACCGTCGCGAGTTCTCGCAGAGTCTGGCCGGCGCCGCCGCCACGGCCGCGCTCGGCCGCCTGGCGCGGGCCGAGTCACCGCCGGCGCGCGCCGAGCCGCCGGCCCCGGCCGTCTCGGCCCACGCGCGCGCGCTGTACCACTCGGCGCTGATTCTCGACTGCAACTCGGCTCCGCCCGAGGACCGGCTGCCGCTGCCGCAGGCCGAGCTCGACGCGCTGCGCAGCAGCGGGATCGACGTCATCAAGTACTCGCTCGGGGGCATCAACGACGATTTCGCCAGGACGGTCGCGGCGATCGGCCAGGTACAGAAGCTGATCGAAGCGCACCCGGCCTACTTCACCCACGTGCGGACCGCGGCCGACTTCGCCCGTGCCAAGAGCGAGAGCCGCCTCGGCATCATCCTCTCGTTCGAGAGCGCCGAGATGTTGCAGGGCAAGCTCGAATCGCTCGAGCTGTTCCGCAACCTCGGCGTGCGCGTCATGCAGCTCTCCTACAATCGCAAGTCGCCCTTTGCCGCCGGCGTCATGGAGCCCGAGGGCGGGGGGTTGACGCCGCTCGGGCGCGAAGCGGTCGCCGAGATGAACCGCCTGGGCGTGGCGATCGATCTGAGCCACGCCAATGCCGCGACCACCACCGCCGTGCTCGCGCTCGCGGCCAAGCCACCGGTGATGACCCACGCCGGCTGCGCCGCGGTCCATCCGCATCCGCGCAACAAGAGCGACGAGCAGCTGCGGGCGCTCGCCGATCGTGGCGGAGTGGTCGGGATCTTCGATCTGCCGTACCTCACCGCCTCACCACGGCAGCCGACCGTGGACGACTACCTCGCCCACCTCGAGCACGCACTCAGAATCGCCGGCGAAGATCACGTCGGCATCGGCAGCGACGTCGGCATCCTGCCGCTCGACCTGAGTGAGAAGGGCATGGCCGAGGTCAACAAGGAGCTCGAGCAGCGCCGCGCGAGCGGCCTCGCGGCGCCGGAGGAAGACCGCCCGCCCTATGTCGTCGGACTCAACACACCGCGGCGCATCGAGGTCATCGCCGACCAGCTGCTGCGGCGCGGCTATCCGCCCGGGGTGGTGGAGAGAGTCATCGGCGCGAACTTCGCGCGCGTCTTCGCCGATATCTGGACGGCCTGAGGCCGCTCTCCGGCGGAGCGCATCCGCTCCGCCGGAGCCGCGTTCCTCAACGGTGCAGCAGATTCAGCATGTTGGCGCCGTCGTCCACGTAGTAGAGGCCATGCCTCGGATCGAATACCAGCCCGAAGAGGGTGCCGGCGACCGCCGGCGCGCCGCCCGACTCGAGCGTCGCGTGCGCCACCTGCCTCCCGCCGGGGCTGATCTCGGTGATGAGGCCGTCACCGCCGTTGACGGTGAGGATCTCCCCGCCCGGAGTCACGATCAGCCCGAGTGGCGCGTTGAGGGTGCCGCCGGCCGAGAGCGTGTGTCCCATCCCGGCCGAGTGGCTGCGTCCGATCGGGTTGTCGATGCTGGCGACCCGGTTGTTGACCGTGTCGGCGACGTACAGGGTCGAGCCGCCCTCGTCTTCGCCCTGCTCGGCGCAGTCATCCGCGCTGCCGCAGTCCGAGCGCAGCCCGACGCCCGTCGGCCCGACGACCAGCGCGGCCGGATCGCTGTGCTCGGCGAAGCCCGATCCGATCACGGTGATCGACTCGAGCTTCGGCATCGTGGCGGCCGACACCCGGAGGTTGAGCCTGAGGACCGTGCCGCGATTGACGACCGCGCCGTTGGCCGCCACCGTACCGTTCAGCACGTTGGTGACGAACAGCACCGCCTGCCGGTTACCGTCGAGCGCCGTCATGTCCCAGGGG
>DATMRG010000146.1:0-2335 GCA_035566495.1 Steroidobacteraceae bacterium | reverse complement strand
CCCGAGGCCGGCGAACCACGCCGGGCCCTTGCGCAGAATGCTCGGCACGGAGGCGAAGCTCAGCGTGTTGTTGATGGTGGTGGGCGCGCCGTACAGGCCGAAGTTGGCGGGAAACGGCGGCTTGAAGCGCGGCTTGCCGGGCTTGCCCTCGAGCGACTCGAGCAGCCCCGTTTCCTCGCCGCAGATGTAGGCGCCGGCACCGATGAAGGCGTGCAGGTCGAAGTCGACGCCCGAGCCGCGGATGTTCTTGCCGAGGAGCCCGGCGTCGTAGGCTTCCTTGAGCGCCGCCTCGAAGCGCGGCGCGGGCTCGCCGAGGAACTCGCCGCGGATATAGTTGTAGGCGACCGTCGAATTGGTGGCGTAGCCGGCGATCGCCAGGCCCTCGACCAGCGCGTGCGGGTTGAAGCGCAGGATATCGCGGTCGTGGCAGGTGCCCGGCTCGCTCTCGTCGGAGTTGCATACCAGGTACTTCTGCACCGGCGAGTTGCGCGGCATGAAGCTCCACTTGGTGCCGGTGGGAAAACCGGCGCCGCCGCGGCCGCGCAGCCCCGAGGCCTTGACCTGGTCGATGATCGCGCCGCGGTCGGGCTTCTCGGCCAGGATCTTCTCCCACACGTCGTAGCCGCCGATCGAGCGGTAGGTGGCGAGCGTCCAGGGGCGCTCGAGCTTCAGGGGCTCGAACGCCACCAGGTTCATCTTGTCGGCGTACTTGCTCTCGAGGTCGCTCACTTCAGCTCATCCAGGATCTTGTCGAGCATCTCGGGCGTCAGGTTCTCGTGGAATACGTGATCCACCATCATCATCGGCGCGCCGTTACAGGCGGCCAGGCATTCCTCCTCGCGCTTGAGGAAGATGCGTCCGTCGGCGGTGCTGTCGTTGAGCTTGATGCCGAGCTTCTTCTCGGCGTGCGCCACCAGCGCCTCGGCGCCGTTCAGCATGCAGGAGATGTTGGTGCAGATGCTGACGTGATGGCGGCCGCAAGCGTGGACCTCGAACATCGAGTAGAAGCTCGCGACCTCGTACACCTGGATCGCCGGCAGCTTCAGGTGCTCGGCCACGGCGTCCATGAGATCCGGCGTGAGGTGGCCGAGGTTCTGCTCCTGCGCCGCGCGCAGCGCCGCGATGCAGGCCGAGCGCTGCCGCCCGGGCGGAAACTTCGCCACCCAGTGATCGATCTCGCGGCGCGTCTCCTCGGAGAGGAGCGACAGCTTGCTGACGAGCGCGGTGCCGGCGATGCCGACGTTGCTGCGGCCCTGGCTCACCGGTCGATCTCCCCGAAAACGATGTCCTGGCTACCGATCACCGCCACCACGTCCGCCAGCATGTGGCCCTTGCACATCTCCTCGAGCGCCGCCAGGTGCGGGAAGCCCGGCGCGCGGCACTTGAGCCGGTAGGGCTTGTTGGCGCCGTCGGAGATCAGGTAGATGCCGAACTCGCCCTTCGGCGCCTCGATCGCCGCGTAGGTCTCGCCCTCGGGGACCTCGTAGCCCTCGGTGAAGAATTTGAAGTGATGGATGAGGGACTCCATGTCCTCTTTCATGCGCTCGCGGCTCGGCGGACGCACCTTGCGGTCGTCGATCATCACCGGGCCGGGATTGGCGCGCAGCCATTCCACGCACTGGCGGACGATACGGTTCGACTGGCGCATTTCCTCTACCCGTACCAGGTAGCGGTCGTAACAGTCGCCGTTGACGCCGATCGGCACGTCGAAGTCCATCCGCTCGTAGACCTCGTAGGGCTGCTTCTTGCGCAGGTCCCAGGCGATACCCGAGCCGCGCAGCATCGGACCCGAGAAGCCGAGCTGCATGGCGCGCTCGGCCGTCACGACGCCGATGTTGACGGTGCGCTGCTTCCAGATGCGGTTGTCGGTGAGCAGCGCCTCGTAGTCGTCGATCGCCGCCGGAAACTGCGCGGTGAAGGCCTGGATGAAATCCAGCATGGTGCCGCTGCGCGCCTCGTTCATGCGCGCGACTTCCCGGGCCGGGTGCCACTTGGTGACCTGGTACTTCGGCATCGACTCCGGCAGGTCACGATACACGCCGCCCGGGCGGTAGTAGGTGGCGTGCATGCGCGTGCCCGACACCGCCTCGTAGACGTCCATGAGCTCTTCGCGCTGCTTGAAGGCGAGCAGGAACACCGTCATGGCGCCGATGTCGAGACCGTGCGAGCCGAGCCACAGCAGGTGATTCAGGATGCGCGTGATCTCATCGAACATCACACGGATGTACTGCGCGCGCTCGGGCGGCGTGATGCCGAGCAGCCGCTCGATCGCGAGCACGTAGGCGTGCTCGTTGCACATCATCGAGACGTAGTCGAGCCGGTCCATGTAGCCGAT
>DATMRG010000145.1:0-45498 GCA_035566495.1 Steroidobacteraceae bacterium | reverse complement strand
GAACAGGATCATCTGCGGCACGGTGAGCGTCGCGTAGACCACCACGGTGCCGGCGAGGTTCGGCACGATGTGCCGCACCAGGATCGCCGCCGTCGTGAGTCCGGTGGCGCGCGCCGCCTCGATGAACTCGCGGCGCTTCAGCTGCAGAGTCTGTCCGTGCACGATGCGTGCGGTTGTCAGCCAGCCGACCGCGGCGATGGCGAGCAGCAGCACCGCGATGCTGCCGCGGCCGAGCAAGGTGCTCAGGATGATCACGATGAAGAGATAGGGGAGCGAGTAGAGCACGTCGACGAAGCGCATCATCCATTCGTCGGTGCGCCCGCCCGCAAAGCCGGCCAGCGTGCCCCAGGCGAGCCCAATGCCGACGCTGATCGCGCTCGCCAGCACACTGATCAGGAGCGACAGGCGCACGCCGTGGAGCGTGCGCACGAACAGATCGCGCCCCAGCCGGTCGGTGCCGAACCAATGCGCGGCCGTGAGCCCGGGCGGTTGCGCCAGGTGGCGCCAGTCGAGACTGTCGTAGGCCCAGGGGCTGGCCGCCGGCGCGAGCAGCGCGAGAAGCGTCACGGCCCCGAGCAGCACCAGGGCGATACGGCCCGCGCCCCTTGCGCCGAAGCGCCGCGCCGCATCGCGCCACAGTCCACGGCCCGCGTCCGCCTCACTCACGCCGCGCTCCCGGATCGAGCCAGCCGTAGATGAGATCGGCGGCGAGATTGCAGGCGAGGGTCAGCGCCGCGTAGACGATGACCATGCCCATGACGAGCGGGTAATCGCGGTCGATGGCGCCCTGCACGAGATAGCGGCCGCTGCCCGGGAGGCCGAACACCGTCTCGATGACGAGCGAGCCCGTGACCACGAACGCCACGGCGGGACCGAGATAGCTCACGGCCGGCAGTAGCGCCGGCCGCAGCGCGTGGTGCCAGAGGACGCGCGTGCCGCCCAGGCCCCGCGCCCGCGCGCTCCTCACGTAGTTGGTGCGCAGCACCTCGAGGAGGCTGGCGCGCGTCAGCCGTGCGAGATAGGCGGCGACCGGCAGCGCCAGTGTCACGACCGGCAGCACCAGGTAACGCGGCGCGCCTCGCTCCCAGCCCGCCACCGGCAGCCAGTGCAGATGCAGTCCGAAGAGGAGCGCGAGCGCCGGGCCGGTGACGAAGGTCGGCAGGGCGATGCCGAGCGCGGCGAGCGCGCTCAGGGCGTAGTCGGCGGCGCCACCACGGGCCAGCGCCGCGGCGATACCGGCGGGAATCCCGGTGAGGATCGCCAAGAGCACCGCCGCGAGGCCCAGAGTGGCACTGAGCGGCAGGCCCTGGCTGATCAGCTCGCTGACGGTGAAATCCCGCTGGCTGAGGGATGGTCCGAAATCGCCGCGCGCGAGCGCGCCAAGGTAGCGCAGGTACTGCACGGGGAGCGGACGGTCGAGCCCGTACAGCCGGTCGAGATTCGCCCGGACCGCCGGAGTGAGCGTCTGCTCCTGGTCGAACGGGCCGCCGGGCGCCAGCCGCTCGAGCGCGAACGACAGGGTGACGATGACGAACAGGGTTGGTACGGCAACGGCGATGCGACGCAGCGCGTAACTCAGCATGGGCTGCGGCTTTTCAGCATGGCCTGTGACTTTAGGGAGTAGGCGCGCAATCCGTCAACGCCGCGGCGTCTCCCGGCAACAGCACGCGTTGGCGCCCGCTATACTGCGCGGCCATGAAACGCATTCTGGTTGGGATCAAGCGCGTCGTCGATTTCAACGTCCGCATCCGGGTCAAGCCGGACGGGAGTGGCGTGGTCACCGACGGCGTCAAGATGAGCGTCAACCCCTTCGACGAGATTGCGCTCGAGGAGGCGCTGCGCATCAAGGAGCGCGGCGGCGCCGAGGAAGTGATCGTCGCGACCGTAGGTCCCGCCGACACCCAGCAGCAGCTGCGCAGCGCCCTCGCCATGGGGGCGGACCGCGCGCTGCACGTGCAGGCGGACGGCGTGATCGAGCCCCTGGTCGCGGCGCGCGCGCTGCTGAAGCTCGTCGAGCGCGAGCAGCCTTTTCTCGTCATCCTCGGCAAGCAGGCGATCGACGACGACAACGGCCAGACCGGTCAGGTGCTGGCGGCGCTGTGGAATCGCCCCCAGGCCACCTATGCCTCCAGGCTCGAGCTCCTCGGCGAAACCACCGCGCGCGTGACGCGCGAGGTCGATGCCGGGCTCGAGACGCTCGAGATCGACCTGCCGGCGGTCATCACCACTGACCTGCGCCTGAACGAGCCGCGCTACGTGAAGCTGCCGGACATCATGAAGGCGAAGAAGAAGCCGCTCGAGACCCTCACCCTCGCCGCACTCGGCGTCGAGCAGCGCCAGCAGTTGAAGCTGGTGAAGTTCGAGCCCCCGCCGCAGCGGCAGAAGGGCATCCGGGTCAAGGACGCCGCGGAGCTGGTCGAGCAGCTGAAGAAGAAGGGTCTCCTGTGACAGCCAGGATTCTCGTCGTCGCCGAGCACGACGGCACCCGGCTCAACGCCAGCACCGCCAAGTGCGTCAGCTGCGCGCGCACCCTCGGCGGCGCGGAAATCACCATCGCGGTCTGTGCCGCCGACCCGGGTGCGGTCGCCGCGCAGGCGGCCCAGCTCGCAGGCGTCGCGCGCGTGCTGACGGTCGCGAATCCCGCCAACGCGCACGCGCTCGCCGCGGTACTCGCACCGCAGATCGCGGCGCTCGCGGGTCCGTTCACCCACCTGCTCGGCCCCTCGACCACTTACGGCAAGGACCTGATGGCCCGGGTCGCGGGGCTCCTCGGCGCGCCGCAGGTGAGCGACATCATGGGCGTTGAGAGCCCTACCCGCTTTCGCCGCCCGATCTACGCCGGCAACGCGATCCTGACCGTGGAAGCGGAGGCCGGCGTGAAGGTCGTCGGCACGGTGCGCATGGCGTCATTCGAGGCCGCCGCCACCGGCGGCGCGGCGGCGATCGAGCCGTCCGCGGTGTCAGTCGCGCTTCCCACCGACACGCGCTTCATTTCGGTGTCGGCTGCCAGGAACGACCGGCCGGACCTGCAGACCGCGGCGCGGGTGATCTCCGGCGGGCGTGCGCTCGGCAGCGCCGAGGGCTTCAAGATCCTCTACAGCCTCGCCGACAAGCTCGGAGCGGCGGTCGGCGCCTCGCGTGCGGCCGTGGATGCGGGCTTCGCGCCAAACGAGATGCAGGTCGGACAGACGGGCAAGATCATCGCCCCCGAGCTCTATGTCGCGGTCGGCATCTCGGGCGCGATCCAGCACCTGACCGGGATCAAGGACGCGCGCACCATCGTCGCGATCAACAAGGACGGCGAAGCGCCGATCTTCGAGGTGGCGGACTTCGGGCTCGTCGGGGATCTCTTTCAGATCATCCCCGAGATAGAGAAGCTTGTGAGCTAGTCTTACTGGCAGAAAGCGCCTGCGGCGGCCCGCCCTCTATAGCTCCCCGAGGACGTACTCGGCGGCGGACACCTTGAACTGGCCGGGCTCCTCGACGTTTACCGCAGTTGCGACGCCATCCTTGACGATGATGGCGAAGCGCTTGCCGCGCATGCCCATGCCGAATTTGCTGCCGTCCATCTCGAGCCCGAGGGCGCGCGAGTAATCGCCGTTGCCATCCGCCAGCATCAGGATCTTGTCGCCGACGCTCGAGGCCTTGCCCCAGGCGTTCATGACGAACACGTCGTTCACCGCCATGCAGGCGATGGTGTCGACGCCCTTGGCGCGAATCTGATCGGCGAGCTGCACGAAGCCCGGCAGGTGCTTGGCGTCGCAGGTCGGGGTGAAGGCGCCCGGCACGGAAAACAGCACGACCCGCTTACCCTTGAAGAGCTCATCGGCCGTCAGGTCCTTCGGACCTTCCTTGGTCATGCGCTTGAAGGTGCCCGCAGGCATGCGGTCACCGGCTTTGATCGCCACGGGGAGCTCCTTTCCGCGCCTGAGCGCTATGCCTGTCTTGCGTGCAGGACCCAGAGGCTCGCCAGGCGCTCGAGCACCGGGTCGCCCTTGACCGCTTTGAGGGCCTTGACGGCGTCATCCTTGTGGCCGGCCTTGAGATCGGCGATGCCGAGCATCAGCTGCGTCTCTGCGGCGTTGTGCAGGCCGCCCTTGGTGACCGCCTTGGAGTACTCGTCGACCGCCTTGTCGTACTGGCCGTAGCCGAGATACGCGAGCCCCATGGCGGCATTCTTGGCGCCGGTGGGAGCCGCGTCGGCTTCCCTGGCGGTCTTGTCTAGGGTCGGCTGGTCGGCGGCCGCCTTGGCCTTCGCCTTGTCGAGCAGGCGCTGGGCCTTGTCCTTGTTGCGCTGGTCGGTGAAGACGTTCTTGTCGAACCCACGCTGCAGCGTGTGTTGCGCCTCACCGGGCGAGCCGGCATCCATCGCCAGCTGCGCCATCTCGATGAAGTCGTCGGCGCTCTTGAGGACGTCGACCTCCGACATCAGGCGGAAGGTCTGCAGCGTGTTGGCGTCGCTGCTGGCCGTCTCCTTGCTGATGGAGAACAGCAGGTTGTACCAGTAGTCGGGCTTCGGGTAGTAAGTCACCAGGCGCTCGAGTGCCTTGGTCTGACAGGCGGTGTCCTCGAGCTTGACGCACGCGCTGAGGATCAGCTGCAGAGTCTCGCTGCTCGGCGTGCCGCCGCCCTTGATCGTGGCGTCGGCGAGGGCGTCCTCGAACTTCAGCGTGCCCTTCCAGTCGCCCTTCAGGTAGTAGGCCTGGCCGACGAGCTTCCTCAGCTCGTCGTCAGCGAAGCCGCCCTTGATGGCCCGCTGGCCGTACTCGATGGCCTTGTCGTAATTCTTGAGCTGGTAGTGGAGCTCCGCGAGACCGCGCACCTTCTGCTGCTGCTCGGCCGGGGTGGTGAAGCCGTCCTCGAGCTCCGCCTCCCAGGCCTTGGCGGCATCCGGCAGGTCGCTGGTGCGGATATAGGCATACGCCAGCATGTCGTTGATCAGGTGCTGATCGTAAGGGGTCTTGCCAGCCGTGCCCTCCGCTTCCTTCAGCTTGCTGATCGCCTCGGGGTATTTCTTGTTGTTGAGGTCGTCATGCGCCTCCTTGAGAGGCTTGGCGAGCTTGGCGCTGTTCTGCGGCTTGTCGGCCGCCAGCGTCGCCGCCGGCGCGAGCAATCCGGCCGCGGCGACCACGGCGACGAGCGCGGAGGAGATCTTCATGCTGATGTGTGCCATTACCTGACCGTTATTCGGCGAATTCCGCCGTGTTGACGAAGCCAATCTTCTTCATGCGGTTGCGCTGCGCAGCCGCGAGCACCCGGGCCACCACGTCGTACTTGGCGCGGCGGTCGGGACGCAGGTGGATCTCAGGCTGCGGATCCTTGTCCGCATAGGTATGGAAGTAGCCCTCGAGCGTCTCGAAATTCGGCACCGGCGTGCCGTTCCAGACCACCGTGCCGTCGAAGTCGACCTCGAGGTCGATGACCTCGGGTTTGATCTGGTCGGGCGGGGGCGGCTGGTTGAGCTGCGGCATGTCGAGCTTGACCGCGTGGGTCATCACCGGAAGGGTGATGATGAGGGTCACGAGCAGCACCAGCATGACGTCGATGAGCGGCGTCGTGTTGATGTCGCACATCTCCTCGCCGGCACCGCCTACCTGCATTGACATGGTTATTTGCTCCTTCAGCCTTAGCGGTAGCCGCGCACGCCGTGGTCGGGCTCGGTGAGGAAGCCGACCTTGACGATGCCGCCACGCTGGATCGCGTACATCACCCGGCCGACGAACTCATAGCGTGTGTCCTTGTCGGCGCGGATGTGGATCTCGGGCTGCGGCACCCGCACCGCCGCTTCCTTGATGTAGCCGAGCAGCAGCTCGCGGTTGGCCATCTTCTTCTCGTTCCAGTAGATGCCGCCGTCCCTGTCGACCGCGATCGTGATGTTCTCGGGCTTGGTCTGGGTCGGGATGTTGACTGCCCTGGGCAGGTCGACCTTCACGGTCTTGGTGATCACGGGGATCGTGATGAGGAAGATGATGAGGAGCACGAGCATCACGTCGACCAGCGGCGTGGTGTTGATCGTCGCCATCATGCCGCCACTCGCGGACTCGCCCACGTTCATCGACATGGTCAGCTACTCCTTAAAGAAAATGCCGCGCCGGCCCGCCGGCGCGGCTGCAATCCGCCCGGCGGCGCACCTCGCGGCGGTATCTCAGCGAACGCGCGGCGCGGCCTTGGCCGCGGCCGGACGTGCACCGCCGCCGCCGGCACCCGCGTCGACCTTCACACCGCCCACCAGGTACGCATGCAGGTCGCTGGCGAAGTTCCGCAGCGCATCCTGCAGCACCTTGTTGCGGCCGAGGAGCCAGTTGTAGCCCCACACCGCCGGCACCGCCACGAATAGTCCGAGCGCCGTCATGATCAGCGCCTCGCCCACCGGGCCGGCCACCTTGTCGATGCTCGCCTGGCCGGCGATACCGATGCCGACCAGCGCGTTCAGGATGCCCCACACCGTGCCGAACAGTCCGACGAACGGCGCGGTCGAGCCGACGGTCGCCAGCAGGCCGAGTCCGCCGTTGAGCTTGCTGTTCACGCCATCCACGGCGCGCTGCAGCGACATCGTGATCCACTCGTGCAGATCGATGCGGTCCGTCAGGCGGCCGTCGTGATGGGACGCGGCGCGCAATCCGTCCTCGGCGATGCCGCGGAAGTCGTCGCCCTTCTTGAGCCGGTCGACGCCGTCCTTGATCGAGGGCGCGCTCCAGAAAGACTTGTCGACCGACTTGGCCGACTTGCGCAGCGCCCGCTGGTCCCACAGCTTCGTGAGAATGACGTACCACGAAGCCAGCGACATGATGAGCAGGAGAATCAGCACGGAGCGGGAGACCAGGTCTCCCGACACCCATAGGGCGCTGAGGCCGTAGGGATTGTTAACGGTTACGCTCGGTTGGTTTTCCATAGTTTCCTCGAAACAAAAAAGAAGCCGCACCCGGGGGTGCGGCCGTGTTCATCTCAGCTGGAATTTGACGTTGAAGTTGATGCACTGCGTGATGGGCTTGCCGTCGTCGGTGGCGGCGATGTACTTGCCCGAGCCGGCCTTGGCGAGCTTAATCGCGCCGCCGTCGAGGCGCGCGCTGCCGGAGCTCTTCGCGACCGTCGGCTCTTCGGTGACCTTGTTGTCGGGCCCGACGCACACGTGCACCGTCGCGACGCCCTGCTCCTCGAGGCGACGCGAAGCGTCCGGATAGAACTCGTCGCTGTTGGGGAAGCCCTTGCCAAACTTGACCGGGCTCCCCGGCCTGGCCGCCGCCACCGGCGGAGCCTTAACGACCGGCGTGTTGGTGACGCGGATCGCCGTCGTTTCCGTCTCGACCGGCACGTTGATGGTGACGTCGGGCGGCGGCAGCTCGACCGGTGGCCGCTCGAACTGCGGCGGCGGCGGTGGCGGCGGCGCTTCCTCTTTCTTCGTCTCCTCGACGATCGTCGTCTGGATCGGCGGCGCGAGTACTTCGATCGCGCGGCGCGCGAGTCCGGTGGCGAGCGCGTAGAGGAGGAAGACGTGGAGCGCGATGATCGCCACCAGCACGGCACCGCGGCGGGTCATGAACGTCGAATCGTGTACTAAGGCTGCCATGTGTTTGTTACTGACTCAGCCAGATCCCAATTGCCGGCAGGCGGACCCGCCGGTTCCCCTAAATCATACTTACGGACTCACTTCGTCGGGCAATAACACGGAGGGCGTGAGATTCTCCAATCCCCCCGCACGCTGCCCTGCAGTGTGCGCTGCGACGAATGCTTTCACGAACTGTAACCGCTGCCTCTGGGACTGACAACTGCGCCGGCAGCTCATGAATTGCGGCGACGTGCCTGAACCACCTCGGTCACGGCGCCCTCGGAGGCGCTGCCGACGAGCCACGCATACTTCGCGAGCACGCCGGCCTGCGCGGCGGGACGCGGCGGTACCCAGGCCCGGCGCCGCTTGCGCAGCTCCGCCGCCGGCAGCTCGACGCGAAGCTCGCGCTTGCGGGCATCGATCGTAATGCGATCGCCGCTGCGCAATAGCCCGATGGGCCCGCCCACCGCCGCCTCGGGCGACACGTGCCCCACCACGAATCCGTGGCTGCCCCCGGAGAAGCGACCGTCGGTAATCAGCGCCACCTTGCCGTCCAGCCCGCGGCCGCTGATGGCGCCGGTCGGGCTGAGCATCTCGCGCATTCCGGGGCCGCCCCTAGGGCCCTCGTGCCGGATGACGACGACATCACCGGGGCGGAGCTTGTTGGCGAGGATCGCCGCGGTGGCGCGCTCCTCGCCATCGAACACCCGCGCCCGGCCCTCGAAGCGCTCGCCCTCCTTGCCCGTGATCTTGGCGACCGCACCGTCCGGGGCGAGATTGCCGTAGAGAATGACGAGGTGGCCGTCCTTCTTGAGCGGATCCGATAGCGGCCTGACAATCTCCTGCCCCTTCATATACATGGGTGTCTTATCAAGATTCTGCTTCAGTGTCTGTCCCGTGACGGTCATGCAGTCGCCGTGCAGCAGTCCCCCATCGAGCAGCATCTTCATGAGGGGCTGGATACCGCCGATCGCGACGAGCTCTGACATGAGATAGCGGCCGCTCGGCCTCAGGTCCGCGAGCACCGGGGAACGGCGTCCGATGCGCGTAAAGTCATCGAGTGTGAGGCGCACGCCCGCATCGCGGGCGATGGCGAGGAGATGCAGGACGGCATTGGTCGAGCCGCCGAGCGCCGTGACCACGGTGATGGCGTTGTCGAACGCCTTGCGCGTCAGGATGTCGCGCGGCTTCAAGCCGTCACGCACCAGCCGTACCACCGCGGCACCGGCGCGCGCGCTGTCGGAGTGCTTGGCCTCGCCGACCGCATCCTGAGCTGAGCTTCCCGGCAAGGACAAGCCCAAGGCTTCGATTGCCGAGGCCATGGTGTTGGCGGTGTACATGCCGCCGCAGCTGCCCGGCCCCGGGATCGCCGTGCGCTCGATTTCCTGCAGAGCACTCTCGGAGAGCGTCCCGGCCGAGCGCGCCCCCACCGCCTCGAAGACGGTGACGATGTCGCGGCGCTGCGCTCCCGGGCGGATGGTCCCCCCGTAGACGAACACGGAGGGGCGGTTGAGGCGGCCCATGGCCATGGCGCAGCCGGGCATGTTCTTGTCACAGCCGCCGATGGCGACAAAGCCGTCGAACCCTTCAGCGCCGACCACCGCCTCGATGGAGTCCGCGATTATCTCGCGCGACACCAGGGAATAGCGCATTCCGGGGGTGCCCATGGAGATACCGTCGGACACCGTAATCGTGTTGAAGAGAACACTCTTGCCGCCCGCGCCATCGATGCCCGCGGCGGCGGCATTGGCCAGCGCGCCGATGTGCACATTACAGGGGGTCAGGTTGGCCCAGGTCGAGGCCACGCCGATCTGCGGCTTGGCGAAGTCCTCGTCCCGGAAACCCACGGCCCGCAGCATGGCGCGCGCCGGTGCCTGCTTGATGCCGTCGACGACCACGCGCGAGTACGCGCGCGGATCCACCGGTTTCTTCATGCGCCGAGATTAACACCCACGCTCAACTCGTTGACAAGCCCGCGGTTCCTATGCTCCCATCGGACCAACAGGTTTAGTTCCCGTGATACCCGAAGCAACAGCGCTCACGATTCCCGCCGCGGCATCCGCCGCCGCTCGGCCGGTGCTGCTTATCGGACTGCCCGCCCTGCTGCTCCTTACCGGGGGCGAGCGGTGTGGGGCACGCGCGAACGCCTGACCAAGCAGGCAGAGCGAAGCAAGAGATCCAAAGACCCCGCACCGGCCCAGAGCCGCTGCGGGGTTTTTTACGTTTGCAGTGCGGCCGCGGCCGCAGGAGAGATGCGATGAGGCTCTATTCGCAGAAGGATGTCGACCGCAAGGCGCTCAAGGGCGCGCGCATCGCCGTCCTCGGTTACGGCAGCCAGGGCCGGGCGCACGCCCTCAACCTGAAGGATTCGGGTTTCGACGTCGTGGTCGGAGTGAGGAAGGGGGGCGCGAGCTGGAAGAAGGCGCGCCGCGACGGCCTCGAGGTCGCCGAGCCCGCCGCCGCCGCGGCGAGCGCCGATCTCATCGCCATGCTGGTCCCGGACCTCGCGCAGAAGGCGCTCTACCAGGAGATCAGGAAGGGGCTCAGGAAGGGCGCGACACTGCTGTTCGCCCACGGATTCAACATTCACTTCAAGCAGGTGAAGCCACGGCCCGACCTCGACGTGGTGTTGATCGCGCCCAAGGGACCGGGCGACCTGGTGCGCCGCCAGTACCAGCAGGGACGGGGAGTCCCGTGCCTCCTCGCCGTGGCGCAGGACGCCACCGGCAAGGCGCACGCGCGCGCCCTCGCCTATGCCCACGGCATCGGCGGCACGCGCGGCGGCGTGCTCGAGACCACCTTTGCCGAGGAGACCGAGACCGACCTCTTCGGTGAGCAGGCGGTGCTCTGCGGCGGCACCACCGAGCTCGTCGTCAAGGGCTTCGAGACGCTGGTCGAGGCGGGCTATCAGCCCGAGGTCGCCTATTACGAATGCCTGCACGAGCTGAAGCTCATCGTCGACCTGCTGCACGAGGGCGGCATATCGAAGATGCATCAGTTCATCTCGGAGACCGCCAAGTACGGCGATCTGACGCGCGGCCCGCGCATCGTGGACGAGCGCGTCAAGAAGCAGATGCGCAAAGTGCTGAAGGAAGTGCAGAGCGGCAAGTTCGCGCGCCAGTGGATCAAGGAGAACCAGACCGGCAAGGCGAACTACCAGAAGATGCTGGCCGCCGACATCGATCGGCAGATCGAGAAGGTCGGCGCGAGTCTCCGCGCCAGAATGCCGTGGCTCAACGAACGGCGAGCGTGAGATGGAGAGCCGGACGGCACCCCCTCGCGCTGACGACAATCTGAGGTACCAGAGATGACTACTGATCCGGACCGGGTTTTGATCTTCGACACGACGCTGCGCGATGGCGAGCAGTCGCCCGGCTGCAGCATGACGCAGCCGGAAAAGCTGCGCGTCGCGCGCGCGCTCGCCGAGCTCGGCGTGGATGTGATCGAGGCGGGCTTCCCGGCCGCCTCGCGCGGCGACTTCGAGAGCGTCCAGGCCGTGGCGCGCGAGGTGCCGGGTCCGATCATCTGCGGCCTCGCGCGCTGCAGCGAGGAGGACATCGACCTCGCCGCCCGCGCGCTCAAAGACGCGCCGCTCCGCCGCATCCATGTTTTCCTGGCCACCAGCGCCATTCACCGTCAGTACAAGCTCAACATGGCGCAGGACGAGATCCTGCGGGCCGCTGCGGCCGGCGTCGCACGCGCGCGCGAGCTCGCCGACGACGTCGAGTTCTCGCCCGAGGACGCCTCGCGCACCGAGCTCGAGTTCCTCGCGCAGGTGGTCGAGACCGCGATCGCCGCGGGTGCCACCACGGTCAACATTCCCGACACGGTCGGCTACACGGTGCCGGATGAGTTCGCGGAGCTGTTCCGCTATCTGCGCAAGAACGTGCGTGGGATCGAGCGTATCCGCCTCTCGGTGCACTGCCACGACGATCTCGGCATGGCGGTGGCCAACAGCCTGACGGCGGTGGTCGCCGGCGCGCGCCAGATCGAGTGCACCATCAATGGAATCGGCGAACGCGCCGGCAACTGCTCGCTGGAGGAGGTGGTGATGGCGCTCAAGACGCGCGCTGCGTTCTTCAACGTGACGACCGGCATTCACACCCAGCGCCTCTATCCGACCTCACGCCTGGTCTCGAGCATCACCGGCATGCCGGTACCGCGCAACAAGGCGGTGGTCGGCGAGAACGCCTTCGCGCACGAGGCCGGCATCCACCAGCACGGCATGCTCAAGCATTACTCGACCTACGAGATCCTGCGCCCCGAGGACGTCGGGCTGTCGCGCAGCCACCTGGTGCTCGGCAAGCACAGCGGCCGGCACGCGCTGCGCGAGCGCGTGCAGGCGCTCGGCTTCGAGCTCGACGAGCCGGAGTTCAACCAGCTGTTCGAGGAGTTCAAGGCCCTGGCCGACCGCAAGAAGGAGCTCTACGACGGCGACATCGAGGCGCTGGTGCTGCGGGCGGAAGGGTCGGCCCAGGGTCCCTGGACGCTCACCGAGCTAACCACCGAGGCGCGCACCTCGGGGGAGGCGCGGGCGCTCGTGGTGCTCCAGCATGCCGACGGCCGCACCGTCGAGCACTCCGCGAGTGGCGACGGGCCGGTCGACGCCGCCTTCAAGGCCATCGAGGCCGCCACCGGTATCCGCGTGGTTCTGCGCAAGTTCGAGGTCAAGGCGGTCTCGGAGGGCGAGGATGCGCAGGGCGAGGCGCGGGTGTACGTGGAGTACAATCGCAAGACCTACCGGGGCGCCAGTGTGAGCACCAACATCGTCGAGTCCGCCACCCGTGCGTTCCTCGAGGTGATCAATCGTATCGAGCTGGCGCAGACTGGCAGCCGCGCACGCGCGGCCGCGACGCCGGCGGTGCCGGCGCCGGTCTGATCTACAGGAGCTCCCATGCCCATTCCCGCCACGCAGTTCATCTGGTTCAACGGCAAGCTGGTTCCCTGGGAGAAGGCGACCGTGCACGTGCTGTCGCACGCCCTGCACTACGGCTCGTCCGTTTTCGAGGGCGAGCGCGCCTATGAGACGCCGCGCGGCGTGGCGATCTTCCGTCTGCGCGATCACACGCGACGCCTGTTCGACTCGGCGAAGATCTACCGCATCGCGGTGGCCTACTCGCCCGAGCAGATCAACGACGCCTGCCGCCAGGTGATCGCGGCCAACGATCTCAAGCGCGGCGCCTACATCCGGCCGATCGTGTTCCGCGGCTACGGCGAGATCGGCGTGACGCCGAAGAACGATCCACCCACCGACGTGGCCATCGCCGCCTGGGAATGGGGCAAGTATCTCGGCAGCGACGCCGAGGACGCCGGCGTCGACGCCTGCGTGTCCTCGTGGAACCGTGTGGCGCCCAATACGCTGCCTGCGCTCGCCAAGGCGGGCGGCAACTACCTCTCGAGCCAGCTGATCGGCGCGGAGGCACGGCGCCTCGGCTTCGCCGAGGGGATCGGGCTGTCGCCCGATGGCACCTTGAGCGAGGGCTCGGGCGAGAACCTGTTCCTGGTGAAGGACGGGGTACTGCTCACGCCGGCGCTCGCGCACTCGGTGCTCGGCGGCCTGACCCGCGACAGCGTGATCCGCCTGGCGCGCGAGCGCGGCATCGAGGTGCGCGAGTTGTCGATCCCGCGCGAGCTCCTCTACCTGGCCGACGAGGCGTTCTTCACCGGCACGGCCGTCGAGATCACCCCGATCCGCTCGGTCGACCGTCTGGCGGTAGGCAACGGCAAGCGCGGACCCGTGACCGAGACGCTGCAGAACGCGTTCTTCGGCCTGTTCTCCGGCAAGACGCCGGACCGCTGGGGCTGGCTCGACTACGTCGACATGTCGGCGCCGCGCGCCGCGGCCGCTTCGGGCTGAAGGCTTGAGTCCGGCCCGCACGCTCTTCGAGAAGGTCTGGCAACGCCACCTGGTGGCGGCCGAGACGGCCGCCACGCCGGCGGTGCTTTACGTCGACCTGCACCTGATCCACGAGGTCACCTCGCCCCAGGCCTTCGCGCTCCTGCGCGAGCGCGGGCTGCCCGTGCGCCGCCCCGAGCTCACGCTCGCCACCATGGATCACTCGACGCCGACGCGTACCAGCCAGGTATTCGGCGGTGCGCCGATCGCGATCGAGTCCGCCGCACGGCAGATCCGCGAGCTCGAGACCAACTGCGCGCAGTTCGGCGTCGAGCTGCTCGGACTCAAGAGTGAGCAGCGCGGCATCGTTCACATCATCGGCCCCGACCTCGGCATCACCCAGCCTGGCAAGACGATCGTCTGCGGCGACAGCCATACGAGCACCCACGGCGCGCTCGGCGCCCTCGCCTTCGGCATTGGCACCACCGAGGTCGCCCACGTTCTCGCCACGCAGTGTCTGCTGCAACGCCGGCCGCGCACGCTCGCCGTCGAGGTCGAGGGCACGCTGCGCGCCGGCGTCACGGCCAAGGATCTGATCCTCGCGATCATCGGCAAGCTCGGCGTCGGCGGCGGCACCGGTCACGTGATCGAGTATCGCGGCGCCACGGTGCGCGCCCTCGATATGGACGAGCGCATGACGGTCTGCAACATGTCGATCGAGGCGGGAGCACGCGCCGGCATGATCGCGCCGGACGAGACGACCTATGCCTATCTCGCGAGCCGCCCGCGCGCGCCCCAGGGCGCCGCGTGGGAACACGCCGTGAGCGAGTGGCGGACGCTGCCGAGCGACCCGGGCGCGCGCTTCGATCGGGAGGTGCGGCTCGATGCCGGCGAGGTCGAGCCGATGATCACCTGGGGCACCAATCCCGGCATGGTGGTGCCGATTACCGGCGCCATCCCCTCGAAGGGGTCGGACGCGGTGTTCGCGCGCGCCCTGAGCTACATGGGCTTCGAGGCCGGCCAACCGATCCGCGACAGGCCCGTGAACGTGGTGTTCATCGGCAGCTGCACCAACGCGCGCATCTCGGACCTGCGCAGCGCCGCGCGGGTGCTGCGTGGGCGGCACATCGCCCCTGGGCTCACGATGCTGGTCGTGCCGGGCTCGCAGCAGGTCAAGCGCCAGGCCGAGGCCGAAGGGCTCGACCGGATCTTCATCGAGGCCGGCGCCGAATGGCGCGAGTCGGGCTGCTCGATGTGCCTCGGCATGAACGGCGATACGGTGGCGCGCGGCGAGTACGCCGTGAGCACCAGCAACCGCAACTTCGAAGGGCGCCAGGGCGCGGGCGCGCGCACGCTGCTGGCGAGTCCGCTCACCGCGGCGGCCTCCGCGGTACGCGGCCGGGTGACCGATCCGCGCGAGCTCCTGTGAGCTGAAAGATGCAACCCTTCACCACCCTCAGCTCGCGCACCGTAGTTCTGGCGGCCGCGAACATCGACACCGACCAGATCATCCCGGCGCGCTTTCTCACCACGACCACGCGCGCCGGGCTCGGCGCGCACCTGTTCGAGGACTGGCGCTACGACGAGGGCGGCGCCCCGCGGCCGGACTTCGTGCTGAACCGCCCGGAGAGCGTCGGCTGCCGGATCCTGGTCGCCGGTCACAACTTCGGCTGCGGCTCCTCGCGCGAGCACGCCCCCTGGGCCCTGCTCGATCACGGATTCCAGGCGGTGGTGAGCACCGGGATCGCCGACATCTTCCGCAACAACTCGCTCAAGAACGGGCTCCTGCCCCTGATCGTCGATGAGACCACGAGCCGCTGGCTGTTCGCCAACCCGGGCGCCGAGCTCGCCGTGGACCTCGCCGCCGCCACGCTGACCCTGCCGACCGGGAGCCGGGTGAGCTTCCCCATCGAGGCCTTTGCCCAGCATTGCCTCTTGAACGGCGTCGACGAGCTCGGTTATCTGCTCGCGCGCAGCGGCGAGATCGAGGCCTACGAGCGCCGCGCATGAGGGCGCGCATCGCCGTACTTCCCGGGGATGGCATCGGGCCCGAGGTCATCGCCGCTGGGCTCCTTTGCCTGCGCGCGGTCGCCGCTCGCTTTGGCCACGAGCTCGAGCTGACCGAGTACCCCTTCGGCGGCGCGGCCATCGATGCGTGCGGCGACCCGCTGCCCCCGGCGACGCTCGCCGCCTGCCGCGCGGCGGATGCGGTGCTGCTCGGCGCGATCGGCGGCCCGAGGTGGTCGGCCCCGGAGGCGCCCGTGCGCCCCGAGCAGGGACTCCTGCGGCTGCGCAAGGAGCTCGGCGTCTACGCCAATCTTCGCCCGGTGAGGGTGCACGCGG
This sequence comes from Steroidobacteraceae bacterium, assembly GCA_035566495.1. Taxonomy (GTDB): domain Bacteria; phylum Pseudomonadota; class Gammaproteobacteria; order Steroidobacterales; family Steroidobacteraceae; genus 13-2-20CM-66-19. The sequence continues at coordinate 29,773 of DATMRG010000145.1, read as the reverse complement.
CGCTCGCGGGCGCCTCGACGCTCAAGCCCGAGGTCGTCGAAGGCGTCGATCTCATCTTCGTGCGTGAGCTGACGGGCGGCATTTACTTCGGCGAGAAGACGCGCGATGCCGTGCGCGCCACCGATCTGTGCGTCTATACGGCCGCCGAGATCGAACGCATCGTGCGCACCGCCGCGCGCCTCGCGCGCACCCGGCGCCGGCGCCTGACCTCGATCGACAAAGCCAACGTACTCGAGACCTCGCGGCTCTGGCGCGCGGTCTGTCAGCGGGTAATGGAGCGCGAATTCCCCGACGTCGCCCTCGAGCACCAGCTGGTGGACGCCGCCGCGATGCACCTGATCCACCGGCCGCGCGAGCTCGACGTGCTCGTGACCGAGAACATGTTCGGCGACATCCTCACGGATGAGGCGTCGATGCTGGCGGGCTCGCTCGGGCTCCTGCCCTCGGCCTCGCTCGGCGAAGGGCGGCGCGGCGTGTACGAGCCGATTCACGGCTCGGCGCCGGACATCGCCGGCCGAGGCATCGCCAACCCCTACGGCACCATCTATAGCGCGGCGCTCCTGCTGCGGCACTCGCTCGGCCTCGAAGCGGAGGCCGTGGCGCTCGAGCGAGCGGCGGACGCCGCGCTCGGGGCCGGCGCCCGCACCGTCGATCTCCTTCCGGCCGGCGCCCGGGGCTCGAGCACCGAAGAGGCGGCCGAGGCCGTGGTCAGCAACCTGCCGCCGCGGCCCTGAAGGGTGGCGCGGGCAGCACCCGCGCGGCGCGCTCGAGTCCCCGCGCGAGATCCTCACGCAGATCCTCGAGCGCCTCGATACCGATCGAGAGGCGGATCAGGCCGTCGGTGAGCCCGGCGCGCTGCCGCGCTGCCGGATCCATCGCGGCGTGGGTCATGGTGGCGGGATGCGCCACGAGGCTCTCGACGCCGCCGAGGGACTCGGCGAGCGAGAAGCAGTTGAGGTCGGCGACGAACTCGCGCACCGCCTCGTGCCCGCCCTCGAGCTCGAGAGTGACGATGGCGCCGAAGCCGCGCTGCTGCCGCCGGGCGAGCTCGTGGCCCGGATGGCTCGCGAGCCCCGGGTACCACACGCGCCGCACGTTCCCTTGTTTGTCCAGCCAGTGGGCGAGCTCGTGCGCGTTGCGTGCGTGGTGCTCGAGCCGGGCATGGAGCGTGCGCAGGCCGCGCAGTGTCAGGAAGCTGTCGAAGGGCGCGCCAGTGAGCCCGAGGCAATTCGCCCACCAGACGAGCTGCTCATGCAGCGCCTTGTCGCGCGCGACCACGGCGCCCCCGACCACGTCGCTGTGGCCGTTCAGGTACTTGGTGGTCGAGTGCACGACCAGGTCGGCGCCGAGCGTGAGGGGCTGCTGCCAGGCCGGTGACAGGAAGGTGTTGTCGACGACCACGAGAGCCCCGGCCGCGTGCCCGAGCGCCGCGAACGCGGCGATGTCGGTGATCCGCAGCAGCGGATTGCTCGGCGTCTCGATCCAGAGCAGCGCCGCCGGCCGTGCCAGCGCGGCGCGCACCGCCGCCTCGTCGCCGAAGTCGACGAACTCGACCTCGCGCTCGCCGCGCCGGCGCCAGGCGTCGAACAGCCGGTAGGTGCCGCCGTAACAGTCGTGCGGCGCCACGATGCGTGCACCGCCCGGCACGAGATAGCCCGTGACCGTGACCGCCGCCATGCCGCTCGCCGTGATCACGGCGCCCGCACCCTGCTCGAGCTCCGCGAGTGCCGCGCCGAGGAGGTCGCGCGTCGGATTGCCGGAGCGCGTGTAGTCGTAGGCGCGCTTCTCGCCGAAGCCGCGGAACGCGAAGGTCGAGGACAGGTGGAGCGGGGGCACGACGCAACCGGTCGCATCGCCGCACTCGATGCCGGCGCGCACCGTCTGCGTGACCTGACTCACGCCGTTGGCGGCGGCGTCTCCCGTGGAAAGAAGCTCCTGAATCCTGCTCATGGGGCACTCCCGAGGGCGCTCGTGAAGATGGCACGCAATTGCTCTGGCTCCTTCAGGAACGCGTCATGTCCGTAGATGGAAGAGATCTCGTGAACACGCCCGCGCGGCAGGCGCGCGGCCAGTGCGCGCGCGTCAGCGAGCGGCACCAGCTGGTCCTCGCGCACGGCGATCACGCTCGTCGGCACGAAGATGCGGTCCGCCTCGACGCGGTGCAGGTCGATCGACTCCGACAGCGCGAGGTACGACTCGGCCGAGTAGCGCGCGGCGTAATCGCGGCCGCGCGCGAACAGATACTCTTCGACCGGAAACACGAAACGCCGGCCAGCGCGCACCGCCGGCGCGTCGAAGCGCGCCGCAAACTCCTCGGCGCTCCGGTAGGTCGCCATGCCGAGCGCGCGCGCGAGCTGCAGGCCCTCCGCGGGCCGGCCGCAGTCGAGCGCGAAGCGCACCGCCTGCCGTTGCACGCTGCGCCACGCGGTCGCGAGCGGGTGGGCACGGTCGGCGGCACCGATCACGATCAGCCGCGCGACGCGCTCCGGATGACGCTCGCCGAAGGCCAGTGCCACCATGCCGCCGTACGAGGCGCCGGCGATCGCCGCGAGCGCGCGGATGCCGAGATAGTCGAGCAGCCGGCGCAGGGCCTCGGCCTGGTCGTAGCTCGATATCGCCGGGAAGTCCGCGGCGGCACCATCGCTGCGCGGGCCGGAGGACTCGCCGCGCCCGGCGAGGTAGTCGAAGCCGAGAATCCGGAAGCTCTCGGTGTCGAGCGCGCGATCGGGGCCGGCGGTCTCGTCCCACCAGCCATCACGCGGATCGTCGGTGAGACAGACGCGCCGATCGGCGGAGATTCCGCCGAGCGCGCATACCACCGGCGCGTTCGCGGCTCCCGCCAGCCGCCACGCAATGCGCGCCTCACGCAGACGGCCGCCGTGGTGGAGCGGGAAGTCTTCGGGTATCTCGAGGATTCCTTCCTGCACGCGCACACGGGCGCGCGGAGCTGCGCCGGACGGCGCGTTCACCGGAAGCGATTCGAGCGAGGCACTCATCGGAATCCTCCGCATGGTCCGTATCTCATCGGACACCTGCGGAGCGTGCCTGCGCGGGAGCGCGAGGCTTGTTGCGTCCATCCTCGACCGGAATGTCCCGGGAGGCTACGCAAACCGCTCATCTGTCGACCCCCTCGGAGCAGGAGTCGCAGGAGTTAGCACCTTTCCAGGGTGGTTAAGCCTGGCGGTTGCCCCGGCGTCCAAGGGCCTTATCCCTCAGCCGGTCTCGATGAGTTGGACCGAGTTTAGGGTGGGGAGGCCCCGGCGCGCAAGCGCAGCTATATGAATTGTGAAGCCTTACTGCGGTGCGAGGCTCTCGGCGCGGCGTTCCGCCTCGAGCGCATCCGCGGTGCGACCGCGGGAATGGAGCGAGTCCGCGATCAGGCGCCAGGCGGAAGCCTGCGCCGCCGGGTCGCCGGTCGCGAGAGCCAGTGCCTTGCGCCCCATGCCGTCGGCCTGGGCGGCGTTGCCCTCCCCCATCTGCACCCGCCCGAGCTCGACCCAGAGGAGCGGGTTGTCGGGCTCGATGCGCAAGGCGCGCTCGAGCGTTGCCCCGGCAGCGGCGTACTCCCCGGCACCCGCCTGATTGCGGGCCTGGGTGACGAGGGCACTCGCCGCCGGCCCGAGATGAAACTGCCGCGTCACGGGTGCCGAGGGCGATGGCCCGGGAGTGGGTGCCTGCGAGCTCCCTGCCGCCGGTGTGCCGGGAGCCAGCACGCCCCCCGGCGCGCCGGATGGCATGGGAGGCCGCGCCGCGCAGGCGGCCAGCGCGAGTGCGGCGAGGACCGGACCGAGAGCCGCGCCAGGGCGTGGCAAAGCGGCGCCGGCGGTCAGTGCACTAGGTTGTGGAGCCACTGCTCTGTGCGGTTGACCAAGGTTGTGACGGGACTCGTCGTATCGTCGAAGCCGCAGCCGGGCTTGGCCGGGATCTGGGTCGCTGCAGGCACCGCGACCGTCACCCGGTCGCCGGAGCAACCCGGCAGAACCCGCAATCCGGTCGAATATTCGATCTCCATGTCGACGAGTCCCTCGGGCATCGCTGCGTTCCAAGAGCCGCCGCCGAGACCCGCCATGATGCGGGCCCACACGGGCAAGGCGCCGGCCGCGCCCGTGAAACCGGTCGGCGAGTCGTCATCGTAGCCGACCCAGACGACCGTGAGATCGTTGCCCGAGAAACCGGCGAACCAGCTGTCGCGGTAATCGGAGGAAGTCCCGGACTTCCCTGCCACGACCAGGCCCGCGGGCAGGAGCGCCCGCGCCGGCCGGCCGGTACCGCGATCCATGACCTCGGTGAGCAGCCGGTCGAGCTGATAAACGGAGTCGGGCGTTGCGACCTGGGTCACCTGCACCGGGAAGGCCTTGAGCGCCTTGCCGTCGGCGCCGATGACGGCTTGCACGGCGCGCAGCGGGTTGCGGAAGCCACCGTTCGCGAGCCCGTTGTAGAGCTGCGCGGCCTCGAGTGGCGTCACGTCGACCGCACCGAGCAGCATCGCCGGCACCTGGGTCGGCGGCCGCTCGAGCCCGAAGCGGTTGAGCGTCTCGGCCACCTTCGGCAGTCCGACATCGAGGCCGACGCCGACAGTCGCGAGGTTGAGCGATTCGGCGAGCGCACGTACCACCGGCACCGGCCCGTTGTAATCACGGCTGAAGTTCTCGGGCCGCCAGTGTTGGCCGCCCGCGAGCTGGACGTCGACGGGCTCGTCGTGCACGACGGTCGCGGCGTTGTAGCGGCCGCTCTCGAGCGCCGTGAGATAGATGAAGGGCTTGACCAGCGAGCCCATCGCGCGGCGCGCATCGAGCGCCCGGTCGAAGCCGTCGTAGCCGACATCCCGTCCGCCGACAATCGCGATCACATCGCCGCTCTGCGGCGTCGTCACGACCACCGCGCCCTGGAGTGTCTCAGGCGTGTTGCCGCGCTTCTTCAGACGGTCGAGCCGGGAGAGCTCGCGATCGAGCGCGCGCTCGGCCTCTTCCTGCGCGCGCGGGTCGAGGCTGGTGTAGATCGTCAGTCCTTCCTCGGTCAGATCCTGGTCGCGATAGTCGCGCCGCAGCGTGCGCCGCACGAAATCGAGATACGCCGGGTAGTAGGCGCCGGCGGGCCGCGCCGTGACGCCGAGCGGCCGGCGCGCCGCATCGGCCGCCTCCGCCTCGCTCACGACGTGCTGGTCGGCGAGCTCCTTCAGCACCAGGTTGCGCCGCGCGAGCGCGCGGTCCGCGTGCCGGCGCGGATCGTAATAGGACGGCCCGCGCACCACCGCGACCAGCAGTGCCACCTCCGGCAGGTCAGCCTCATCCAGCGGCTTGCCGAAATAGAACTGGCTCGCGAGGCCGAAGCCGTGGATGGCGCGGTTGCCGTCCTGACCGAGGAAGATCTCATTGATGTACGCGTTCATGAGATCGTCCTTGGTGAAGTGCGCATCGAGCGCCATCGCCATGATCGCCTCGCGCACCTTGCGCCCGAGCGTCTGGCGCGAGGAGAGGAAGTAGCTGCGCACCAGCTGCTGGGTGAGCGTGCTGCCGCCCTGCTCGATCTGCCCGGCGCGCGCATTGACCCACAGCGCGCGCAGGATCGCCTCCGGATCGACGCCGCGGTGCGAGTCGAAGCGGCGATCCTCGACCGCCTTGAGCGCCGCCGGCAGGAGCGGCGGCACCTCGCGCGGCGTCAGCACGATGCGGTCCTCGCCGTGGGTCGGAAAGATGCTGCCGATCAGGAGCGGCTCGAGCCGGATCACCGGCAGCTCGCGGCCAGTGGCGTCCTTGAGGCTCTCGATGCCCGCGGGTCCGGTGAAGATGCTGAGCAGCTGCGCGTCGCGCCCCTCGTCGGCAAAGCGCGCCGGCCGCAACGCGACGTCGATCCGCCCGCCGTTCAAGCGGTAGGTTCCGGGTCGGTCGAGCTGGGCGACCTTGCGGTAGTGCAGCCGCTCGAGCTCGTGGCCGACCTCGCCGGCCGGCAGGGCGAGGCCCGCGTACAGCTCGAGCGGTGCGGCAAAAACCTGCGCCGGCAGCGTCCAACGCCGCCCCTCGAAGGTCCGCGTCACCGTGAAGCCGAGGTACATAACGTACGCGGCGCCGGCGAGTGCGGCGATCCCGAGCACTCTCAGCAGCAGGCGCCTCAGAGGACCAGCTCCGCCGCCGGGGCGCGCAGGTTGTAGTGTGAGCTCATGGCGTGTCCATACGCGCCGGCGTTGGCGATCAGCAATATGTCGCCTTCCTCCGTGACCGGCAGCAGGCGATCGTGGCCGAGCACGTCGGCGCTCTCGCAGATCGGCCCTACGATGTTCACGAGCTCGGTGGCGGGCTCGTCGATACGCGTCAAGTTCGTGATCTCATGGTATGAGCCATAGAGTGCCGGACGGATGAGTGAGTTCATGCCGGTGGCAACGCCGACGAACCGCACGCCGCCCTTCTGCTTGAGCTGCGTCACCCGCGCGAGCAGTACCCCCGCCGCCGCGACCAGATAGCGCCCTGGCTCGAGCCACACCTCGAGGCCCGGGTGCTCGGCGCGCACCGCCAGGAGCAGCGTATCGAGCCTGGCGAGATCGACGCCCGGCTGATCGCTGCGCTCGGGCACTCCGAGCCCCCCGCCGACGTCGATGACGCGCACTCCCTCGAGCGTGCGCGCGGCGGCGGCCAGGAGGCGCGCCGTGTGCTCCCAGCTGGTGACGTCGAAGACGCCGCTGCCGACGTGCGCCTCGAGGCCGGTGATGCGCGCGCCCGCGGCGCGCGCCGCACCCTCGAAGGCGGGCAGCTCCGCGATCGGCACGCCGAACTTGGAGCGCGTGCCGGCCGTGCGCACGTGGGTGTGATGGCCGCGGCCGACGCCGGTGTCGAGGCGGGCGAAGATCTCGCGGCCGTGGAACAGCTCGGGCCAGGCGCTCAGCGCGTAGCTGTTGTCGACGGTGACGCGCACGCCGCGCTCGAGCGCCCAGGCGTATTCGTCCCGCGGCGCGAAGTTCGGCGTATAGAGGATGCGCCCGGGGTCGACGTCCGGGCAGCTCTCGAGCAGATGCGCGATTTCGCCGCGCGCGACGCACTCGAACTCGATGCCCTCGCCCCGCAGCGCGCCGAGGATCCCGGCGTGCGGGTTGGCCTTCATCGAGTAATGCACGCGATCGATGGATTTCATCGCCCGCAGTGCGCGCGCCGCGCCGCGCACGGTGGCAAGGTCGTAGACATAGGCCGACTCGCGCGCGCCGAGCGCCGCGAGCAGCTCGCCGCGGCGTGCGCGCCACCAGGGCGGCGCGCGCCGCGCTCCCGGCGGCGCCGAGGCAAACAGCTGCTGCCAGGTGGGACCGAGCACCTTGTCGCCCGGCACCGCGCGGATGAGCAGCTCGTGCAGCTGCTCGACGAGGCGGTCGCCCTGGTCCTCGTCGACCACGAAGGTGAAGTTGAGGTCGTTCGCCGCCTGGCTCACGAGGTGGATCTTCTGCTCCTCGAAGAACTCGAAGGCGCCGCCGAGCTGGTGCAGGATCGCGCGGATGTTGCGCCCGACCAGACTCACCGAGGCGCACGGTCCGATCACCTGCACGCGGCACAGGTGCGAGAGGTCGGCCACCAGCGCCGCCACCTGCGAGTTGTCGAGGGTATTGGCGGCCGGATCGAGCGACACCGTCACGTTGGTTTCGGAGGTGGAGACGAGGTCCACCGACAGGCCGTGCTGCTTGAACACCAGAAATGCGTCGGCGAGGAAGCCCACCTCGTGCCACATGCCGGGGCTCTCCATTGAGATGAGCGTGATGCCCTTCCTGCTGCACACCGCCTTGACCTGCGCGCCGCCCTCGCCCCCTTCGGCGCTGAGCACCGTGCCTTCGAGGTGCGGCGCCTGCGTGGCGTACACGTGTAGCGGGATGCCCTGCTGGCGCACCGGCAGGATGCAGCGCGGATGGAGCACCTTGGCGCCGCTCGTGGCGATCTCCTGCGCCTCGTCGTAATGCAGCGCCCGCAGCAGGCGGGCCGTGGGCGTCGAGCGCGGGTTGGCGCTGAACATACCCGGTACGTCGGTCCAGATCTCGAGCCGCTGCGCGCGCAGCTTCGCGGCCAGGTAGGCGGCCGAGGTGTCGGAGCCGCCGCGGCCGAGCAGTACGGTGTTGCCGGCGTCGTCGCTCGCGATGAATCCCTGGGTCACCAGCACCGCAGGCAGGCGGGCGAGCTGCGCGGCGAGCGCCGCGTCCGGAGCAAAGCCGCACACGGCCGAGAGCACGCTCGCCTTTGCCGAGGCGCTATGACGCTCCTCGGCGCGCAGCATGGTGCGGGCGTCGACCCAGGCGACCGGGAGCCCGCGGGCCTCGAGGAAGCTCGCGCCGATGCGCGTCGCCATGAGCTCGCCGGTCGCCATGACACGCGCGCGGGTGCGGTCGCTCACCTCACGCACCAGCGCGATGCCGGCGGCGAGCTCGCGCAGCTCGTCGAGATGCCGCTCGACCTCCTCACCGAGCGGCACGCCGAGATCGGCCGCGAGGCGCCGGTGGCGCTCCTCGATGGCAGCGAGCTCCTCCTCGTAGGCCTCGCCGACCGCGGCGTTCAGGAGCCGCTCGAGGCGATCGGTGACACCGCTCACCGCGGAGTGCACGATGAGAACGCGCGCGCCGCCCGCGCAGCGCTCGGCGGCGACCCCGGCGATGTTGATCCAGTTGGCGAGCGTCGCGACGCTCGTGCCGCCGAACTTGAGGACGATCCAGGACGAGGGAATGCGGGTCATGCGGCCTTAAAGCTTAAGGCGCCACGAAGTGCGGCAGCGCTCGAGCTTGGAGTGAGCAGTGAGAGCTGTCGTTCTACAGCTCTTCGTCGAAGTCCTGCAGGTCCTTCTCGAGCTTCTTGTCCGCCAGGACTTCCTCGAGGCGGCTCCAGGCGGCCTTCCCACGCTTGCCCTGATTACGAACGCGCTTATCCACCCGATCGAGCAACCGATCGTAATCGGTGCCGTCCTCGGGCGGACTGTTCAGGAATTCCTCGTCGAGGTCGAACCCTTCGTTGTCCCGCTCGGCCATCTGGTCGTGTAAATCCGAGTTAATTCAAAGACTAACGTGCTTATTCGGCACGGAACAAGGCGCGAACTATAGCGGATCCGCGCCGCCGATCAACATTTGCCGGAATGGGGGGTGTCCCGGGCCAAGACAAGGCCCCGCAGATCGGGCTCAAGCGTGGTCTGTGCCGTCCCGGACGACCACCGGGGCACCCCGGCTGAGCCCGAGGCCCTCGGCGGCGTTGTGCTCGGCCCGGGCGATCTCGACGACGCCGAAGGAATTGACCAGGGCCAGGTACTCCCCGGGCCGGGTATCGGCGTAGGTACGGAGGAGCGGAAAGGCGTGGTTGCCGGCGTATGCCACCGGCATGCGGAAGCGCTCGATCAGGGAGGCGTCGATGTTGGTGATGAGGTTCCCGAAGTGGTCGATCGTGATGACGACCCCCGCGACGCTGGCCGGGTCGACCGTCGGATCGTCGACCCAGGAGGGCACGAGCGTGCTCGCGGGCTCGCCGAGGTCAGCGGCTTTGCAGCGTCCGGCGGCCAGCTCGGCGGCGACCGGCGCGAAGATGTCCCGTCCGTGGAAGGTCGCGCTCGGATGCGCGACCCCGAGCCGCGCGAGGCTCGTGGCGGTGAGCCGAGTGAGGCGCGCGTCCGGGTAGCGGGCTACGACCGGTGCCAGGAGTCCGTTGTCCGGGGCGAGGAACAGGTGTCCGCCCGCCTCGAGCGCCAGGATGTCGCGCGAGGTGCCGACGCCCGGGTCCACCACGGCGACGTGCACGGTGCCGGCGGGAAAGAACGGGAAGGCCCGTGCGAGCCAGAAGCCGGCCTCGGCCGGCCAGTGGACCACGATCTCGTGCGTGAGATCGATGATCCGCGCGGCGGGGAAGCGCGTGAGGATGACGCCCTTGATGACCCCGACGAAGGGGCCCTGGTGTCCAAAGTCGGTGGTGACGGTGATGACGCCCGATGCCGCCAAGAGTCGCTCGCTCGAGGAGGCGGCCGGTCAGCCCAAACGCCCGCGGCCGGGCATCGGGCGCGCGCCCTCGGCGCAGGCGCGACACTTGTCGGTGTAGGGCACCGCGGCGAGGCGCTCGGGCTCGATCTCTCCGCCACACCCCGCGCAGGTCGCATAGCGGCCCTGCGCCAGGCGCCGGAGCGCCGCCTCGACCTGCTGCAGCTCGGCGCGCGCCGAGTGCGAGATGGCGCCGAGCACGTCGTCGTTCTCGCGCTGCGTCACCTGCTCGGCGAAGTCAGCCGAGAGAGGATCACCTTCGTGGCGCGCCTCCGCGCTCGCGTCGCTCGCCCGTTGGCGCAGCTCGTCCCGGCGTTTGAGCAGCATTTCGCGTACCGCGTCGCTTTCCACTGGGCCTCCCGCACTCTCAGGATGTCTGGCGAGTGCGCCGCCGATCCTCGAGCCACTTCTGCAGCCGATCGAACGGCTCGATGAACTTAGCCACGCCCTCGCGCTCGAGCTGGACCGCGACCGCCTCGAGATCGACACCGAGCCGCTCGAGGCCTTCGCGAGTATCGGAGCCCTCGGCCAGATGCCGCTCGAGGCGCAACTCCGGCCGGCCGAGGCGCCGGTACGCATTGATGGTCTCGAGCGGCATGGTATTGACGGTGCCGGGCACGACCAGCTCTTCGACGTACTTGATCGGGCTGTAGCTCGGATCCTTGGCCGAGGTCGACGCCCACAGCAGCCGCTGCGGCCGCGCGCCCCGCGTGGTGAGCTCCTGCCATTGGGGCGTGGCGAGAGTCTGCTCGAAGATCTCGTAGGCGCGCGCGGCGCTGGCGATCGCCGCCTTGCCGCGCAGCGTGCGCGCCGCCGGCTGGCCGCGCGCGGTCAGCGCATCGAGCAGCTTGTCGACGAGCGTGTCGATGCGGCTGAGGAAGAAGCTCGCCACCGAGGCGACGCGTCCGACCGGCTTGCCGGCACGCAGCCGCTCACTCAGCCCATCCATGTAGGCCTGCGCCACGGCACGGTAACGCTCCGGCGAGAACAGCAGCGTCACGTTGACGTTGATGCCTGCGGCGATGAGGGTGCGGATCACCGGCAGTCCAGCCTCGGTGCCCGGAATCTTGATGAAGGCGTTCGGCAGATCGAGCCGTCCCCACAGGCGCCGCGCTTCGGCGAGGCTGCCCGCGGCGTCGTAGGCGAGGTGCGGCGAGACCTCGAAGCTGACGAAGCCGTCGGCGCCCGCGGTGTTGTCGTAGAGCGAACGGAACAGGCCGGCGGCTTCGCGCACGTCGCTGATGGCGAGCTCCTCGTACAAGGCCATCGCCGAGGGCACCGTCGGCAGAAGCCGCGCGATCGGCTGCGCGTAGCGCGGATCGGTGGTCATGGAATTGGCGAAGATCGCCGGATTGGACGTGACGCCGGCGATGCCGTCGTCGCGGATCAGGCGCGCGAGGCTGCCGTCCTCGAGCATCCCGCGGCCGAGGTCGTCGAGCCACGCGCTCTCGCCGAGCTTGCGCAACTCCAGGAGCGGATTGGGAACCGACGCGTTCATCGGAAGCTTCCGCGGTGAGAGTAGCGCAGCTTAATTCCGCCGTCTCGCGGTTTCGGGCCGGATATGCGTAAATCCCTATTAGAGAGGAGGAGCGCCCATGGCGGACGTCTTCAATGGCGGTAGGTTGGCCGAGGAGCTGCGCGCGCTGGTGAGCGACGCCGAGGCGCTGCTGCGCAGCTCGACCGGGGCGGCGAGCGCGGCCGCGCAGGAGCACGCCGAGGCCACGATGGCGGACCTGCGCGCCCGCCTGACGGACCTCGAGCAACAGGTCAGGGCGCGCGCGCGCGACGTCGACAGCTACGTGCGCGACAACCCCTGGCAGGCGGTCGCAGTGGCGGGCGGAGTGGCCCTGCTGCTCGGGCTCATCATGGGCCGCAGGGGATGAGTGACGGCGCCGCGCCCGCGGGCGCGACCGGCCCGGACAGCCCACCGCCGCTCCAGGGCCTCCTGGCAGCGGCCCTCGACGCGCTGCGCACGCGGCTCGAGCTCGCGGCAGTCGAGCTCGAGATCCATCTCATCGGGCTGGCGCGCTCGCTGATCTGGGCGGTGGCGGCGATTCTGTGCGCATTGCTCGGCCTGGTGTTCGGAATCGTGGCGCTGATCGCGACACTCTGGGACTCGCACCGCGTGCTCGGGCTCGTGGGCGGGGGGTTGGCCTTCCTCGTGCTCGCGCTCGTGTGTGCATTGATGGGCGCGCGCATCTTCTACCGCGGGCGGGGCATCCTCGACGACTCACTCGGCCAGCTCGAGCGCGACCAGCGCCGCGCCGGTGGCTCATGAGCCGCCTGAAGGACCTCGAGGCGCGCAGGCAGGCGCTGGTGAGGCGCGCCGACGAGCAGCGCGACGAGCTGGCGTCACGCCTCGCGCAGCTGAGTCCCGCGACGCTGCTGCGCGGGGCGGTCGATGGCACGGGCCTGCGCGAGCTGCGTCACCCGCTCGCCTGGGCGGCGGCGCTCGCGGGCTTACTGTTCCTCGGACGCACGCGCGAGGTGTTGACCTTCGTCCTGTGGATTCGCTCGGCGCTCGCGCTCGCCGGGCGCGCAACCCAACTGGTGCGCCTGCTCACACAGCTGCGCGCGCCGCGCACGCCGCAGCAGGGCCGCTAGCGCTTGACCGCCTCCGCCGGGGCGGTCGCGAGCCGCTCCGGCGCCTTGCCATCCGGGGTGTCGAGAGTCGCGGCGAGTCCGACCACGGTCGGAATACCGTCCGCCGCCTGCAGCGTCTTGCGCGCCAGGTCCCAGTTAATCGCCGCGGTGCTGTCCCCGAGCGCCTGGTCGAGCAGCTTCGACAGCAGATCGAGGTCCGGCTCCACGGTCTGGCCTTCGGCGTCCACCGGCGGATGCGCCTCGAGCAGCAGCTCGCCGTCGACCCACGCTACTTTCACCGGCTCGTTGACCAGCCACACCCTGGTCCCGACCGCGATCAGCGGAAAGAGTGCCGCGACGTCCTCGGGATACATGCGGATGCAACCGTGCGTCACCGACATGCCGACCGCGGTCGGGTTGTTGGTGCCGTGGATCATGTACTCGCCGTTCCCGGCCGCGAGCCGCAGCGCGAAGGCGCCGAGCGGATTGTCAGGTCCCGCGGGCACCACCTTCGGCAGCGGATCGCCGTTCGCGGCGTGCTCCTTGCGGATCGATTCCGGCGGGTACCAGGCGGGGTCGCGGATCTTGGCGATGACGTGCGTCTCGCCGAGCGGCGTGCGCCAGTCCATCTTTCCGATGCTGATCGGGTAGGTGATGACGACACGCTGCTCGTGCGAATTGTGCGGCTTCGGGTAGTAGTAGAGACGGTGCTCGGCCAGGTTGATGACGATGCCGTCGCGCGGACCGGTTGGGAGAATGCGCCGCCCGGGCAGGACGATGCGCTTGCCGGCGCCGGGCAGCCACACATCCACTGCGGGGTTGGCGCGGATGATCTCGTAGTAACCGAGGCTGTAGCGGTGTGCGAGATCCGGCAGCGTGTCCTGGTAGGACGTGGTCATCGCCTCATCCGCGCCGACTACGCCCGCGCCATCGGCGGGTAGCGGATAGACGTTCGCGCCCGCCGGTGCGGTCAACGACATGGCGCACGCGAGGCTCATCGCCCAGAAGATTTGCGGCCACCTCACGCGGCGCTTCAGGTAATCCATTACATTGATTTTACTATCCTTTAGCATAAAGCGGTGACGCAATTTACCAAGCCGGCGCGCGCCTTCTTCGACCGCAGCGCTCTCACCGTCGCGCGCGAGCTCATCGGCATGCATCTGGTTCATGACGACGGCGTCAAGCTGCGCCGCGGCCGCATCGTCGAGACCGAGGCCTACCTCGGTCCGAAGGATCGCGCGGCGCACTCCTCGCGCGGGCGCACCGCCCGCACCGAGGTGATGTTCGGTCCGCCGGGACACGCCTACGTGTATTTCATCTACGGATTCTGGAATTGTCTTAATGTGGTGGCGGCGCGCGAGGGAGTGCCGCACGCGGTGCTGCTGCGGGCGCTGGAACCCCTGGACGGAATCACTGACAAAACCTGGGGGCCCGGCCTCCTCTGCCGCGCCATGCACGTCGACCGGCGCCTGAACGGCGCCGATCTGCTCGGACCGGAGCTGTGGATCGAGCGTCCGCCGCGCGCCGCGCGGGTCGCAATCGGACGCAGCGCGCGCATCGGGGTCGACTATGCAGGCGAATGGGCGCGGCGGCCGTGGCGGTTCTTCGACCGCGCTTCGTGCTACGTTTCGACCATCCGACGGAGGCCGACTGAATGCCGACCCGCAGCCACTTCGTGAGTCTCGCAGTGTTATGTCTGGCCGCCGCGGCCGCCCTGGCCGGCGCGCCGGCACGAGCTCAGCTCGTCGAGGGCCAGGACTACCGCGTGCTGACGCCGCCCAGGCCCACCTCGAGCCCGGGGAAGATCGAGGTCCTGGAGTTCTTCTCCTACGCCTGTCCGCACTGCGCCAGGTTCAACCCGCTGGTGAGTGCCTGGGTCGCGAAGCTGCCGAAGGACGTGGCCTTCAGGCGTATCGCGGTGAGCTACGGGCGCCCGCCGTGGATGAATCTCTCGCGCACCTACTACGCGCTCGAGGCCACCGGGGATCTCAACAAGCTCGACGCCGCGCTGTTCCGCGCCATCCACGACGATCACCAGAATCTTTTCGACGAGCAGTCGATCGCCGACTGGGTCGGTAAACAGGGAGGCGATGCGACCCGGTTCGCCAACGCCTACGTCTCCTTCGGCGTCAACAGCCAGACCGTGCAGGCCGACGCGACCGCCGAGGACTATGCAATCGATGCGGTTCCCACGCTCGCGGTCAACGGCCGCTACGTGGTGATCAGCCCCGGGCAGGCGGCCGACGAGGACCAGACCTTCCGCGAGCTCCTGGTACGCGCCGACAAGGTGACCGCGATGGCCCGCGTCGCGGCGAAAGCGCCCGCGCCGAAGCCGCACTGACGCCCGGCGCCGGCAGCATCCTCAGCCCGACTTCTGCGGCGCGGCGGCCGCCAGGTCGAGCTGCCCGTCGTGTACCGGAATGCGCGGCCCCGGGTCGTGATCCATCTGCACGCTCGCCTCCTTGCCGTCCAGCCGGTAGCGAACGTGATAACCGGTGATCTTCTCGGAACTGTCGTAGACCGTGGTGCATTTCTGCTCGGTGCTCGTGACGGTGTCCTTGTCCTGCAGGTTCTTCTGGATGCGGTTGCCGGCGTAGCCGCCGCCGGCGGCTCCGGCGACCGTGGCGATGTCGCGGCCGCTGCCACCGCCGATCTGGTGGCCGACCACGCCGCCGATCACGGCGCCCGCGATCGTGCCGAGCACCTGGTGGTCGTCCTTCACCGGCGCCTGCCGGGTGACCTGCTCGTCGTGGCATTCCTGCCGCGGCGTACGAATGGTCCTGGTCACCGGGGTGACCTTCAGGACCTCAGCGTAATCCGGACCTTTGTTGATCAACTTGAGCCCCGCGACTGCGCCAGCGCCAACGGCCACTGCCCCGCCGATTACCAATCCCATCAATAGCGATCTGTCCATTGCTCCTCCTGCGCCGACCGCCTGTCGTGCGCTCCACTTGCAGATTTTAACATTCTCAGGTCCCGGCGCGCGCCAGCTCGAGGAGCTGGCTCGCCTCGGGGACACGATCGCCGCGGGCAAAGTGAATGGACTGCACCGTGCCGGCGTAGGGCGCGGTGATCGTGTGCTCCATCTTCATGGCCTCGATCACCATCAGGACCTCTCCCGCGGCCACCTTCTGCCCGACCGAGACCGGCACCGACACGACCACGCCCGGCAGCGGGGTGGTGAGGCCGCCGGTACTGGCGCTGGCGGTGAATTCCCGGCTGCGCGGATCCTCGAGGAGAAAGTCGTACTGCGCGTCCTCGTCCCAGAGCGTGACGTGCATGCCGTCCACGCGGCAGCGCGCGCGGCGGCGCCGCTCGACGAGCCGCGCGGCGATCGTGCCGGTTCCATCGGCGTGGCTGGCGAAGCTCAGATCCGCGAGCGGCAGGAGCGTCCGGCCATCGACGTTGGCCGACGCCGGCTTGCCGGCCGCGAACCCCAACTGCACGGTATGCGCCTGCCCCTTCCAGGTGAGCGAGTAGGCGACGCCCGAGGGCAGGTTCGGCGTGAACCCATCGCACAGCGCCCAGGGACTCGAGTCGTCGGCGGGCGCCGCCGCGTGCAGCGCGAGCGCGGCGAGAATCTGCGTCTCGGGCGCCACCACGGAGGGCGCGGCGAATTCGCCCGCGCCCTTGTCGAGCAAGGCGATGTTGTGGCGCACCTCGAGGAAGCGCCGCGAGCGCAGTACGCGCGCCAGCCAGCGCTCATTGGTATGGACGCCGGCGCTGTAGGTCTCATTGAGCGCGCGCGCCAGACGTTCGGCAGCGAGGGTGCGCTCGGGCGCCCAGGCGATCACCTTGCCGAGGAGCGAGTCGTAACAGTCGGGCACCGTGTCGCCAGTCTCGAAGCCGGCATCGACGCGCACCGACTCGAGCACCGGCCATTCCATCAGGGCCAGGCGGCCGGCGCTCGGCAGGAAATTGCGCTCCGGATCCTCGGCGCAGACGCGCGCCTCGATCGCGTGTCCCTCGAGGCGCACCTGGTCCTGCGCGAGCGGCAGCGGCTCGCCGGCCGCGACGCGCAGCTGCCATTCGACCAGATCGAGGCCGGTGACGGCCTCGGTGACGGTGTGCTCGACCTGCAGCCGCGTGTTCATCTCCATGAAGTAGAACTCGCGTCCGTCGTAGAGGAACTCGACGGTGCCGGCGCTCACGTAGCCGATCTCGCGCGCCACCACCAGTGCCGCGGCCCGCAGCCGCGCGCGCACCGCATCCGGCACGTTGGGAGCCGGCGCCTCCTCGATGAGCTTCTGATGACGGCGCTGCGCTGAGCAGTCGCGGTCGCCGAGGTGCAGCAGGTTGCCGTGGGTATCGCCGAATACCTGGACCTCGAGATGGCGCGGTGTCGGCAGGAACCGCTCGAGCAAGAGCGCCCCATCGCCGAAGGCGCTCTCGGCGAGACGGCGCGCCGCGGCCAGCGCCGCGGTGAGCTCGGACTCCTGCCGCACGATCTGCATGCCCTTGCCGCCGCCGCCGGCGGCGGGCTTGATGATGAGAGGGAGCCCCACCGTATGGGCCGCGGCGGCGAGCTGCTTCAGGTCCTGCTCGGGTCCCGCATAGCCGGGCAGCACCGGCACGCCCGCTTCGCGCATGCGGTTCTTCGCGACGATCTTCGAGCCCATCGCGGCGATCGCCGCCGCGGGAGGGCCGACGAAGCTGATCTCATGGTCGGCACAGGCTTGGGCGAACTGCGCGTTCTCGGAGAGAAAGCCGTAGCCCGGGTGGATGGCGGCGGCGCCGCTGGCGCGGGCCGCGGCCAGGATGCGCTCGATGTTGAGATAGCTGTCGCGCGCCGGGGCCGGTCCGATATAGACGGCCTCATCCGCCGCGCGCGTGTGGCGCGCGCCCGCGTCCGCATCGGAGAACACCGCTACCGTGCGCCAGCCGAGGCGGCGTGCGGTGCGGAAGATGCGGCAGGCGATCTCGCCGCGATTGGCGACCAGGAGCGTGTTCGCCATGGTCACATCCGGTAGACGCCGAAATGCGCCGGCTCGAGCGGCGCATTGCGCACCGCGGCCAGCGACAGGGCCAACATCCGGCGCGTCTCGGTGGGGTCGATCACGCCATCGTCCCAGAGCCGCGCCGAGGAGTAATACGGGTGGCCCTGCCGCTCGTACTGCTCGCGGATCGGCGCCTTGAAGGACTCTTCCTCGGCCGCGGGCCACTCCTCGCCGGCGCGCGCCAGCTGGTCGCGCTTCACCGTCGCCAGCACGCTCGCCGCCTGCTCCCCGCCCATGACGGAGATGCGCGCGTTCGGCCACTGATAGAGCAGCCGCGGCTCGTAGGCGCGGCCGCACATGGCGTAGTTGCCCGCGCCGTAACTGCCGCCGACGATGACGGTGAGCTTGGGCACCGGCGCGCAGGCGACCGCGGTGACGAGCTTGGCGCCGTCCTTGGCGATGCCGCCGGCCTCCGCGCGCCGGCCCACCATGAAGCCGGTGATGTTCTGCAGGAAGAGCAGCGGAATCTCCTCGCGCGAGCACAGCTCGATGAAGTGCGTGCCCTTGAGCGCGCTCTCGGAGAACAGCACGCCGTTGTTGGCGAGGATACCGATCGGGTAGCCGCCGAGGTGCGCAAAGCCGCAGACGAGTGTCGTGCCGTACAGTTCTTTGAATTCGTCGAGCTCGGAGTCATCGACGAGCCGCGCGATCACCTCGCGCACGTCGTAGGGCTTGCGCAGGCTCGCGGGCACCACCCCGTAGAGCTCGGCCGGGTCGTAGCGCGGCTCGCGGGAGCTGCGCGGCGGGGCGCTGTCGCCGGCGGGCTTGAGGCGCGCGACGATGCGCCGCGCGATGGCGAGCGCGTGGGTGTCGTTCTCGGCGTAGTGATCGCACACCCCGGACTCGCGGCAATGCACGTCGGCGCCACCGAGCGTCTCGGCGTCGATGTCCTCGCCGGTCGCGGCCTTGACCAGCGGTGGACCGCCGAGGAACACGCGGCCCTGGTTGCGCACGATGACGTTCTCGTCCGACATCGCCGGCACGTAGGCGCCGCCCGCGGTGCACGAGCCGTGCACCACCGAGATCTGCGCGATGCCGAGGCCGGAGAGCGTCGCCTGGTTGTAGAAGATGCGTCCGAAGTGGTCGCGGTCGGGGAACACCTCGTCCTGCGTCGGCAGGAACGCCCCGCCGCTCTCCACCAGATAGACGCACGGCAGGCGGTTGTCGCGCGCGATCTGCTGAGCGCGCAGGTGCTTCTTCACGGTGATCGGATAGTAGGTGCCGCCCTTGACGGTCGGGTCGTTGGCGACGATGACGCATTCGCGCCCCCCTACCCGGCCGATGCCGGTGATGATCCCGGCGCAGGCGATATCGCCGCCGTACATGCCGTGCGCGGCGAGCTGCGAGAGCTCGAGGAAGGGGCTGCCGGTGTCGAGCAACACCCGCACCCGCTCGCGGGCGCTGAGCTTCCCGGCCGCGCGGTGCTTGTCCACCGCCGCCTTCGAGCCGCCGCGGGCGGCGCGCGCGACCTCGCGGCGCAGCTCGTCGCTGAGCGCGCGCATAGCGCGCTCGTTGTCACGGTATTCCTGGGACTGGGGGTTCACCCGGGTGGCGATGCGGGGCATGAGTACTTGCCATGATTGCCGGTTTGTCCGACAATCATACGATCCGGTCCAAGGAGAAGGCAAGCCCATATGCACCCGCTCGACTGCACCGACAGTGACTTAGGTCTCGGAGCCGACCTCGAGGAAATCCGCCAGCAGGTGCGGCGCTTCGCCACGCTCGAGATCGCCCCGCGCGCCGCGGAGATCGACCGCAGCAACCAGTTTCCCCGCGACCTGTGGCCGGCGCTCGGCAGCCAGGGCCTGCTCGGCATCACCGTGCCCGAGCGCTACGGCGGCGCGGGCCTCGGCTACCTCGCACACGTCGTCGTCATGGAGGAGATCTCGCGGGCCTCGGGGGCGGTGGGCCTCTCCTACGGCGCGCATTCCAACCTGTGCGTCAACCAGCTGCGCCTGAATGGGAGCGACGAGCAGTGCGCCCGCTATCTGCCAAAGCTGGTCTCGGGCGAGCACGTCGGCGCGCTCGCCATGTCCGAGCCCGGCTCGGGCTCGGACGTCGTGTCGATGCAGCTCTCCGCCACGCGCCGCGGCGACTCGTATCTGCTGAACGGCCGCAAGATGTGGATCACCAACGGTCCGGATGCCGACGTCGTCGTGGTGTACGCCAAGACCGAGCCGGCGGCCGGCTCGCGCGGCATCAGCGTCTTCATCGTCGAGCGCGGCACCCCGGGCTTTAAGAGCGCACAGAAGCTCGACAAGCTCGGCATGCGCGGCTCGAGCACCTCCGAGCTCGTGTTCGATGATTGCCGCATTCCCGCGGCCAACCTGGTCGGCGCGGAGAACGGCGGTGTGCGCGTCCTCATGAGCGGACTCGACTACGAGCGCGTGGTGCTCGCCGGCGGCTCGCTCGGCCTGCACGCCGCGGCGCTCGATGTGGTGCTGCCCTACGTGCGCGAGCGCAAGCAGTTCGGGCAGGCGATCGGCACCTTCGAGCTCATGCAGGGCAAGGTGGCCGACCTGTACGCCTCGCTCAACGCCGCGCGCGCCTACGTCTACTCCGTGGCGCGTGCCTGCGATGCGCGCACCGTGCGGCGGCGCGACGCCGCGAGTTGCATCCTGTTCGCGGCCGAGCGCGCCACCCAGGCCGGACTCGAGGCGATCCAGGCACTCGGTGGCAACGGCTATATCAACGACTACGCGGCCGGGAGGCTCCTGCGCGACGCGAAACTCTACGAGATCGGCGCCGGCACTCAGGAGATCCGCCGCATGCTGATCGGGCGCGAGCTGTTCGAGGCGGCGGCGTGAGCGTCGAGTTCGCCCCGGTCCTGTTCGAGCCGGCCTACCGCAAGGTGGCGGCGGCCATCGGCGAGCGCGTCCGCTCGCGCGTGCTGCGCGAGGGCGAGCGGCTGCCGTCGGAGACCGAGCTCGCGCGCCAGTTCGGAGTCAACCGCTCGACCGTGCGCGAGGCGCTGCGCGAGCTCGAGAGCCGCGGGCTGGTGCAGCGCCGTCCGGGCTCGAAGCTCATGTCGGTGAGCCGCCCGCACCATCAGGCGGTCGCGGCCGGCGTGAGCGATGCGCTGCTGCTGCACGACGTCACGGTGCGCAACGTGTGGGAGGCGCTCACCATCCTCGAGCCGCCGCTCGCCGAGGCCGCCGCCCGCAACCGCACCGCCGCCGATCTCGAGTGCATCACGGCGGCCGCGGACGCCTGCGGCGCCGAGCGCCAGGGCACCGCCGAGGCGGTGCACTGCACCGCCGAGTTCTTCCGCTGCCTCGGGCGCGCCACCCATAACCCGGTGCTGGGGCTGGCGCAGGAACCGCTGCTGCAGCTGCTCGAGCCCTCGCTCCGGGTCATGATCGACAAGGTGCCGCAGGCGCGGACCCGCATCGCCACCGCCCAGCGCCGCCTGACCGAGGCGCTCGCGGCGCGCGATGCCGCCGAGGCGCACCAGTGGATGGCACGGCACATCCGCGATTTCAGGAAGGGCTACGAGCTCGCCGGGATCGATCTCGAGCTGCGGCTCACGGTGGACTGATCGTAGCACCACTGTGACGGGCTTCACGTCCTCGCCAGGTGCCGAAGCCTTCACACCGTTTGCACCTTGCAACGGGTATGCTGCGCCCCGACTTTTGCCGGCAACACGGTCCTGCCCTGCGAGGAGTCGTCCGATGCTTGGTCTATTGGTCGTGCTGTTCCTGTTGGTCGCCCTGGTCGGCTACCTGATCGGCGCCTACAACGGCCTGGTGCAGGTGCGGGCCGCGGTGAAGCTCGCCTGGTCCAACATCGACGTGCTGCTGGTACAGCGCCACGATGAGCTGCCGAAGCTGGTCGAGGTCTGCAAGCAATACATGCAGTACGAGCCGGGTGCGCTCGAGCGCGTGATGAGGGCCCGCGCCGGCGTCGACGCCGCGCGCAGCTCCGGCAACGTGGCCTCGCTCGGTCCCGCCGAGCGCGAGCTGCGTACCGGCCTCTCCGGCCTGTACGCGGTCGCCGAGAACTACCCCGAGCTCAAGGCCAACGAGGCGTTCCGCCACCTCCAGGATCGCATCAGCGGCCTCGAGACCGCGATCGCCGACCGACGCGAGATCTACAACGACGCCGTCAACACCAACAACGTGCGCATCTCCTCCTTCCCGGGCGTGCTGATCGCCGGGCTCGGCAACTTCCCGGAAGCACCGCTGCTGCACTTCCAGACGGACGAGAAGGCGGACGTCGACCTCAAGGCCGCCTTCTCGCGCTGAGGCGTAGCGGCGCGACCCGCCCATAGTCGCGCTGGCGGCGGCCGACATGATCAGCCACGGCCTGCAAAACCCCGCGGTGATCGCCGCCGTCGCCGGCGTGGGGGCCCTCTGCTGCCTGTACGCCTTCTTCCGCCGGCTGCGGCGCGACCGGCTGCTCGCCGACACGCCCCTCGCCCACATCCGCTCCGCCGCCCAGGGCTACGTGAAAGTCGCGGGCCAGGCGCGGCCGGCGGCGGCGGCGCCGACCGCGGCGCCGCTCAGCGGCCGCCCGTGCGTCTGGTGGGACTTCAAGGTGGCCGAGCAGCAGCGCGACTCCCGCGGCCGGGCCGAGTGGCGCAACGTCGAGAGCGCGACCAGTGTCGAGCTGTTCGTGCTCGCTGACGACGACGCGCAGTGCCTGGTCGGGCCGGTGCGGGCCGAGGTCACTCCCTCGCGAGTCAACACCTGGTACGGCAACACCTCGCGCCCGCTGGGCCCGCCGCCGCCCGTGAACACGGCGCTGCTGATGGGCCCGTACCGCTACGTCGAGCAGCTGCTGGATGTCGGCGCGCAGGTCTGCGTCGTGGGCGAGCTGCGCTCACACTCCGAGACCGGCGACCTCGCTGCCGCCACGGCGGCGCGGCTCCACGAGTGGAAGCAGGATCAGGCGGCTCTGCTCAAGCGCTTCGACGCCGACCACGACGGCCAGCTGAGCGCGGCGGAATGGGAGGCGGCGCGCCAGGCGGCGGCGCGCGAATGCGAGGCGCAGAAGCTCACGTCCAACATCGAGCGTGTCAGCGTCATCTCCGAGCCGCGCGACGGCCGGCCTTTTCTCATCTCGCCCCTCGGGCCCGAGCGCATGGAGAAGCGCGAGCAGCGCATGGCGTGGCTGTACTTCGCCCTCGGACTCCTGTGCGTATGGCTGTGCGCCTGGGCGCTGCGCCAGCCGGGGGCCCTCGGCTAGAACGCGCGCGCGTCATAACGAGCGCTTATGTGCCTAGCACCCCAAATACCTGGAGCGGGCGTCGCGCTCCGCTAACATTCGGGCCATGGCGGCAATCGGCAGCGAGCGCGTGCTCGGCGTGCACCACTGGACCGACACGCAATTCTCTTTCACCACCACCCGTGACCGCGGGCTGCGCTTCGCCAACGGGCAGTTCCTCATGCTCGGGCTGGCGCTCGATGGCCGCCCGCTGCTGCGCGCATACAGCATCGCCAGCGCCAATCACGAGGAGCACCTCGAGTTCCTCAGCATCAAGGTTGCCGACGGCCCCCTCACCTCGCACCTGCAGCACGTGCGGGCCGGCGACGAGGTGCTGGTCAGCCGTAAGCCCACCGGCACGCTGCTGCTGCAGGATCTCGCACCCGGCGAGCGCCTCTATTTGCTCTGTACCGGCACCGGAGCGGCGCCGTTTCTCAGCGTGGTCAGCGACCCCGAGGTCTACGAGCGCTTCGCCCAGGTGGTGCTGGTGCATGGCGTGCGCCTCGCGCGCGAGAGCGCTGTGGTACGCCATCGACTCGAGGCGCTCGACCGCGATGCATACCTCGGACCGCTGGTGCGCGCGCAGCTCAGGTACTACCCCGCGGTGACGCGCGAGCCGCACGCCAACCGCGGCCGCCTGACCACCCTCATCACCTCCGGGCGCCTGGCACGCGACCTCGAGCTCCCCGAGCTCGATCCGGCCGCCGACCGCGTGATGGTATGCGGAAGTCCCGCCATGCTGGCGGACGTGAGTGCGCTCCTCGATGCGCGCGGCTTCCGCGTCTCGCCGCACATCGGCGCACCGGGGCACTACGTCATCGAGCGCGCCTTCGTCACGCGCTAGTGACCGCCCTCCACGAGGAGCCCCGCGTCCGACAACGCCGCGGCCAGTCCTGCCTCGATGCGGGCCGCCTCGGCGCGCGCCAGCCGTTGTAAGTGGAGCGTCGGGCCGGTCAGGACCTCGAGGCCGCGCTTGAGCACGCTGCCGGCGGCGTGAATGCCGGCCTTGTGCTGATCGAAGCGTTCGGCCGGTGTGTAGCGGCTCATGCCGACGTAGACGCCGTAAGGTCCACGTCGCCGGTCCGCGAAGTCGAGCAGGACCAGATAGACGTTGCTGCGGCCGCGCCGCGCGGGACGGAAGCCGAGCGCGCTCTCGTAGGCGGTGGGGAGCCAGTCGATGTAGCGCATCGGCAGCCATTCGGGGATCGAGTCGGCGGCGCGCCGCCAGAGCGCCTCGAGCGCCGCCTCGATGTGCGAGGCGAACTCCCCGCGCATCCACCACTCGTGGACGCAGTGCGCGGCCGTGGCGCCATCGCGCGCGCGCAGCGCCGCCTCGAACAGTGTGGCCATCCCGGCCCCGGCCGTGGCCGCGAGCGGGCGCGCGGCGGGCGGGAGCGAGGGATCGAAGCGGCGTGTGCCGCGGCTCACGCGACCGCCGGCTGACTGGCGCGGGCATTGACGCGCGCGGCGATCAGCCAGATCACTCCGGCGACGGTAAAGGCCACCGGCACGATCAACGTCGCCTCGCCGAGCGAGCTCAGGTGCGAGACGCGGCCGATGAGCGCCGGGGATGGTACGTCGCCCAGCAGGTGGATCGCGAACATGCTGAGGGCGATGGCGGAGGCGCGCTCGAGGGGACCTGCGATGTTGACGATGGCGGCGTTGATCGGCCCGGTCGACATGAAGAGCAGCAGCTGTGCGGCGACGATCGCCGGATAGTAGACCCCGGGGTCCGGGGCGAGCAGCGCGAGCAGCGCGCAGGGGACTGCGAGCAGAGTGAGCGCTCCGGAGAACCAGAGGTACGCCTGGCGTGAGAGGCGCAGCAGGCGGTCACCGAGCCAGCCACCCGCGAAGGTGCCGACGAATCCCGTGACCAGAACGATCACCCCGAAGCCAGTCGTGGCCTGCGCCGGGGGGATGTGGCGCACGCGCTCGAGGAAGGTCGGCATCCAGAACGCGAGTCCCCCGAGGCCGAAGGTGTAGGCGGCGTAGCCGAGCACCACGATCAGGTAGGGCCAGCGTTTGAGGAGTCCGAGGTAAATCGCGAGCGGACTCGCCATCTGCGCGGCCGGAGCCGTGGCGCCCGGCAGCCCATCCTGCGCGCCCCGCGGCGGATCGGGCAGCCACAGTACCGAGGCGGCGAGCACCACGCCGGGCACGCCGGCGACGAAGAAGGCGGCACGCCAGCCCCAGTGAGCGCCGACGAGACCGCCGACGATGTAGCCGAGCGCCGCGCCGACCGGAATCGCCATGTTGAGGACCGCGTACACCCGGCCGCGCCCCTCGGCGGCGAAGCAGTCGGCGAGCAGCGCCGGCGCGATGGCGACGTAGGCCGCCTCGCCGATGCCGACCAGCGCTCGCCCGGCGAGCAGTTGCGCGTAGTTCTGGGCGAGGCCCGAGAGCGAGGTCGCCAGACTCCAGACGAACACCCCGAGCGCGATCGGGCGCGTGCGCGAGCCGCGGTCGCCCCAACTGCCGAAGGCCGGCGCCGTGATCATGTAGACCAGCATGAAGGCGGACATGAGGCCGCCGAGCTCGGTATCGGTGAGGCCGAGCGAGCTCTTGAGATCGGGCACGACCGCCGATACGACGTAGCGGTCGAGGTAGTTGAGCAGGTTGATGGCGGTCAGTACGCCGAGCGCCCAAAGCGCCGCCCGCCGAGTCGGAATCGCGGTACTCAAGTGTCGGAAGTCCGCCGCTGCCCTCGCCTGCCGCAGACTTTAGCGAGTTTGCTCAGGCCGGCGCCAGCTTGAGGCGCTCGAGATACTGCCGCACCGGATCGCGAAAGCCTTCGCTGGACGTGACGGTGGTGCCGCCGGCGACCACCAGGATGAAGTCGCCGCGCGGCGTGCGGCTGACTTCCTTGACGTGGCTCATGTTGACGAGGCACGAGCGGCTGATGCGCAGCATCGGCTGCGTCTGGAAGGAGCGCTCGGCCTGCTGCAGCGTGCTGCGGGCGTGGAAGGTCTCGCGGCCGATGGTGAGGCGTACGTAGTTGCGGTCCGCTTCCACCACCTCGACCTGCGCCACGTCCAGCATGTGCATGCGGCTGCCGGCCTCGGCCAGCACCCGCGGCTGTACTTCACGGGCGCGCGCGCCGCGCTCGAGCTGCTCGAGCAGCGCCTCGAGCGCCTGGCGGCGGTCGCCGCTGCTCTGGCCCTCGTGCCGCCGCCGCACCCGCGCCGCGGTCGCCTTGAAGCGCGCGTCGTCGAAGGGCTTGAGCAGGTAATCGACCGCGCTCACCTCGAAGGCTTCGAGCGCGTAATGGTCGTAGGCGGTGACGAACACGATCAGCGGCAAGGCCGCCGGATCGAGCGCCCGCGCCAGCGCCATGCCGGTCAGGGAATCCATCTGGATGTCGAGGAACAGGACCTGCGGCGGGCGGGCGCGGATCGCCTCGAGCGCCGCGCGCGGCTCGCCGTACTCGCCAACCACGTTGAAGTCACCCTCGCGCTCGCAGCATTCGCGCACCGTACGGCGCGCCGCCGGCTCGTCGTCGACGATGACGACGTCCATCACTGATCGGCGTCCGCCGGCATGCGCGCAGCCGCCTCCGGCCCGTCGCGCAGCAGCGGCATGTGGATCTCCGCGGCCCACTGCCCCTCGCCTTCGGGTCCGGCCTCGAAGCTGGCGCGCTCGCCGAACTGCACCGCCAGGCGCTCGCGCACGTTGGCGAGCCCGATGCCCGATCCGTGCAGGCCGTGCCAGGAGGGCGCGAGATTGTTGACCACGCGCAGCACCAGCGTCTCGCCGACGACGCTCGCCTCGACGCGCACGCTCACCGGGCCCTCGTGGCCCGCGAGCCCGTGCACCACCGCGTTCTCGACCAGCGGCTGCAGGATCAGGCTCGGCACCCAGGCGAGCGGCGCGGCATCGCGCGGCGGCACGCTGACGCTCAGGCGGTCGGCGAAGCGCCGCTGCTGCAGCTGCAGGTACAGCTGCACGAACTGCAGCTCATCGCCGAGACGCGAGAACTCCTGCTCGCCCGCCGTCAGCAGGCGCCGCAGCAGGTCGCCGAGCTGCACCACCATCGACTGCGCCGCGGGCGGGTCCCAGGTGATCTGGCCGCGGATGGTGTGCAGCAGGTTGAAGAGCGTGTGCGGCGAGAGCTGCATGCGCAGCGCCGCGAGGTGCGCCGCGGTGAGCGACCGCTCGAGCGCGGCCGAGCGCTGCTGCGAGTCGCGCAGCCGCTGATAGAAACCGAAGCTGGTGATGAGCGCCAGGCCGAAGCCGTAGGTCACGAGGAAGCTCGTGGCGCTCGCCATCCAGGTGGGCACCGCCGGGCCGGCGAAGAAATCGGCCCAGCTCTCGTAATTCTTCTGCATGGGATGGGTGATGCCGGTGGTGCCGTGCCATTCACCCATGATCATCTCGCCGAGCACCAGGGCCGGCGCCGCCAGCACCGCGAAGCCGAGCGCGCAGGAGAGCTGGATCGGCAGCGTGCGCCACAGCGGCCGCCAGCCGATGTGCAGCGACATCCAGGCGCACAGGATGAAGAGCGGATAGAGAACGAGATGCTGGATGAGGCGCGCATCCCAGGGCGCAAAGAAGTCGGTGACGCTGAATGACTTCAGGCTCTCGCCCATCGTGTTGGCATACATGACGTTCGAGAGCGCGACGTAGATCCAGAACCCGGTGAGAACCGCGAGCTGCGGCCAGAAGTAGCGGCGGGCGCGCGCGGCGCGGCGCTCGTCGGCAGCGTCGCCGTCGCGGGCGACGCCGAGGACGGCCGGAGTGATGCGTTCGAGTGGCGAGGCGCTCATTCGCGGGAGCATAGCCTACGCCCACCGGCGTTCCAGTGCAGTTTGCCAGCGCGTTGGGACGGTTCCGTCGATGCGCGGGACGAATCCGCGCGCCGCATGTCGCACGCGCGGCGCCGCACTCTCACGAAAAGAGCGGCCGGAAGCGCGCGGTACGAAGTCGTCACCGCGCGGGACCAGCGCGTCGCGCGGGTCTTTAAACGCAACCGGCAAGTTGCGAATCTGATCATCAGCGTCGCGAAGATCGTGGCGCGCTGAAGGACCCACGAAACTCATGTCCACACAGGAGAAGCCCATGACCTCTGCAACGTTCAACCTCGGCGGGCGGCTGCGCACCGCCGTGGCGTTCACCGTCCTCGCCGCTTGCACCGCCCTCGGCGCCGTTGGCAGCGCAAATGCCGCCAGCGCCGATGCCCCCGCGCTCAAGGTCCGTTATTCGGATCTCAACCTTTCGACCGAGCAGGGATCGCTCGCTCTGTACGGGCGCCTCGTGGCGGCGGCGCACCAGGTGTGCGCGGTCGACGATATCCGCGATCTGCGGGCCGTCGCCGCCGCGAAGGCTTGCCGTGAGGAGGCGGTCGCGCAGGCCGTGCGCGATGTCAACAGCCCAATGCTGGCCTCGGTATACGCCGAGCGCCTGCGGCAGGGTTAAGGAACGCGCCCTGAGGGTCGTGGCGCCGACAGGGATCGTGGCCCTCGCGCGGGTGACGGCAACGGATGCGTCACCCGTGCGAGGGGGCGAGGCTAGAGCCGCGCGCGCACGAACAGCATGAAGGAGCTGGGGCGGTAGCCGTAGAACGGATTGAGCGCCGCCGGGTAGCTATAGGTGCTCGCGAGTCCGCCGACGCCGACGGCGAGGGACGCACGCTCGAGGAAGTCGTAGATATACCCGAGCGAAATCTTGTTGACCGTGAAACTCTCGCCGGCGAGCGGCGCACCGGGGAGAAACAACTCGTCCTTCGCGACCCGCTCCGCGCGGCCGAACACGGTCTGGGCGACCGTCAGCTTGAGCGCCGATTCGATCAGCCAGCCGCTGCTCGCCGTTCCCTGCGCCGGCGCGTTGTGGCCCCAGGCGAGCGTCGTCTGCCACCACTGCCCAGGAGACGGGGCGTTGTAGCTGATCGAAGCCGTGGTGCGCCGTACCGCGATCTGCGGCTCGAGCTGCTCGGGACTCGCGAGGCGACCCGTGCTTACCTGCATCGACCAGTCACTTGCCGGGTTCCAGGTGAGGCGCGCGGCGTAGGAATCGAGCGGGCGCAGCTCGATCTCATAACGGTGCTGGTCGGGCTCGCGGCCATTGAACGCGGACGCGTCGAGCTTGAGCTGCCGCCACTCGTAGCCCGCAGTGACGACGCCGTAGCTCACGTGCGTCGAATCCAGCCAGTGATGGGTGATCGGCGCTTCGGGATTGTCCATGGCCGAGAGGCGGTGCATGAAAGTCGTCGGCCCGAGAGCGGGCTCGCCGGCGGGACCTGCGTACAGGAACACGGAGCTGCCGGCCGAAAGATCGCGGCTGTAGGTCAGCGCCGCCTCCATCACCAGGTTGTGCGGATGCTGCCGGTCGATGAGCGGCACGCGCCCGTTAGCGGTCTCGCCCGTCTGGAACAGGAGCGGATAGCCGCTCGCACCCATGAGCGGGTCGCCCGATAGCATGAGGCGCAGCCCGAAGGCACCGTCATCCACCTCGCGGCGCGCCATGAGCATGAGCATGCTGGTCGAGAGGGTCTGCGAGCTGCCGCGCGCCCCGCCCTGCTCGTCGTAGATCACGTTCGCGAACCCATGCACCATGGTCATCCAGGCGCCATCCACGGCGTGGATGCCCTGCATGGGTGTCGAGTCGGGCTGCCAGCTCGTGCCGGAGGCCTCGCGCGTCATGCCATAGTTCCCGTAGAGCCCCGGCATGTCCATCTCCTGCGCGACGAGCGGCGCGGCGGGCGCGAACGCGAGCGCGGGAACGAGAGACCGCAGGAGCTGGCGGGCGAGTGAACGCATCGGGGCCGATGCTGCCGGATAAGAAAAAAAAGGGCGACCCCTGGTGCGGGATCGCCCTCGTGATCTGTCAGCGAATGGGTCTTGGGTGTCTTAGGCGGCCTTCTTCGTGCCGGTGGCGCGCGTGGCGGCGTCGGCGGCGAAGTTGCTGACCGTCTCCTGCACCTCGGAGGCCAGGGTCGAAAACTCCTGCGCGCGCGCACGGAGCTTGTCGCTCAGCTGGTTGCTGAGCTCGGCCTGCTTCGCGAGCAGCTCGGCCACCGCCT
>DATMRG010000144.1:0-3772 GCA_035566495.1 Steroidobacteraceae bacterium | reverse complement strand
CGGTCCAGGCGCGACCGCGCAGCACGCGCCCGCTGTGCGCACCGGTCGGTTCGCCGTCCTTGAGAGCCAGCTGGCCGTTGATGAAGACGTCCGTGACACTGCCACCCCCGCGATCCGGATTGCCGTCAGCCCCCCTCTCGTGCCGTGACTCATGGCCGCTGCTCCTTCGCCGGGGAAAAGAGCAGATCCTGGTAGTCGTAGCTGAAATCCGCGATCGGCGAGACCGCCTTCATCGTCACGCGATCGACCTTGCCGTCGGCGTTCAGACTGAAGGTCACGTATGGCGGCTCGATGGTCCGGTCGTCGAGGCGCGCGATGAAGGTGTCGTACTGGTAGTGCTCGAGCGTGCCGCTCATGCGCGGTGTCGACTTGAAGTCGATCGTCAGCTTGCCGTCCCTGGGTGCGACCTCGATGTTGCCGTACCAGGAGTCGGCGTAGGTGCCGGCGTAGCCACTCGGCGGCAGTGATGGCCCGACGGCGGCCGGCTTGGCCGCCGCTGTCCTGAGCGCCGCGAGTGCCGCGGAGATGCGCTGCTGCTTGAACGTCCGGTAGCGGGCCACCCAGTCGACGTGCGGCCGGCCGAGATAGTGATCGAGCAGCTCGTACATGAGCCCGCGGATGATCTCGCCGTCCTCGCTGTTGATCTCGATCGAGAAGCCGACGTTCCTGTCAGGAATCAGCACCACCGCCGTGAGAAACCCGAACACCGCCCCGCCGTGCCACACGATCTTCGTGCCGCCGTAGTCGGTGACGTCCCAGCCGAGCGCATAGGTGTTGAACATCGGCTGCGTCGCCTTGAGCGGCTCGGGCAGCTCGACTACGGGCTGCAGCACCAACGGCTTCCACATCTGCCGGTGGGCGTCTTGCGTGAACACCCTGCCCGAGTGATCCGGCAGTTCGCCATGGTCGAGCTGGATGAGGAGCCAGCGCGCCATGTCATGGGCGCTCACCGTGAGGCCGCCGGCGGGGGCGCCGTTGCGGCCGAGCTCGTCGCGCTCGTCGAGCCGCTCCTGGGTGCCGGCGCCGCGCAGCCCGCCGTCCAGGCGCGCGTGCGGATAGGCGCGATTCGCGGTGGCGAAACGCGCGAGCTCGTCCGAGGTCGAGTGCAGCATGCCGGCGGGCTTCAATACATGCTCGGCGGTGAATTTCTCCCAGGTCTCTCCCGTCACCGACTCGATGAGCTGGCCGGCCACCATGTAGAGCACGTTGTCGTAGGCGAAGCCGTAACGGAAGCTGGTGGCGGGTTTCAGGTACCGCAGGCGCCGCACCGACTCCGCGCGCGTGAGATTGGTGCGCGGCACGAAGAGCAGGTCGCCCTCGCCGAGCCCCAGGCCGCTGCGGTGCACGAGCAGGTCGCGGATCGTGATCTCGCGCGTCACCCAGGGGTCGTACATCTCAAATCCCGGCAGGCGGTCGGTCACGCGGTCGTCCCAGCCGATCCTGCCCGCATCGACCAGGACGCCCAAGTCGGCCACCGTGAAGGCCTTGCCGGTGGATCCCGTGGGAAAGATCGTATCCGCATCGACGCGCGCCGCCTCGCCGAGCGCACGCACGCCGAAGCCCTGCGCGAAGGTCACCTTGTCGTTCTCGACGATAGCAATCGCCATGCCAGGCACGCCGACGCTCGCGCGCGCAGCCTCGACGCGGCGCGCGAAGTCCCTGGGCGGCGCTGCGAGCGCGGCGGCGCAGGCGGCTGCGGCAGCGGCGGCGGCGATGGCTCTCATGGCGTTCATACGATCCCCTGGGGCGCCACCCTGCGGGTGACGAGGCGGTAGAGTCCGATGGTGAAGAGCGGCACTACGAAGACCAGCAGCACCACGTACGCAAACAGCCGATAGCCCCGGGCGATGAGCGTCACGAGCCCGAAGCGCTCGGCGAGCAGCATGCAGAAGGCCAGCGTGACGAGCGCGATGCCGAGGCGCGGCCAGCGCCCGAGCTGCGCGTTGTGCCGGCGCCGCCACGCGAGACCGATGCGCTCGTTGATGGCGTGCACGAAGCCGGTTCCGCTCTCCAGCAGCGCCGCGAAGATCATGAGCTGAAAGAGGTAGCGGAACACGGGAAGATCGAGCCGCTGCAGCAGGTAGTCGGACGGCAGCGTCGCGCCGGCGATCTGCGGGTAGTAGGCCATCATGCAGCTGAAGAACATGAGCGCCGGCAGCATCGCCAGCGGTCCGGCGACGATGCCGGCGATCACGGCGTCGCGCTTGCTGGTGAGATGCCGCAGTACCGGCAGGATGACGACGGCGCCGATGACGTTATAGCTCGCGTACTGGACGCCGCCCGCCACCCAGCCGTGCAGCGGCGCGGGGCGGCCGAACGCCGCGACGATCCGCCCGCCGAAGTGGGAGAGCGAGAACACCCCGAACAGTACGTACACGCCATAGAGCAGAAACGACACATAGGCGAACAGCCGCTCCACCGAGGGGTTGCCGTAAGCGGTTACCAACGCGATGGCCGCCATCAGCGCGATGGTGCCGACGATCGTCGGGGCGCCGAGCGTCGCGGCGCCGATGGCGCCGGCGGCGGCGCCGAACACCGCGAGCACCAGCACGACGAACAGCACATACACGACTTCGAACGCGATCCAGCCCGGGCCCAACAGGGCGCGGATGAAGGTGCGATAGTCGAGCGCGCCGCAGGCTCGCGCGAACAGGAACGTCGTCACGCAGATCGCGCTCCAGATGAGCATCGCGAGCGCCATCGCGGCGATCCCGCCCCACGGGCCGCTCGGCAGGAAGAACTCGGCGAGCTCGCGCCCGGTGGCGTAGCCGCCGCCGATCACCACCGCCTTATAGGCGAGGCCGGGAAGCAGCCGTCGCTGAAACCACGTGGACACCGGCAGGCCCGCCGCCTCTAGGCCGAGCGCGCCCGGGCCGCAGCGCTCACGCTGCGCGTGCGGCCGCGCCGCCCCAGACCGCCTCGTCGCACCAGATCCTGCCGCGCGCGTAGCGCACCGCCGGCGTGCGGTCGCGAGCGAGGAACGTCGGGCCGTCGAGATCGACGACGTCGCAGAGTTGCCCGAGCACGAACGCCGGCGCCATGGCGAGGCTCGATCCCATCATGTTGCCTACCATGACACCGAGCCCGGCGCGGCGCGCTGCGTGCGCCATCCGTAAGCCCTCGGTGAGCCCGCCGCACTTATCGAGTTTGATGTTGACGATGGCGAAGCGCCCGACGAGCCCGGCGACGTCGCTGAGGCCGAGGGCACTCTCGTCCGCCGCGATCGGGATCGGCGAGGCGAAGCCCTCGAGATCCGCCTCGCGGCCGCGCGCCAGCGGCTGCTCGAGCAGCTCCACCCGCGCCTCCTCCAGGATCGCGATGAGCCGCGGCAGCTCACCGATCGCGTAGGCCTGGTTGGCATCCACCCCGAGCCACACGTCGGGCCGCGCCGCGCGCACCGCGGCGACGCGCAGCGCATCGAGCTCGAGGTCACCCGTCAGCTTCAGCTTCAGCGCCCGCGCCGCCTCATAGCGGCGCGCGCCCGCCGCCATCGTCTCGGGCGTATCGGCGCCCAGGGTGAACGTGGTCGTGAGCTCGCGCGGGTTCTTCAGCCCCGCCAGCGCCCACACCGGCCGTCCGCGGCGCTGCGCCTCGAGCTCCCACAGCGCGCAGTCGAGCGCGTTGCGCGCCCCGCCGGGCGGCAGCAGCCGCTGCAGCGCCTCGCGGTCGACGCCGCGCTCGATCGCTGCGCGGTGCGCCTCGATCGCCGCGAGCATCTGCGGCAAGCCGTCCTCGAGATAGAAGACGCCGCAGGCCTCGCCCCGGCCGCGGT
>DATMRG010000143.1:0-2928 GCA_035566495.1 Steroidobacteraceae bacterium | reverse complement strand
GTCCAAATTTCTGCCGGGGCAGGGGCCTGAGTGTCAACCCTGGACCCGCACCCGACGTTTTTGCAAAGAGCGATCCGCTCCCGATACGGAAACACCTCCAATGCTGAACCCCACAGTTAAGTACCGCCGCGCCTCCCTCGCCGGCCTGGCTCTCAGCGCCGCGGCACTGGCCCTCGCCGCCTGCGTGACGGAAGCGCCGCCGCGCCCGGTCTATGACCCGCCGCCCCCGCCCCCGCCACCCCCGGTCAGCCAGGTGTACGCGTACCCGATGCACGGCCAGACGCCGGAGCAGCAGGACCGCGACCACTACGAGTGCAGCACCTGGTCGACGCAGCAGACCGGTTTTGATCCGAGCGCGCCGGGCGTTGCGCCGCACGATCGCGTGCAGGTGGTCTCGGCGGGTCCGCCCCCGGGAACCAACACGGCCATCGGCGCCGTCGCCGGCGCGATCATCGGCGCGGCGATTGCGCCGCGCTGGCAGGCCGCACCCGCGGCGCTCGCCGGCGCCGTCGTGGGCGGCGCGATCGGCAGCAGCGCCGATGCCGCCAACGCGCAGGCGACTCGCACCGTCGTCGTCGCCGACCGGCGCGCGGCGGCCGCCGAGGAACAGAAGGCGCTGAGCTATCGGCGCGCGATCTCCGCGTGTCTCGATGCGCGCGGCTACAGTGTCAGGTGAGACAGAGAGCGGACATGAAGAACGCAGCGAGATGGGTACGGGCTTGCGGGCTGGTCATCGTGACCTTGGCACTCGCAGTTTCGAGCGCGCAGGCGCAGCAACATGACCGCGACCGCGGCGACCGAGGTGATCGCGGCGATCGCGGGGGCTTCCGCTCCGGCGGACACGCTCCCGAGCACATGGACGGGCGCTACGCCCACAACCGCTACTACCCCGACCGCGGGGCGTATTTCCGCGCGCTGCCGGGACGCCCGTACGAGTTCGATCGGCCGGGCGGCCGCTTCTACTATTCCGGCGGCGTCTGGTACCGGCCGTATGGACCGAGCTTCGTCGTGGTTGGTGCGCCGATCGGGCTGTTCGTTCCGGTGCTGCCGCCCTTCTACACCACGATGTGGTTCGGCGGCGTCCCCTACTACTATGCCAACGATACCTACTACGTGTGGAGCCAGGCGCAGAACGGCTATGAGGTCGTCGATCCACCGGGCGACCAGGGCGGCGCATCGCCCGACGCCCCGCAGCCGCCGCCGCCTCAGGGCGACAATCTGTTCATCTACCCGCAGCAGGGCCAGAGTGCCGAGCAGCAGGCGAGCGATCAATACGAGTGCCACAGGTGGTCGTCGTCACAGACCGGTTTCGATCCCACTCAGGCCGGCGGCGGCGTGTCTCCCGATCAGCTGGGAGCCCGGCGCGCCGATTACCAGCGCGCCATGATTGCCTGCCTCCAGGGGCGCGGCTACAGCGCACGCTAGTGCGGATCCTGTTCGTCTGTCTCGGTAACATCTGCCGCTCGCCGACCGCCGAGGCGGTGTTGCGTGAACTCGCGGCGCGCGAGGCGCCGGAGTTGACGCTCGAAGTGGATTCAGCCGGCACGGCCGAATACCACGTAGGCCAGCCGCCGGATCCGCGCACGCGCGCGGCTGCAGCGCGGCGCGGCTATGACCTGAGCGCGCTGCGCGCGCGCACGGTCGAGTCCACCGACTTCGAGCGCTTCGACCTCATCCTGGCGATGGATCGCGATAACCTGAAGGCGCTGCGGCGCCGCGCGCCCTCTCATTCGCATGAGCGACTGCGCCTCTTTCTCGAGTTCTCGCCGGATGCGGCGCCCGAGGACGTGCCCGATCCCTACTACGGCGGGCCCAACGGCTTCGAGGAAGTGCTGGACCTGGTGGAGGCGGCCGCGCGCGGGCTGCTGAAGCACCTGCGCCAGCGCTCGCGCGCCGCCTGATCTCCCGCCCGGACTCTTACTCCTCGGGACCCCGGGGGCCGGCGTCCTTCGTCGGCGGAGCCGACGACCACACGACGTAAGGCTTGCCGGGATCGGGTTTTGGCGGCGGCTCGAAGTGCGCGAGCGGCGCCGCCTCATGCGAGGGACCTGGCTCACGCGCCTCGGAGTGGAACAACTCGCGCGGTGGCTCATCGGCCGTCTCGCGCGGGCGATCCACGGGCGGGGGTGCGGATACCGGCGCCGCTGAGGCTTCATGCGCGCCGTTGGCGGGCGCGGCGGCCTCCGCACCGAATCCCGGGGCACCCGCGCCCGGCGCGCCCGGCGCCGGACTCAAGCCCTCGCGCAGGCCCCCGCCGCGGCGTCCACGACGACGGCCGCGGCGCCCGCGCCGCTCGCCGCGCTCCGCCCGCACTTCGCCCGTCGCGGGCGCATCCGCCGGGGCGCGCTCGGCGCTGCTGGCACGGTTGTCTTCGGAGCCGCCGCCCTGGCTCGCGCCCCGTTCGCCTCCAGCGCGGTTCGCAAAACGGTCCCGACCTCCACGGCCCTGCTGGTCTCGATTACGGTCCCGATCGCGCATATCGCGGCCGTCGCGGCCACGTCCGCGATCACGGTCACGCCCGTCGCCGCGCTCACGGCGTACGCCCTCGGCGTGGCGTCCCTGGCGGGAATGCTCGCGCCGTCCGTCGCGCCGGCGCCCATCGTCGCGGCGCGGGGCTCCGGAGGGCGTCGCGTCCGCAGCCGGCTGCGTTTCAGGCGGCGCGGCAGGCTCGCCTACCAGGACGCGCTTCAAGCGCGACCAGAAACCCTCGGGCGCGCTCGGCTGGCTGTCGCCGGCATGTTCGCGTGCCGCCGCGGGTGCCGGGGCGCCGACCGGTGCCGGGGTGGCGGGCAGCAGCGCCGGCACCGCGGGTGCTTCCGGCTGCGGCTTCCTGTCCTGGGCGCTACCGGGCTCGGCGACCGCGGGCGCAGTCGGCATGAGGTAGGTTGCCTGCTTGTTCTCCGGCAACTCGATCTCGTCATCGCGGAC
>DATMRG010000142.1:0-3378 GCA_035566495.1 Steroidobacteraceae bacterium | reverse complement strand
CACGCGAAAGGCGGTCGCGGCCCTCAAGCAGGTCGGCCCCGGCGCCATCGAGTCGATATTCGCCGCGCTCCCCGAGGCCGACAAGGGGGCGACCATGGCACTGGTCGACGTGCTCGGATCGCTCGTCAATCAGAAGACGTTCCCGCTGTACATGCGCGGCCTCATCGAGGGCAGCCCGCGCGTCATCTCGGGCATCACCTGGGCGCTCACCGGCAACCGCACCTACCCCGCGCACCTGCTGCTCGACGCGCTCAATACACAGGGCATCTCCAAGTCGGCCCTGATCGACGTGATCAACGCGCAGAAGTCGCGCTTCACGGTGCGCGAGCTCCTCACCGCCGCCTACGTCCAGGAGCCGAACGAGAAGGCGGCGCTGTTCCGCATCATCGGCGAGATCGCCGACAAGAGCTCGCTCCCCGAGCTCATCGGCCGCGTGCAGGGCAAGGACCCGATCGCGCGCGTACATATCATCAACGCTCTCGGCCGGTTCAATACGCCCGAGGTGCAGAGCGCGCTGCACGGGCTGCTCAAGGACCCTAACAAGCTGATCCGCAGCGCGACGCTCTCGGCGATGCAGCGCATGGACGGCCCGATCGACGTCGAGCGGGTCTGCGCCCTGCTGCGCGACCCCGAGATCGACGTGCTCAACAAGGCCGTCGACGTCGTCATCAAGGCGAACCACCCGGACACGATCCGCCACCTGATCGAAGTGCTCAAGGACGAGAACGAGAATGCGCGCCGCGCGGCCGTCGAGGTGCTCAACGAGGTCGGCGACGCCAGGTCGGTCAAGTACCTGCTGGAGGCGCTCAAGGACAGCGATTGGTGGGTGCGCAGCCGCGCCGCGGATGCGCTCGGCAAGATCGGCGGCCCGAAGGTGATCGACGCGGTGCTGGCGCTGGTGCGCGACAAGGACGAGGACATCCGTCGCGCCGCCATCGAGATCCTCAACCAGACCAAGGACGAGCGCGCGGTCGACTCGCTCATCCAGGCGACCCGGGACGCCGACTGGTGGGTGAGCGAGCGCGCGGTGGACGCGCTCGCCGCGATCGGCAGCAAGCGCGCCGTACCGCGCCTCATGGAGATGCTGCACACCGGCAGCCACGGCAAGGCGCTGCCGATCGTGGTGCGCGCGCTCGGTAAGCTCGGCGACTCAAGGCTGGTCGACGCGCTGCTGCCGCTCGTAGCGCGCCCCGAGCGCGAGATCCGCATCGAGGCCATGCAGGCGCTGTCCAAGGTGGCCGACGAGAGCCACGCCGACCAGGTGCGCAAGGAGCTGCAGGCGCAGGCCGGCTCGCAGGATGAGACCATCGCACGCCTGGCGGCGGCTGCCATGAACGAGCTCGACAACCGCATCGCCGGCATCGCCACGCCGGCGCCGGGCATGCCGAGCTCACCGCTCCCGCCGCCGGGTATGCCCACCGCGGCGCAGGGCGGCGTGCGGCCGCCACAGTCCTCCGCCCCCGACCCGACCCGCACGGTGGTGATCAACGATCAGGCGCGGCGGCAGGCGGAGGCCGCGGCCACGGCCGCCGCGCGCCTCGACATCGGGACGCTCAAGCCCGGTGACATCCTCGAGGGCCGCTACAAGTACATCGACCGCATCGGCCGCGGCGCCTTCGGCACCGTGCTCCTCATGGAGGACACGGTGGTCGACGAGCGCCTCATCCTCAAGTTCCTCAACCCGAACGTCTCAGGGGATGAGGAAGTGATGAAGCGCTTCGTCCACGAGCTGCGTTACTCGCGCAAGATCACCCACAAGAACGTCATCCGCATCTACGACTTCCTCTACATCCAGGGGAACTACGCCATCTCGATGGAGTACTTCCCCTCGCACACGCTCGGCGGCGAGGTGGTGAACGAGAAGCCGGTCGACTTGAAGCGCGCCATGCAGTTCGGCATCGATATCTGCACCGGCATGACCGTGGCGCACCAGCAGGGCATCGTGCATCGCGACCTGAAGCCGGCCAACGTGCTCATCAACCAGGAGGGGCTGCTCAAGATCGTCGATTTCGGCGTCGCGGCTGCGCAGCGCGAGGGCGACACGCAACTCACCAAGACCGGCTACGTCATCGGCTCGCCGAAGTACATGGCCCCCGAGCAGATCCTCGGCAAGAAGGTCGACGAGCGCGCCGACATCTACGCGCTCGGCGTCATGCTCTACGAGATGGTGACCGGCGTGCCGCCCTACTCGCGCGGCGATCACATGTCGGTCATGTACCAGCACGTGCAGGGCAAGGCACGCATCCCCCAGGACCTCAATCCGAACCTGCCGGCGGGCCTCTCGGATCTCGTGATGAAGGCGATGGCGGTCGACAAGAACAAGCGCTTCCAGACGATGGACGAGCTGCGGAGCGCGCTCGAGCGATTCCGTTAACCAGCGCACAGTACGGGCGCCCTCGGGCCAAGCGCCGCAAACGCCGCTCCCGCCTTGCGAAAGTTCGTGCGTTACGTCAAATTTCCAGCTTCAAGCTGTTGATCCTGCGGCCCGCGGCGGGCTAAACAGGGGATCGGCAGACCTTAGTCCGGAGTGGTCGCGTGGCGCGTATAGATGCGTTCCTGAAGCTCGGCACGCAGCAGGGGTGCTCGGACGTGCACCTCGCGGTCGGCGTGCCGCCGATGCTGCGCATGCACGGCGACCTGCTGCCGATCAAGTTCCGGGACCTGCGGCCCGGGGAGCTCGAAGGCTATATCGGCGAGATCCTCACGACCAACCAGAACGACCACTTCGCCAAGGGCAACGACCTCGACTTCTCCTACGTGTCCGCCGAAGGCGGCCGTTTCCGCGTCAACGTGTATCGCAAGGACACCGGGATCGGCGCCACCTTCCGCGCCATTCCTTCCACGGTGCCGACGCTGGCCAGCCTCAGTCTGCCGGCGATCGTCACCAAGCTGTGCGACTTCCACCAGGGCATGGTGCTGGTCACGGGCTCCACCGGCACCGGCAAGTCGACCACGCTCGCGGCGATGATCGATCACCTCAACTCCACCCGTAAGCTCAACATCATCAGCCTCGAGGATCCGATCGAGTTCGTGCACGAGAGCAAGCAGAGTCAGGTCATCCAGCGCGAGCTCGGCACCCACATCCCGAGCTTCGCCGAAGGCGTACGGGCGGCGATGCGCGAGGACCCGGACGTGATCCTGGTCGGCGAGCTGCGAGACGCCGAGACCATCTCGATGGCGATGACCGCGGCCGAGACCGGCCATCTGGTGCTCGGCACGCTGCACACCACCGGCGCCGTCAAGACCATCGACCGCATCATCGATGCGCTGCCGGTCGAAGAGCGCGAGCAGACCAAGAGCTTCCTGGCGCAGAGCCTGCTGGCGGTCGTCACCCAGGTGCTGGTGAAGACCGCCGACAGCCACGGCCGCCGCGCCGTG
>DATMRG010000141.1:0-10368 GCA_035566495.1 Steroidobacteraceae bacterium | reverse complement strand
CGGTCTCTTTGCCGTGATCGAACCGCCACACCTTCCAGCCGATGGGCGAGTGGCAGCGGCCACAGTCCTTGCCGAGGTTGCCGTGGTGCGCGTCGTCGCGCTGGTGGCAATCGATACAGGTGTGGCCGACGTCGCGGTACTGGCGCGTCAGGTGGCACTGCTCACACGGCACCGCGACGTGCAGGCCGAGGAGGGGATAGCTCGTCAGGTCGTGATCGAAAGCAACGCTGCTGCGCCAGCCGGCCGGCGTGTGGCACTGCTCGCACTTGCGTCCGAGCTTGCCGGCGTGCGCGTCGTTCGGGCGGTGACACGAGAGGCAGTCGGTCGTGAGCTTCTGCGCCGCGACCGGGGCGGTATGACAGGCCTCGCAGGCGATCTTCTGGTGGCGTCCCTCGAGCGCCCAGTGGCCGTCGCGCTCGTGATCGAAGCTCGCCGGCTTCCACTCGTCGTTGCCGTGGCACTTGCCGCATTCGCGGCCCATCCGGCCGGCGTGGGAATCCTCACCCTGGTGGCAGCCGAAGCAGTCCTTGGGCAGCTTGTCCTTGAGGTTGCCGCTGCGGTGGCAGTCGTTGCAGGCGATGCGGCTGTGCACGCCGAGCAGCGCAAAACCGGTTTCCTTCTCGTGATCGAACTTCTGGGTCTTCCACGACTTCGTGGTATGGCACTCGGCGCACTTGACGCCGCGCTTGCCGCCATGCACGTCGTCGGGCTCGTGGCAGGAGACACAATCCTTCGGCGTGTCCTTGTAGCGGTTGCCGAAATGACAGGCGGCACAGGCGACTTCCGTATGCTTGTCGCGTAGCGGGAAGGCGGTCTTGTCGTGGTCGTAGCGGACGTGACGCCAGGCACCGTCGTCGTGGCAGGCAGCGCAGTCACGCCCCAGCCGGCCCTCGTGCGGCTCCTCTTTCTTGTGGCAGCCGAGGCAGTCGCTCGGGGCGTCGCGATAGTGTTTGCCGGGGAGGTGGCAGCTGGCGCAGGGCACGCTGGCATGCGCGCCGCGCAAGTGGTAGTCGGTCAGCTCGTGATTGAACTGCTCCGGCACCAGCTTGATGATGTCGGCGCCGCGCCCCTGGTGCTCGGAGTGGCAGGCGGCGCACTGGGTAGTGGCGATTGCCGGCAGGTGGCCGTGGAAGCCGCGCTGGCGCTGGATGTCGGCGGCGATCTCCTTGTGACAGCCGATACACAGCTGCGTCTGGCGCGCACCGGGGTTGGCGCTGGCGCGGTCGTGGCACTGCGTGCACTGCTCCTCGAACTTGGCGTGCGCGGTGGTCAGCTTGCCAGGCATGAGGAGCGTCTCCGGGTTCACGGCGTCAGCGCGCTGTGCCGGCGCCAGGTCCAGCAGCAGTCCCACCAGCAGCAGCGTCAGCCATCGCCCCTCCCGCATGTGAGTGGAGCGGTCGTCAGTAGACGTTGACCGCGATCACGTGAATCACCGCGGCGATGATCAGCATGAAAATCAGCGGAATGTGCAGGGCGTGCCACAGGGAGAACAGGCGCTCATAGCCGGCGAACTCCGCCACCCGCTTGGTGGCGGCCAGCCGCCGGTCGATGTAGGCGCGCGCGGTGCGCGTCAGCCGTCGGTA
The DNA here is from genome assembly GCA_035566495.1 of Steroidobacteraceae bacterium. Classification (GTDB taxonomy): domain Bacteria; phylum Pseudomonadota; class Gammaproteobacteria; order Steroidobacterales; family Steroidobacteraceae; genus 13-2-20CM-66-19. Next base: position 8,785 of record DATMRG010000141.1, on the reverse strand, counting down.
CTCGATCTTCAGTACCGGCGAGGTGCGCGCGCCCGCCTTGAGCGCGCGCCGCAGGTAGCGGTGCAGCCGCCAGCGCTCGCGGACGGTGGCCAGGCCGACGACCAGCGGCTTCGCAAATCCGAGCAACGCGATGTGCGGTCCGGCGTCGAGCAGCCGCTGCTCGGCCGCCTCGATGCGGCCGACCAGCTCCGGCAGGAAGCTCATGCTGCCCGAGAGACCGTGCAGCTTGTCGGCGCCGGCGCGCAGGTCACTGAGCTGGAGCTTTCTCCCGTAGAGCCCGTAGTGCACGTGCGCATAGAAGTACCGCCCGATGAAGCCGCTGCCCGCGACCGTCAGCATCGAGAACAACGCCACGTTGCTGTTGGTTGCGCCGGTGCCGAAGTTCGAGTGATAGAGAATGCACAAGGGTCCGAGGACGCCCAGCACCATGTGGAAGCGGAACCATGCGGGCGTCGAGCCGAGGAAGCCGAGCCAGCTCCAGCGCTTGCGCAGCGAGTACACCAGGAGGAGCAGCATCAGGCTGCCGCCGATGATGCCGAGGGCGTATCCCAGGCCGCGCGTCGGGGTGATATAGCGCTCGGTCGGCGCTGCGAAGCCGACGCACAGCAGCAGCACCGCGGCGGCGAAGAATATCCGGTCGAAACTCAGCAGCCCTTTGGCGGGCAACTCTGGTTTCGCCAATGGCGAGGCGCGCGGCCGGGGCGGCGCCGCCGGCGCCCTGGCAGCCGGCGCGGCGGTCGTGGGCGCCCGCGGAGTCGGTGCGCTGCGCGACGGGCCTGGCGGGGCCGCCGTGGGGCGCGGGGCGGCGCCCGCGGTTCCACGGCTGGCGATCAGAACCGCCAGGGTCTCGAGCTCCTCAGTCTGTCGCGCGCGTCCTGACATTGACGGGGCCGGTCCTTCAGTTGCTCGCGCGGGCCGTGCCGGACTGAACGGGACCGCCGAGCTGGGTGTCCTCGGCGATGTTGGCGTCGATGACGCGCAAATCGGGCGAATCGGCGGGCAGCACCGCACGGAGCTTGTGCCACCAGGTGAGCGCGTCGCCGAAGTGATGCTGCTCGTGGGCCTGACTCGCTTTGAGCCAGAGGGCCTTGGGGTTGGCGGGGTCGAGCGCGAGCGCCTGATCGATCGCGCCGCCGGCAGGGCCCGAGAGCGAGCCGCCCGCGAGGGAGGCGAGCACGTCGGCGTAATCGGCCCAGGACTGCGCCGTCATGCCGTGCAGGGCCACCACCCGGGCAAGAGCGTCGCGCGCTGCCGGATCGTCGTGCCGCTCGCGATAGAGCTCGGCGAGCGCGAGCCAGGAAGGCGCATCGTCCGGATGGGTCTGGACATGCCGCCGGAGCTCTTCGAGCGACATGCTGGGCGAGGAAGGCGCGACGCCGCGGGCCGCCGCCGGTGAGGGAGCGGTGGCGGGTCCGGGCGCAGCGCCGGCCGCCTCGGCCGCGGCCATGAGGGTCGCGAGGTCCGGGGAAGCGCTCACGATGTGCGAGCGGGCGCGGCGCGCGTCATCGGTGCGGCCCACGAATTCGTACGCCTTCGCGAGCAGCTCCCAGTCGGCGTCGCTCCCGCCCCCACGTGCGAGACGTGCTTCGAGTCCCGCTATCGCGGCTTGCATGGACTGCGCCGAGGGCGCGGCGGGCGTCGCCCCGTCCGCGGCGGGGACGGCGGCAGGCGGCGGGCCGCCGCTCATGCGACGCGAGGAAACGGCGGCATGCATGAGCGCCGCGGCCGCGGCGAAGGCGACGATGAGGCCGGCGGCAATGACATACGGCGCACGCGCGCGCGGTAGCGCGCGGGTGTACGGCCCCAACCGCGGTGCAAACCAACCGACGGCGACGCCGATCGCAAGCCCGGCGATGAACCAGACGATACCTATGACACATCTCCCCGGTGGCCGGGACTTCCCTGGCTGTCGGCGCCAGCGTACCGCCGGATGGCCCGCGCGTAACGTTGTCTTAAGCGACCGACAGCGTCTTACATTGCCGACACTGCGGGCCGATTCCCGCAGGCTGCACTCTCGCACGGACTGGCACGAGGCGATTACAACACCCTCTCATATTGTTAGAGTTGCCCGGAAAGCCCCGCGGTCCTGTGAGCCAGGTCACAGAGCAGGCCGGCGATCTGTGGGCTGAATGACGCACCTGCGCCGGCGCGCTGCAACACGAGGTGCTCGCCGCGCGGGTGTTGGTGTTGGCCCGATGGATGCCCTGACCTATCTCATCTACGGAATCCCCGCTGCCGCGCTGCTGGTGTGGCACGTGCTGCGGCGCCGCCGCCTCGAGCGGCGCAGCCTCGAGGCGCAGGGGAGGACCGGTGCGGCCGAGCCGGCCTCGATTCATCCGCACATCAACCCGGCGCGCTGCATCGGCTGCGGCTCATGCCTCAAGGCCTGCCCCGAGCAGGAGTTCCACGAGGTGCTCGGGCTGGTCGGCGGCCGTGCCGTGCTCGTCAGCCCCGGCGACTGCATCGGACACGGCGCCTGCAAGACCGCCTGTCCGGTCGACGCCATTACGCTGGTATTTGGCAGCGAGCGCCGCGGGGTCGACATCCCGGTCGTGACGCCGAGCTTCGAATCCTCGATCCCCGGCATGTTCATCGCCGGAGAGCTCGGCGGCATGGGCCTGATCCGCAACGCCCTCGAGCAGGGCAAGCAGGCCGTCGAAGCCATCGCCGCGCGGCGCGGCGGCGGCGGCAACGGCATCCTCGACGTCGTGATCGTCGGCGCAGGTCCGGCCGGCTTCGCGGCCACGCTCACCGCCAAATCGAAGGGCATGCGCTACGTGACGCTCGAGCAGGAATCCCTCGGCGGGGCAGTGTTCCAGTATCCGCGCGGCAAGCTGGTCATGACGGCTCCGGCGACGGTGCCGCTCCTCGGCAAGGTGAATTTCCGCCAGACGAGCAAGGAGGCGCTGCTCGAGTTCTGGCAGCAGGCCGAGCGCAAGACCGCAATCAGGATCAACTATCGGGAGCGCGTCGAGGACGTCACCCGCAGCGGTGATACGTTTACGGTCAAGTCGAGCAAGACCACCTACCAGACGCGCAGCGTGCTGCTGGCGATCGGCCGGCGCGGCACGCCGCGCAAGCTCGGAGTTCCAGGCGAGGAGCTGCCGAAGGTGGTGTACCGACTGATCGATCCGGAGCAGTATGCCGGGCAACAGGTGCTGGTCGTCGGCGGCGGCGACAGCGCGCTCGAGGCGGCGGCGTCCATCGCCGAGTCCTGCGGCGGGGGAGTGGTGCTGTCCTACCGCGGCGCCGATTTCGATCGTGCCAAGGCGCGCAACAAGGAGCGCATCCAGAGCGCCGCGCGCGGCGGGCAGCTGCAGCTGCTGATGAAGTCGAGCGTCAAGCGGATCGGATCCCAGGCGGTGGCGCTCGAGCACGAGGGCGCGATGGTCAACGTACGCAATGACGCGGTGATCGTGAGCGCTGGCGGCGTACTGCCGTCCGAGTTCCTCAAGCGCATCGGCATCGTGGTCGAGACCAAGCATGGCACGGCCTGAGTGCGCGCTGGCGCTGCTCGGGCTCCTGGCCGCGGGTACGGCGCTGCCCGTGTCGCGGCCGGCCGACCCGCTCGAGGGCGTCAAAGCCTCCATCCGGCTCAAGGACTTCAACGCGGCGGCGAACGCGCTGCAGCGTCTGGCCGAGTCCGGCAACGTCGATGCGCAATATCTCCTGGCCGTGTTCTATCTCAACGGGCTGCGCGGACCGCCGGATCCGGCCGCGGCGCGGCCGTGGCTGGAGAAGTCGGCGGCCCGGGGCAATGCGCATGCCGCGTTCAGTCTGGCGAGCCTGTGTACGGATGCGACACCGCCCGATGCGCAGTGCGCCGAGCATTGGCTGGCGCGGGCACGCGAGCTCGGCTTGCGCGCGCCGGCGCCGCCGGCCGGGACGACCGCGGCCCGCCAGGAGCTGCCATCGAGCCTCCTGCCCTCGGCACAGCTCAAGGATCCGGCCGTGCGGCGCGAGGCGCTGTGGCTGGCGGCGGCGGGCGCTGACCTGCCGAGCCTCGAGACGCTCGCCGATCCCACGCTGGTGGCGGTCCGTGACGAATTTGGCCGCGGCGCGCTCGCGCGTGCCGCGCAGGCGGGCTCGGCGCCGGCGATCGCATTGCTCATCCGCCGCGGCGCACCGGTCGATGCCGCCGATCAGCACGGCACTACCCCGCTCATGCTCGCGGCGCGCAGCGGCGAGCCGGCGGCGGTCGAGGCGCTGCTCGCCGCGCATCCGAATGTGACCGCCGCGGACCGCGCCGGCAATACCGCGCTGATGAACGGCGCGCAGAGCGGTCGGATCGACGTCGTCGACCGGCTGCTGGCGGCCGGCGCGAGCGTCGCACCCCGCGACGCACAGGACTGGTCGGCGCTCGATTTCGCCGAGCAGCGCGGCGCCGCGGACGTGGCCGCGCGGCTGCGGGCCAGGGGCGCGACGGCGTTGGCGCGCCACGCGGTCGAAGCGGAGAGCCCGCCGACCAGCGTGCAACGGGCGCAGCGCGACCTGTATGCGGGCTGGCCGGATCTGGCCGTCGCGGCCTCCCGGCCGGGTCCCGAGCTCCTGCGGACGGTATTGTCGAAGGGAGCCGATTCCAACGCCGCGACGCGCGAGGGTCTGCCGATGCTCAGCGTCGCGGTGCTGAGCGGCCCGCCGGCAGCGGTCGAGTCGCTGCTGGCGGCCGGTGCCCAGCCGGCGCGCGGCGATTCACACGGCAACTCGCCGCTCCTGATCGCGGCCCGTGAGGGTCGCGCCGATGTCGTCGCGGCGCTGCTCGCGCACGGGGCGGCGGCCGACGGCACCGCCCAGGACCCCGAGCCGCCGCTCGTGGCCGCGGCCAAGAGCGGGCGCGGCGCGATCGTACGGGCGCTGGTCGCCGCCCGCGCGCACCTCGAGGCGCGCGACGCCTACGGTAGCTCCGCGCTCATGATCCTGTCCCGGTCGGCCGATACCAATGGCGTGCGGGCGCTGCTCGAAGCGGGTGCCGCGACCGAGAGTGTCGACAAGCCCGGCCGCACCGCCTTGTGGTACGCGGCACGCGCCGGCCGGCTCGAGAACGTGCGGGTGCTGCTCGAGCACGGCGCGAGCACCGATCATTCCGACGCGGACGGCGTGAGTCCGCTCGCGGCCGCGAGCGCCGCCGGCGCCGCGCCGGTCATGGACCTGATCCTTGCCAAGGGCGCGAGTGTCGATGCGCGGACCGCGCACGGCGATACCGCGCTCATGCTCGCGGTGAATGCCGGCAGTGCCGAGTCGCTCGAGCGGCTGCTCGCCCGACATGCGAGTCTCGATGCCCAGAACGGCGCCGGCGACACGGCGCTCATCGTCGCGAGCCGCAACGGTGACGACACCCTGGTCCGCAGGCTCCTCGAGGCGGGCGCAAGCACGCGCCTGCGCAACAAGGATCGCAAGACCGCGGCGGACATTGCGACCGCGCGCTCGTTCTCAGCCATCGCCCGGATGTTGAGCGGCGCCTGAGCGCTACGCCGACGCGCGCGTGAGGCCCCTCAGCCCGGATGCGCCTGGGCCGTGTGGTGGGTCGGATCGATGATGCGCACGGCCTGGCCCGCGGTCAGGCGCTCGCCGCCGCGGATCACCAGCCGGTCCCCGGCCGAGAGCGCCCCGCGCACCTCGACGCTGTCGTCCACGCCGATGCCTGGCGTGACGTCGAGCTCCTCGACGGTATCCGCGCGGGTGACCCGCAGTACGTACGATCGGTTCTGCCGGATCACGAGCGCATCGCGCGGCACCATGACGGCGGTGCGCGCGGCACTCGATGGCAGGCTCACCTCGACCGGGGTGCCAACCAGCCATTCGGCGCTCGGCACGCTGACGCGCACCTCGAATTGCCGCGAGCGGTCATCGCCCACCGGAACCACGGTGCGGACCTTGCCGGCTTTCTCGACGCCGTGATCCCGCACGGCGACGGCCTGGCCGGCGTGGACGTTGGCGGCGAGGACGAGCGAGGCGGTGGCGCGTGCCTCGACGTCCTCGGTGTTGACGAGCCGCACCGTCGCGGCTCCGGTCTGCAGATACTCGCCGCGCTGGATGAAACGCTCGCTCACGATGCCCGGGAACGGCGCGCGGATCACCGATTGATCGATCTCGTACTGCGCCTGCCGCAGCTGCGCGTCGGCGCGCGTCACGTCGTCGGCCGAGACGTCGCGCTGGGCGCGTGCATCGTCGAGCTGGCTCGCGCTCAGCACCTTGGTCGCCGCGAGGCGGTTGAAGCGCTCGAGCTGTGAGCTCGCCACGTCGCGTTGGGCACGGGCGCGCGCCACCTGCGCCCGCAGGTCCTCGAGCCGCAGCCGCGAGACCGTATCGTCGAGGCGGGCGAGGGCGTCACCCTGGCGCACGCGGGTGCCGACTTCGGCGATCCACGTGACCCGTCCGGCGATCACCGTCGCGATGCGGGCATCCGAGCGACTGACGATCGAGCCCGGGATCCAGCTCGCCACCGCTACCGGCTTGATGCTCACGGTGCCCACCTCGACCACGGCCCGCTTCGCGTCGGCGGAGTCGGCGGCGGCAGCGATCGCGGCGGCGAGGGCCGCGGCTGCGGCGGCCAGAACGCGAACGGTCAGGTGCGGGGCGTGGGTGCGATTCATGGTGACCTCAGGCGGCGGCGGGCGCTGCGGCCGGCGCCGGCTGCTGCTCGCGCGCCAGCAGTCGCATCAGCGCCGGGATCAGCACCAGGCTGAAGGCGAGGCTGATCACCACGCCGCCGATGTTGACCGCGGCCAGACCGCGATAGATGACGCTGCCCGGCCCCGGGTTGACGGCCATGGGCAACGCTCCAAGGGCGCCGGTGAGGGTGCTCGCCAGGATCGCGCGCAGCCGCTGCTGCAGGCCGGCGCGGATGCTCTCCTCGAGCGGCGCGCCCTCGCGCTCGACGCTGCGCACCGCCGCGACCAGCAGGATGGCGTGATTGATGATGACGCCGATCATCATGACGAAGCCGATCATCGACAGCAGATCGAGCGCCTGGAACTTCACCAGGTCGAGGAGCCTGAGCCCCATCACGCCGCCGACCAGGGCGAGCGGCACCGTGAGCAGCACGATGACGCTGTCGCGCACGGACCGGAACAGCACCGTCATGAGCAGCAGCAGCACGACGAGCGCGAGCGCAAACACGCGGCTCATGGTGCTGAGGGTCTCGCTCAGGCTGTCGGCGCTTCCGGCGAGGCGCATGGAGCCGTCGGCCGGCAAGTGCGCTTTCAGCTGCGGCAGTACCTGGGTGTCGATGGTGTGCAGGACCTTCTCGAGCGACAGGGTCGCCGGCGGATCGATGGTGAGGGTCACGACGCGGCGGTGATTCAGGCGCCGAATCGCCGGTGGTCCGAGCGCGGTAGAGAGCTGCACCAGGTCGCCGAGGCGCACCACGAGCCCCGAGGGTGTCATGAGCGGAGCATTCGAGAGCTCCTCGGGCGTGGTGCCTTCGCTCGAGCGCAGGATGATCGGCAGGCGCGACTTGCCGTCGAAATACTCCCCGAGCCAGGCGCCTTCGCCGACGGTGCGCACGACCGTGCCGAGCGTGGCGCGATCCCAACCGACCTCAGCGATGCGCCGGTCGTCCGGTGTGGCATGCAGCTCGAGCGAGACATCCTCGGGATTCGGGAAGCTCTGGATGGGCGCGCCCGGAAACATCTTCTCGAGCAGCGTCCGCCCCTCGAGGGCTACGCGGTTCAGGGCCGCCGAGTCCTCGCTCTGCAGGTGTATCCCGACCGAGCGCGCCGAGCCGCCGATCCCGCCGAACAGATCCCCCTCGACGGTGAAGACGCGCGTGTCGGGGAGACCGACCGTGATCCTGTCGCGCACCAGCGCCTCGAGCTGGCCGATGCGCCGCTCGTCGATGACGCGCGCGCCGATGGTGCCGCCGCCGGGCCAGGTCAGGATGTACCAGTTCTTGAGATGCGGCTCGAGCTTGCCCTCCATGTACGGGCGCATGCGCTCGAGTATCGTCGGCAGCAGCTCGCGGTTGACGGCCTCGGGGCTCATGCCGGGCGGGAAGTCGAAGAAGGAGTCGATGGCCGCGCGCTTGACGGGCGGCAGATAGTCGAGCGGTGGCAACAGCCACCAGGCGAGTAGCAAGGGAGCGACCAGCAGGCCCCCGATCCAGGCGAACTGCTGGGTACGCGTCGCGGTGACCCGCAGCACCCACTCGGTGAGGCGAGGCCATCCCTGCCCGTAGCCACTCGGGCGCAGCGGGCGGTCGAGCGCAAAGCTCAGCGCCACCGGCAGCAGCGTGAGTGCCGCCACGATGGAGATCGCGACCGCGATGGAAATGGTGAGTGCCAGGTCGCCGAACAACTGGCCCTCGACGTCCTTCAGGAACAGTACCGGGACGAATACCGCGATCGTGGTCGCGGTGGAGGCCACCAGCGCGCCCGCGACCTGCTGCGCGCCCTTCTTGCAGGCCTCATCGAGCGGCATGCCGCCCTCGCGCAGGCGCACGACGTTGCCCGAGACGACGATCGCTCCCTCGACCACCATGCCGACCGCGAAGGCGAGGCCGGCGAGGGAGATGACGTTGAGACTCCGGCCGAAGAGGTCGAGCGTGACGAAGGTGGCGCACAGGCATACCGGGATGGTGGCGGCGATCAGGAGCGTCACGCGCCACTCGCGCATGAACCACCAGACCACCGCCAGCGCGAGCAGTGCGCCCACTACCAGGTTCTCGGTGAGCAGGCGCACCGCGCGCCGGATGAACAGCGAGGCGTCGAAAGACTGCTCGATGCCGAGGCCGTGGGCCTTGAGTGGCCCGTCGCGCAGCTCGGCCACCGCCGCCTTGACCGCATCG
>DATMRG010000140.1:0-5222 GCA_035566495.1 Steroidobacteraceae bacterium | reverse complement strand
AAGTTCGACCGGCGCATCCTCTCGCAGTCTTACAACGGCGAGACCTTCCTCACCAACGACAACCGCGGGCTGATCGTCGACTTCTACATCAAGTGGCGCGTCAAGGACGCGGTGCAGTACTTCACGGCGACCGGCGGCAAGGAGGTGCTCGCCGGCGAGCGCCTCTCCGACATCGTCAAGGACGGGATCAAGAGCGTGGTCGCGCAGCGCACGCTCCAGCAGATCGTCTCGGCGGAGCGCGCCGGGATCACGAGCGACATGTTCGGGCAGGCGAGCAAGAGCGGCGCCGGCCTCGGGGTCGAGCTGGTCGACGTGCGCGTGCAGCGCATCGATCTGCCGGACGACGTGGCCGCGCGCGTCTTCGAGAGCATGAAGCAGAGCTTCGCCAAGACCGCCGGCCGGCTGCGCGCCGAGGGGCAGAGCGCCAGCACCGGTGTTCGCGCCACGGCCGAGCGGCGCCGCACCGAGATCCTCGCCAACGCCGAGCGCGAGGCACTGCACATCCGCGGCGAGGGTGATGCGGCGGCGGCGCAGACCTACGCGCGCGCCTACTCGAAGGACCCGGAGTTCTACGCCTTCTACCGGAGTCTGCAGGCCTACGAGCGCTCCCTCGGCAAGGACGGGGACCTGCTGGTACTGACTCCCGACGGGGAATTCTTCAAGTATCTGAAGGACCCGGATAAGCGCCGCGGCACCAAGTGAAGCCGGCGGCGTGAATCTCACGGACCTCGCGGCCGCGTTCGGCCTGTTTCTCGTGTTCGAAGGCCTCGCCCCGTTCATCAACCCGCAAGGCGTGAAGCGCGCCCTGGCGCGCCTCTGCGAGGTGCGAGACCGCGAGTTGCGCGTCGCGGGCCTGGGCAGCATGCTGGTTGGCGTGATCATCCTGTTCCTGGCGCGGTAGGCACGCATGGGCAGATTCGTCGTCGTCATCGGCACCCAGTGGGGCGATGAAGGCAAGGGCAAGGTGGTTGACCTGCTCACCGAGCGCGCCGCGGCGGTGGCGCGCTTCCAGGGCGGGCACAACGCCGGCCACACCCTCGTGATCGGCGGCAAGAAGACCGTGCTGTCGCTGATACCCTCCGGGATCCTGCGCGAGGGCGTGCGCTGCTTCATCGGCAACGGCGTGGTGCTGTCGCTGGAGGCGCTGTTCGCCGAGAGCGACATGCTGATCGAGCAGGGCGTGCCGGTCTTCGAGCGCCTGGCCGTCTCACCCCAGTGCCCCCTGATACTGCCCTCGCACGTGCTGCTCGATCAGGCGCGCGAGCGTGCCCGCGGCGCCAACGCCATCGGCACCACCGGCCGCGGGATCGGGCCGGCCTATGAGGACAAGGTCGCGCGCCGCGCTGTGCGGGTCGCCGACCTGTTCCGGCGCGACCGCTTCGCCGCGAAGCTCGGCGAGGTGCTCGACTTCCACAATTTCCTGCTGCAGCACTACTACCGGCTGCCCGCGGTCGACTTCCAGAAAATCCTCGATGCGCAGCTGGCGATGGCCGAGCGGCTCGCGCCGCTCGTCACCGACGTGACCGGCGCGCTCGCCGTGCTGCGCGCCGCCGGCGCCAACGTGCTGTTCGAGGGCGCGCAGGGTGCGATGCTGGACGTGGACCTCGGCACCTATCCCTACGTGACTTCTTCCAACACCACGGCGGGTTTCGCCGCCACCGGCACGGGCCTGGGCCCGCGCGTATTCGACGGCGTACTCGGCATCGTCAAGGCCTACACGACCCGTGTCGGTGCCGGGCCGTTCCCCACCGAGCTGTTCGACGAATACGGCGAGCACCTCTCGCGCGTCGGCCACGAGTTCGGCTCGGTGACCGGGCGCCGCCGCCGCTGCGGCTGGTTCGACTCGGTGGCCCTGACGCGCGCGATCGTCAACTCGAGCGTCTCGGGACTGTGCATCACCAAGCTCGACGTGCTCGACGGGCTCGACACCATCCGCATCGGCGTGGGCTACCGCATCGACGGCGTGGTAACGCCCGAGCCGCCGCTGACGATCGAGGGCTACGCGGGCATCGAGCCGGTCTACGAGGAGCTGCCGGGCTGGCGCGAATCGACGGTCGGCGTCACCGACTACGCAGCGCTCCCGGGCAACGCCCGCCGCTATCTCGAGCGGCTCGCGGTGCTCACCGGCGTGCCGCTCGACATGATCTCGACCGGCCCGGAGCGCGACCAGACCATCTTGCTGCGGCACCCCTTCGGTGGCTGAGCCGGGTCCTGCGCCGGTCGCGCGTGCCACGCCCGCCGCGCGCGTGGCGCTCGCGCTGATCGTGCTCGGGGCGTGCGCGCTCGTCGCCAGCACCTGGCACGTGTTCTTCGCGACCTGGGACGAGCCCGAGCATCTGGCCGCAGGTGTCGAGCTGCTCGATCGCGGCTACTACGACTACGACACCGAGCACCCGCCGATCGGCCGCGTGCTGCTCGCGCTCGGCCCCTGGCTCGCCGGCGCACATTCCTATGGCACGCCGCCGCCGAGCGGCGTGACCGAGGGCGAGGACATCCTGTACCAGGGCGGCAAGTACGACCTCTATCTCACGCTCGCCCGTGCCGGGGCCCTGCCGTTTCTCGCGCTGCTGCTGTTCGTAACGTGGCTCTGGGCGCGGCGCATGCTCGCCGGCGAGGGTGCGGCGCTGCTCGCGGTGCTGCTGCTCCTGTCGGTGCCGCCGATACTCGGGCATGCGGGGCTCGCTACGCTCGATGTGGCGGCGGCCGCGACCATCCTGCTCGCCCTCTATGCGCTCGACCGCTGGCTCGATACGCCCAACTGGCGCACCGCGGTGCTGTTCGGGCTCGCGAGCGGCTTTGCGGTGGGGACCAAGTTCTCGGCCGTGCCCTACATCGGTATGTCACTGCTGGCGCTCGGGGCTACTCACTGGGCGCTCGCGAGACGCGTACCGCCCTCGGCGCGCGCGGCCACGTGGCGCCTGCGTTCGCCCGAGCTCGCCCTCGCGGCGTTCGCCGCGCTCGTGCCGCTGTTTCTCGCCTACGGCATCCGCGCGCCGAACGAGGTGCGGGTCGACGCCCGCTTCGACTGGGCGGTGCACTACCTCCTCCAGCAGCGCGGCGCGGAGCACGCGCTCGGAGTCGCGCTCGGGCATCTGTGGTTGCCGCGCGAGCTGAAGGATCTGCTCAACGGAATCGTGGCGGTAGAGGCCCACAACGACACGGGGCACCTCGCGTACCTGCTCGGGCAGGTGCGCATGACCGGCTGGTGGTACTTCTACCTGGTCGCGCTCGCGGTGAAGACGCCGCTGCCGCTGCTCGCGGCCGGCAGCGCCGGTGTCGTCTGGCTCGCCCGCGAGGGCTGGAAGAGCGGCGACAACTGGCGCATTACGCCCGCGGTGCTGATCGTGGCGATCCTCGTTTTCGCGAGCGGCTTCAGCCACATCAACATCGGCATACGCCACGTGCTGATCCTCTACCCGCTGCTCGCGCTCGGAGCCGCCTGGGTCGTGACGCGCGCTTGGGGCGCGTTGCGCCGGATGCAGAATCGGCGGCACGCGGCGCTGGGCACCGTGGTGCTCGCGGCGCTCCTCACCTGGCAGTTCTCGACGCTCTGGGCCGTCTGGCCGGACTATCTCGCTTATTTCAACGAGACCGTCGCGCATCCCGAGCGCGTGCTGGTCGACTCGGACCTCGACTGGGGCCAGGACCTGCGGCGTCTCGAGAAGCGGGCGGCGGAGCTCGGGATTCCGCGCCTGAGCCTCGCCTACCGCGGCACCGCCGATCTGACGCGCGAGCCGCTGCCGCCGCTCGTGATCCTGCCGCCGCACCAGCCGACCACCGGCTGGGTGGCGGTCTCGCAGCTGGCGCGCACCCGCAATCTCAGCGACTATGCCTGGCTCAACGCCTACAAGCCGGTCGAGCGGGTCGGCAAGTCCATCGATCTCTACTACATCCCGTAGAGACGCGCCGGGAATTACGGAGGGGTTATGCCGAAGTCAGCATGGGCGTTCGTATTGGCCGCGCTGGGCTTCTTGGGCACGGCCGCGGGAGACACCACGCCTCCTGCCGGGCAGGCTTTCGGCAGCGCCAATCCCCATAAGATCTCCGGTTACGTAGTGCTCCTTAGGCTGCGGACCGACATCTACCTCAAGTGGAAGGCCACCGGAAAATGGCCCTCCGACCCGACAGTCGATCAAGCTCTGGACGGGCACAGCCAGTACTGGGAGCAGCAGCTGAGAGCTGGGCGTGCCGTGTTGGCCGGCGCCATGGGAGGTGATTACTGGGACAACACGGCCCTGGTGGTTTTTGAGGCCGAGTCACTCGAGCAGGCGCAACAAATCGTCGAGGCAGATCCGGCAGTGAAAGCCTACGCCTTTCAGGCGCAGGTGCGGCCCTTCGATGTGTTCTGGCTGACCAACAAGTACAGCGTGATCGGCCAGACTCCAGGTGGCGCGACGGCGCATTGACGACTCCCCCGAGTCGCTCCGACTGCACGGTGGTCACTTTACCAGCGGCCCGGTTTCGCCGGCCCGCTGTGTGCACCATCGCTCATGCCGTACCCGACAGCTCCTGCAGGCGCGCGATGCGTACCAGCGGGGGCGGATGCGAGTAGTAGAAGGCGGCGTAAAGCGGATCCGGCGTCAGCGTGCTGGCGTTGTCGCGGTGAAGCTTGACGAGCGCGCTGGCGAGATCCGCGGCGCTCGCGTTGTGACTCGCGAACGCGTCGGCCTCGAACTCGTGACGGCGCGACCAGAGTGAGCCGAGCGGCGTCAGGAAGAAGGTGAACGCCGGCACCACCAGCACGAAGAGCAGCAGCGCCGCTTGCGCCGAGGGTCTCGGGACGCCGAGCGCGCGGTAGAAGCCGCCCTGCGTCGCCAGCCAGCCAAGCACCGCAAGCCCCGCGAAGGCGGCCGCCACCGATACCAGCAGCCGCTTGCGCACGTGCCTGAGACGGAAGTGTCCGAGCTCGTGCGCCAGGACGCCTTCCACTTCGCCGTGGCCCAGGGTCTCGAGCAGGGTGTCGAAGAACACGATGCGCTTGTTGCGGCCGATGCCGGTGAAGTAGGCATTGCCGTGGCTCGAGCGGCGCGAGCTGTCGACGACGAATACGCCCTTGGAGGTGAAGCCGCAACGCGCGAGCAGCGCCTCGATCCGCTGCCTGAGCGCCTCATCGGCGAGCGGCGAGAAACGGTTGAAGAGCGGTGCGATGAACGCCGGCCACGCCCAGGCCATCACCAGCATGACCGCAAGCCACAGACACCACGCCGCGAGCCACCACCAGC
>DATMRG010000139.1:0-10380 GCA_035566495.1 Steroidobacteraceae bacterium | reverse complement strand
ATCTCCCACGGGCTGATTTCGGGGGCGCTGTTCCTGTGCGTCGGGGTGCTCTACGACCGCGTGCACAGCCGCCAGATCGCCGACTACGGCGGCGTGGTCAACACCATGCCGGTGTTCGCGGCGTTCATGGTGCTGTTCGCGCTCGCCAACACCGGGCTGCCCGGCACCTCGGGCTTCGTCGGCGAGTTCCTGGTGATCATCGCGAGCTTCCGCGCCAGCTTCTGGTACGCAGCGCTCGCGGCGCTGACCCTGATCCTCGGCGCCTGCTACACCTTGTGGCTGGTCAAGCGGGTGGTGTTCGGCGCCGTCGCCAATCCCAAGGTGGCGGCGCTCGAGGATCTCAACCCGCGCGAGCTCGTGGTGCTCGGCTCGCTCGCCGCGGCGGTGCTCCTGGTCGGGATCTGGCCCGCGCCGCTCCTCAAGGTGATGCAGCCGACCATCCACCATCTGCTCACCCAGGCGATCGCCACCAAACTGTGAAGCGCCCATGCCCGCGAACCCGATGAGTCTCCAGAGCCTCGCGCCCGCGATCGCGGAGATCTGGCTGGTCGCCGCCATCTGCATTGTACTCATGGTCGATGTGTTCGCCGGCGAGCGCCGCCGCGGGCTCACCCCGACGCTGACGCTGCTGGTGCTGGCGCTCGGCGCCGCGCTCACCGTGCAGTACGGCGAGGTCGCGCAACGCACGCTGCTGTTCGACGGCATGTACGTGGCGGACGAGCTCGGCTGGGCGCTCAAGCTCGCGGGCTTCCTGATCGTCGCGGTGGCGCTGCTCTACTCGCGCGCCTACCTGGAGAATCGCGGGCTGCAGCGCGGCGAGTACTACGTGCTGTCGCTCACGGCGCTCCTCGGCATCTTCGTGCTGGTCTCGGCCAACAGTCTCCTGACCCTCTACATCGGCGTCGAGCTGCTGGCACTCTCGGTGTACGCGCTGGTGGCCTTCGACCGCGACTCGGGAGTGTCCGCCGAGGCGGCGATGAAATATTTCGTGCTCGGTGCGATCGGCTCGGGGGCGCTCCTCTACGGCATGTCGTTCATCTACGGCCTGACCGGCACGCTCGACCTCGGCGAGATCGCCGCGCGGCTGCACGGGCCGGTCAATCCGGGCCTGATCCTCGCCCTCAGCTTCATCGTGGTCGCCGTCGCCTTCAAGCTCGGCGCGGTACCGTTCCACATGTGGCTGCCCGACGTGTACGAGGGCGCGCCGACCAGCGTGACACTCTTCATCGGCACGGCGCCGAAGATCGCCTACTTCGCACTCGCCCTGCGCCTGCTGGCCTACGGCCTCGGCGGGGCTGTGGGCGAATGGTCGCAGATGCTGGCGGCGCTCGCGGTCCTGACGCTCGTGGTCGGTAACGTCGTGGCGATCGTGCAGACCAATTTGAAGCGCATGCTGGCGTACTCGACCATCGCCAACGTCGGCTTCATCGTCCTCGGCTTCGTCGCCGGCACGCCCGAGGGCTATAGCGCCGCGCTCTACTACACGCTGGTCTACGTACTGGTGGCGCTCGGCTCCTTCGGCGTCATCCTGCTGGCGAGCCGCAAGGGCTATGAGGCCGACCGCCTGGACGACTACAGGGGCCTGTATCAGCGCGATCCGATGCTGGCGCTCGCCATGATGGTGCTCATGTTCTCGACCGCCGGTGTGCCGCCGTTCGTCGGCTTCTGGGCAAAGCTGCGCATCTTCCAGGTGCTGTGGGAAACCAACCATCTGTGGCTGGTGGTGATCGCGGCCGCGATGTCGGTGGTGGGCGCTTACTATTATCTGCGGGTGATCAAGCTCATGTATTTCGACCCGCCGACGCAGGCGCTGCCGCCGGCGCCACGGGCGACCGGCGTGCGCTTCGCGCTCGGGCTCAATGCGCTCGCCGTGCTGGTGCTCGGCCTCCTGCCCGGGCCGCTGCTCGACCTCTGCGCGCGGCTGATCCACTGATTCGATGCAACGGAGGCTCCAGCGATGAAACGCCTGTTCCCGCGACTGCTGCTGTCGCTCGTATGTCTGACCCCGTTCGGTGCCGCACAGGCGGCCGACACGCCGCACTACCGCATCACCCACCAGGTCTCGCTCCCAGGCGACGAGGGCTGGGACTATCTGCTCTACGATCAGAAGGGCCATCGACTGTTCGTGTCCCACGGCACGCGCGTCGTGGTGGTCGATGGCGACAAGCTGACCGTCGTGGGGGAGATTCCCGACACGCCCGGCGTGCACGGCATCGCGCTCGCCGACGATCTCGGCCGCGGCTACGTGAGCGCCGGACGCAGCAACGTCGTCGTGGTGTTCGATCTCAAGACGCTGGCGCGCCTCAAGGAGATCAAGGTCACGGGCGAGAACCCCGACGCGATCCTCTACGATCCGGCGACGCACCGCGTGTTCACCTTCAACGGCCGCGGGCGCAACGTCACCGCAATCGACGCGAAAACGGACGAGGTCGTCGGCACGGTGGCGGTCGATGCCAAGCCGGAGTTCGCCGCCACCGACGCCAAGGGCCACGTGTACGTCAATCTCGAGGACAAGAACAGTCTCGCGGCGCTCGATCCGCAGAAAGTCGCGGTCCGGTCGGTCTGGCCGCTCGCGGGGTGCGACGAGCCCTCGGGGCTCGCGATCGATGCGCGGCACGGGCGCCTGATGCCGGTGTGCGGCAACAAGCTGATGGCGGTGGTGGACGCCGCTTCCGGGAAGCTCCTCGGCACCGCGCCGATCGGCGCGGGGGTCGATGCCGCCGCCTTCGATCCGGGGACCGATCTCGCGTTCGCCTCCTGCGGCGAGGGCGTGCTGACCGTGGTGCGTATCGGCGAGTCGGGGCGTCCGGAGGTGGTGCAGTCGGCGCCCACGCAGCGCGGCGCCCGCACCATGGCGCTCGACCTCGAGAAGCACCGCGTGTTCCTCGTGACCGCGGATTTCTCGCCGCCGCCGCCCGCGACGGCGGAGCAGCCCCATCCCCGGCCGTCCATCGCTCCGGGGTCGGTGCGCCTCTTGGTGATGGAGAGCGGCACTTGATGCGGACACGGATGGCGCTGGTCGCCCTCGTGTCGCTCGCGCCGCTGGCGGCGCTGGCGGCCGACGCCCCGCCCGCGGCCGATGCGGCCTACGACCGGCTCGCCCACGACGTCCTCAAGCAGTTGATCGAGATCGACACCAGCGACTCGACCGGCAACGTCACGACCGCCGCCGAGGCGCTCGCGCAGCGCTTTCGCGACGCCGGCTTCCCGGCCGCGGACCTGGCGCTTCTCGGACCCAACGAACGCAAGAAGAACCTGGTGGTGCGCCTGCGCGGCAGCGGCGCGCGCAAGCCGCTGCTCCTCATCGGACATCTGGACGTGGTCGAGGCGCGGCGCGAGGACTGGAGCACTGATCCGTATAAATTCGTCGAGAAGGACGGGTTCTATTACGGCCGTGGCACCATCGACATGAAGGACGGCGATGCGGTGATGGCGGCCGCGCTCATCCGCATGAAGAAGGATGGCTACCACCCGGCCCGCGACATCATCGCCGCGTTCACCGCCGACGAGGAGGGTGGCTGCTGCAACGGCGTGAGCTGGCTCCTGAAGAACCATCGTGACCTGATCGACGCCGAGTTCGTGCTCAATCAGGATGACTGGTCGGTCATGTCGGAGCACGGCGTGGCGCGCGTGGCGCGTCTGATCGCCGCCGAGAAGCTCTACTCCGACTACCAGCTGATCGTCACCAACCGCGGCGGCCACAGCTCGGTGCCGCGCGAGGACAACGCCATCTATCAGCTGGCCCGCGGACTCACCCGGCTCGCGCGCTTCCAGTTCCCCTTCGAGCTGAACGGCGTCAATCGCGGCTACTTCGAGCAGATGGCGCAGGGTGTCGCCAAGGGCCAGGAGGCAGACGATATGCGCGGGATCCTCAAGACCCCGCCCGACGCCCAGGCGCTCGCGCGCCTGTCGCGCGATCCGGATAGTTATTCGATGACCCGCACGACCTGCGTCGCCACCCGCCTGGCGGGCGGCCATGCCAACAACGCGCTGCCGCAGCGCGCCGAGGCGGTGGTGAACTGCCGCATCTTCCCCGGCCATTCCAAGGAAGAGATCCGCCAGACGCTCGTCAAGGTGCTCAACGACCCGCAGATCACCGTGCGTTACATCGCCGACGACGGCTCGATCTCCGATCGCGGCACCGCTGAGCAGGCCGTCAAACCGGCACCGCTGCGGCCCGACGTGATGAAGGCACTCGATGAGTTGTCGCGGCAGGCGTGGCCCGAGGCCAAGGTGATTCCGATCCTCGATCCGGGCGCCTCGGACGCGAAGTACACGCTCGCGGCGGGACTGCCGACCTATACCTTCGGCGGGG
This sequence comes from Steroidobacteraceae bacterium, assembly GCA_035566495.1. Taxonomy (GTDB): domain Bacteria; phylum Pseudomonadota; class Gammaproteobacteria; order Steroidobacterales; family Steroidobacteraceae; genus 13-2-20CM-66-19. The sequence goes on along the minus strand of DATMRG010000139.1, from coordinate 6,065 downwards.
TCGCCGTGGATCGGGATGACGTGCGCGCCCACGGCCGCGACGAGCGGCTCGCGGTCGCCGAGTTCTACAAGTGGAATCGCTTCTTCTACCGCTACGTCGCGCAGCTCACGGCACAGTAACGGCCGCGCGCCGGCCGCTTCACGACATGCGGCGCGAGACGGCGATGACGCCGACGAGGACGATGACCACGTTGAGGATCCACCAGGACATCTGCTTGTGGATCAGCGTGCTGACGACGCTCCGGGACTCCGCGGCCGGGCCCGGGGCCGCGCCCCCCGGCAGCTGCCCGTCGAGCACCTCGCGCACGCCGTCGTGGGCGACTTCGATAGAGAGCTTCCCGGGGAGCTTCGGCAGGTCCTTCAGCGGCACGCCCCAGGTGCCCTCCGGGCGCGGCGTCGCCGGGACGTTGCGGCCGTCGACCCTCACGCTCAGCTCGGCGCCCGCCACCGGCTGCCGATCGGCGCTACGGCGCACCCGCAGCACCAGGGTATCAGCGGCCACCACACCCTCGACCGTCACGAGCGCCGAATGTGCCACCGGCGCGAACGCGGCGCCCGCGGGCGAGTCGGCCTGTGCCGGCGCCGCATAGGAGAGCGCGCCCGCCACGGCCAATGCCAGGAGTCTCATCACGCGTTTCATGTTAGCAGGTAGGCCGTGCAGAATAGCGGCTCGCGCCCGTGCGCACTGCGGCGAGGAACGTGATGGCGAGACGCACCAAGAGCCCGAAGGCGTTGCAGGCCGGTAACGCGCCGCTGCGTTACAGTTGCGGGTTCGGCAATCACTTCGCGAGCGAGGCGCTGCCCGGAGCGCTGCCCCAGGGCCGTAACTCACCGCAGCGCGGCGCGTACGGGCTGTACGCCGAGCAGTACTCCGGCACCGCTTTCACCGCCCCACGCCATACCAACCGTCGCAGCTGGCTGTACCGCATCCGCCCGGCCGCGGTGCACGAGCGCTTCGCGCCGCTCGACGCGGGGCGGCTCGTCAGTCGCTTCGACGAGGTGGCGCCCTCGCCGAATCAGCTGCGCTGGGATCCGCTGCCGGTGCCGCGGGCGGCCACCGACTTCGTCGCCGGGCTCGTGACCGTCGCCGGCAACGGCTCGCCCGAGCTGCAGAGCGGTTGCGGCATCCACTGGTACGTCGCCAACCGCTCGATGGGCGGGCGCTTCTTCTGTAATGCCGACGGGGAGCTCCTGATCGTGCCGCAGCTTGGGGCGCTGCGCTTCGCCACCGAGCTCGGCGTGATCGAGGCTGAGCCAGAGGAGATCGTCGTCATTCCGCGTGGACTGCGCTTCCGCGTGGAGCTCTTGGCGAGCGAGGCGCGCGGCTACGTGTGCGAGAACTACGGGGCGCCGTTCCGTCTGCCGGACCTGGGTCCCATCGGCTCGAACGGTCTCGCCAATCCGCGCGACTTCGAGACACCGGTCGCCTGGTTCGAGGACCGCGAGGGCGACTTCGAGCTGCTCGAGAAATTCGCCGGGCGGCTGTGGAGGGCGCGCATCGGACATTCGCCGCTCGATGTGGTCGCCTGGCACGGCAACCACGCGCCGTACAAGTACGACCTGCGCCGCTTCAACACCATCGGCTCGGTGAGCTACGACCATCCCGATCCGTCGATCTTCCTCGTGCTGCAGTCGCCGAGCGATACGCCCGGAGTCGACACCATCGACTTCGTGATCTTCCCGCCGCGCTGGCTGGTGATGCAGGACACGTTCCGGCCGCCCTGGTTCCACCGCAACGTGGCCAGCGAGTTCATGGGCCTCGTCACCGGTACTTACGACGCCAAGGCGGAGGGCTTCACGCCCGGCGGCGCGTCGCTCCACAACTCGATGAGCGGACACGGACCGGATGCGGCGACCTACGCGAAGGCGCTGCGCGCCGACACCTCGCGCCCGGCGCACATCACCGGCACGATGGCGTTCATGTTCGAGACCCGCGCCGTGATCCGACCGACGCGCTTCGCGCTCGAGTCGCGTCTGCTGCAGGGCGACTACAGCCGGGTGTGGCGGGATCTGCCCAAGAATTTCCCCAACGCGCCTCCCGCCCGCCCACGGCGCGCCCGCGCGACGGGCGGTGGCGCCGCTGCGCCCGGCAAGCGGCGCCGCGTGTGACCCAGCTGGCACACTAGCTGCCATGACCGCAGTCGACGCGACGCACGACCCCGGGCTCACGAGCTGGGTGCCCTCCGCCAACACCGCGGCGAGCGACTTCCCGATCCAGAACCTGCCGTTCGCGGTGTTCAGGCGCAGCGGGAGCGGCGAGGCCTTCCGCGGCGGTGTCGCGATCGGCGCCGAGATCCTCGACCTCGGAGCGCTGCACGCCGCAGGGCCCTTCACCGGACTTGCCGCGCAGGCGCTGGCTGCGGCGGGCGAGGGGACGCTCAACGGCCTGATGGGCGCGGGGCCCGGCACCGCGGCGGCGCTGCGCCAGGCGCTCTCGGGCGCATTGCGCGCCGGCAGCGCGCTCGAGCAGCGGCTGCGCGGGCTGCTCGTGCCGCAAGCCGCGGCCGAGTACGCGCTCGCCGCGGCGGTCGGCGACTACACCGACTTCTACGCCTCGATTCATCACGCCACCGCAGTGGGCCGCCTGTTTCGCCCCGACAATCCGCTGTTGCCCAACTACAAGTGGGTGCCGATCGCCTACCACGGGCGGTCGTCGTCGTTGCGCGTCGCGGGCTTCGACGTCACGCGGCCCGCCGGCCAGGTGCTGCCGGCGGGCGCCGAGCGCCCCGAGCTAGCCCCTTCCCGTCGTCTCGACTACGAGCTCGAGGTCGGGATCTTCATCGGGCGCGGCAACGAGCTCGGCACGTCCGTGCCGCTCGCCGAGGCCGAGCAACATGTGTTCGGGCTCTGTCTCCTCAACGACTGGTCGGCGCGCGACATCCAGTCCTGGGAGTACCAGCCGCTCGGGCCGTTTCTCGCCAAGAACTTCGCGACCACGGTCTCACCCTGGGTCGTGACGCTGGCGGCGCTCGCGCCGTTTCGCACGCCGTGGACCCGGCCGGCGGGCGAGCCGCCGCCGCTTGCCTACCTCGACGACCCGGAGGTGCGGCGCGCCGGCGGCTTCGACCTCGAGCTCGAAGTGTGGCTCGAGACGGCCCGCATGCGCGCCGCGGGCCGCGCGCCCGAGCGCCTGTCACATTCGAACTTCCGCGACTCCTGGTGGACCGTGGCGCAGATGGTGGCCCACCACACGGTCAATGGCTGCAACCTCGAGCCGGGCGATCTCTTCGGCAGCGGCACGCAGTCGGGGCCGGCGCCCGGTGAGGCCGGCTCGCTCCTCGAGCTGGGCGCCGGGGGCAAGCGGCCCGTTGCGCTCGGGGACGGCGAGCAGCGGACTTTTCTCGAGGACGGCGACCGCGTGACCTTCCGCGCGTGGTGCCAGCGGCCGCCGTTCCGCCGCATCGGCTTCGGCGAGCTCTCGGGCACCGTGCTGCCCGCGGCGCCGGCGCGTTCAGACGGGCGCGCCGGGTGAGGAGCTATCGCTACTACGACCTGATCCTCGGCGCCTACGTGTGCGTCCTCCTGTGCGCGAACCTGATCGGCGCCGCCAAGGTGTCCGTGGTCACCCTGCCGTGGCTCGGCCCGCGCACCTTCATGGCCGGCGTGCTGTTCTTCCCCATCTCCTACCTGTTCGGCGACATCCTCACCGAGGTCTACGGCTATGCGCGCGACCGGCGCGCGGTGTGGAGCGGGTTTGCGGCGCTCGCCTTCGCCGCCCTCATGGCGGCGGTGATCGTGTACCTGCCGCCGGCCGACTTCTGGCGCAGCCGGCAGCCGGCGGTCGAGGAGATGTTCGGCAATACGCCGCGCATCGTCTGCGCCTCGATCATCGCCTTCTGGTGCGGCTCGTTCGTCAACAGCTACGTGCTGGCGAAGATGAAGATCTGGACCAACGGCCGCTGGCTATGGACCCGGCTCATCGGCTCGACGGTGTGCGGAGAGCTGGTCGATACGGCGCTGTTCTACACGATCGCGTTCGCGGGGCTCTGGGCGGGGACGGATCTGTGGTCGGTGGCGGTGGATCAGTACGCGCTGAAGACGCTCTGGGAGGTGATCGCGACGCCCTTTACCTACCGGATCGTCGCCTTTCTCAAGCGCGCCGAGCAGGAGGATTACTACGACCGCGACACGAATTTCACACCGTTCGCGCTCAAGGTGTGAGGGATGAGGCCGGCAGCAAGAAGCGGGTCGCCGGGCCGGAGCGCGCTCCGTACGCTCCGCCCGGTGTCGCCCGATATTTCAGCTCACTTGCCGATCTGCTGGCTGACCTGGTTCTCCTGCTGGTTGAGCGCCTTCTGCTCGGTCTTGGTGATGTGGCCGCCGTTGGTGCTCGCCATGGTGCGCTCTTCCTGGCGGATCGCATGATCCTCGCTGTGCAGCTGCCGGGCCTGCGCCTTGGTGATCTCGCCTTCCTTGCGCTCCTGCTTGATGCGCTTGTTCTGGTTCTTGAGGCGGTTGTTGACCTGCTCGCGGCGCGGGTGGTCCTTCTGCCACTGCGTGTCGGCGAGGGCGGGCGCCGCCATGGCGCCGAGGGTCACGGCGACGACCGAAGCCATCAGAGCGGTACGAATCGACTTATTCATGGACAGATCCTCCTCAGCAAGGTTGTGTGGCCGGTATTCAGCCGCAAGGCCGGCTGCATGGGCGTTAACAACGTCGCAGCTTCAGGGGCGCTGACCTTTGTTACGGAAAGTTAACGGCATGCACAGTGTGACGCAGTTCTCAACGTGGACGTTGTGCCTGCTGCTGGCCGGCGCGAGTGCGGCGGCGCCCGCCGATGACGCCGCGTCCGAGCCGCAGCCGCCGCAGCGCCAGGCGCTCGCGGATGCCTGGTGGACCGGCCCGCTACTCGCGCCGAACGCCTCGAGCTTCCCCGCCGGCCACGCGCTCGTCGAGCCGTATCTCTTCGACGTCATCAGCAACGGCCGGTTTGACGCGAACGGCCGGCATCAACCCGCAGCCGGCGGCCACGAGATCGGGTCGCTTTCCTATCTCATCTATGCGCTCACCGACCGCGTGTCTGTCGGAGTCCTGCCGCGCTTCTTCTATGACGAGCCGGCGGGCGCGCCCGAGAGCTCATCGCCCGGCGTCGGCGATCTCGCCGCGCAGGTACAGTACGGACTGACGAATTTCCACGAGGGCAGCTGGGTCCCCTCGACCGCGGTGGTGGTGGCCGAGACCTTTCCGAACGGACGCTACGATCGTCTGAGTAACCCGGCCGACGGCTTCGGCGCGGGCGTCTACACGACCGCCTTCTCGTGGTATTCGCAGGAATATCTCTGGCTTCCCAACGGGCGCATCCTGCGAGTGCGGCTCGATCTGACTTATGCGATCTCGAGCTCGGCCGGCGTCGCGGATCAGAGCGTCTACGGTACGCCCGCCGGATTCCGCGGGCGGGTCTATCCCGGCGACTCGTTCACCGCGGATGCGGCGGCCGAATACAGCCTGACGCGCAATTGGGTGCTGGCCACCGACCTCGTCTGGGTGCACAACTCGAGCACGCGCCTGACGGGCAGCCAGCCGGCGGCGCTCGGCTCGTCCTTCGTCGACACGCAGTCGGGCTCGAGCGAGTATTGGGCGGTGGCGCCGGCGGTGGAGTACAACTTTTCCCCCCGCGTCGGCGTCATCTTCGGCGCGCGCATCTTCGTCGCCGGGCGCAATACGGGCTCGAGCATCACTCCCGCCGCCGCGATCAACCTCGTCTTCTAGAAACCTGAACGGCAGATTAAAACGGCGCGCCGCCAGAGCCCTTGTTTTGCCGGGTGTGGCGCCGGTCGGCTTGACCGACGCCTTGGGAACGGGGTGCCGCAGCCCCATTCTGACAAGGAGTCAACGCACTCCGACGTGACCGCGTTTTAATGGATGTCGGCTTGAACGGCCCCTTCGACCGGGAGTCTAATCTGACAAGGCGAGGACCTCGGCAAATGCGCCGAAGCCCTTGGCGAATTGAGGTGTAGCTGTGAACAAACCGAGCGTTCGATCACTTGCCCGTACCATGGGCGCCCTGCTGCTGGGCATCGCGGTGGCGGGGGTGCCGGCGTTGAGCTACGCCCAACACGGCGGCTT
>DATMRG010000138.1:0-27619 GCA_035566495.1 Steroidobacteraceae bacterium | reverse complement strand
TGTGAGCTGAATCATGGCGAGCAGCATCCAACAATTCTTCAAAGAGCATGGCATCTCGGATGTCGAGGCGATCATACCCGACATGGCGGGCGTGGCCCGCGGCAAGATCATGCCCGCGGAGAAGTTCGCCGAGGACGGCGGCATGCGTCTCCCCGAGAGCGTGTTCCTGCAGACCGTGACCGGGGACTATCCGCCCGAGACCGGCGATGCCATGAGCCCGGCTGAGATCGACATCATCCTCAAGGCCGACGCGAAGACCGTGCGCCGGGTGCCGTGGGCGGCCGAGCCCACCGCGCAGGTGATTCACGACTGCTTCTATTCCGACGGCCGGCGCGTGTCGATGGCGCCGCGCCACGTGTTGCGCAACGTCCTCGAGCTCTACGCCCAACGCGGCTGGGATCCGGTGGTCGCTCCCGAGCTCGAGTTCTATCTCGTGGAGCAGAACAAGGATGCCGACTATCCGCTCAAGCCCCCGGTCGGGCGCTCGGGCCGGGCCGAGCCCGGCCGTCAGTCCTACAGCATCGCCGCGGTCAACGAGTTCGATCCGCTGTTCGACGATATCTACCAGTTCTGCGAGGACCAGGACATCGAGATCGATACCCTGATCCACGAGGACGGCCCGGCGCAGATGGAGATCAACCTGATCCACGGCCAGCCGATGGATCTCGCCGACCAGGTGTTTCTCTTCAAGCGTACGGCGCGCGAGGCGGCGCTGCGCCACAAGATGTACGCGACCTTCATGGCCAAGCCGCACGCCAAGGAGCCCGGCAGCGCCATGCACATCCACCAGAGCGTGGTGGACATAAAGACGCGCAAGAACATCTTCAGCAACCCCGACGGCACGCCGTCGCCGCTGTTCTTCAGCCATATCGGCGGGCTGCAGCGTTATATGCCGGCCGCGATGGCGCTGTTCTGCGCCAACGTGAACTCCTACCGGCGACTCACGCGCTACCTGTCCTCGCCCATCAATGTCCACTGGGGCTACGACAACCGCACCGCGGGGCTGCGCGTGCCGATGTCGGACGCGCAGGCGCGCCGCGTCGAGAACCGCGTCGGCGGCGCCGACGCCAACCCCTACATCGCGATCGCCGCCTCGCTCGCCTGCGGCTACCTCGGCATGATCGAGGGCATCCAGCCCTCCGACCCGATCGTCGGCAGCGCCCACGACCTGCCGTTCGGCCTGCCGCGCTCGCTCGATGAGGCGCTGCGCGAGCTGCGCGCCAGCGAGCCGCTCGTGAAGCTCCTCGGCGAGCCCTTCGTCGAGGCCTTCACCATCGTCAAGGAGGCCGAGTACGAGGTATTCCTGCAGGTGATCAGCTCCTGGGAGCGCGAGCATCTGCTGCTGAATGTTTGATCGGCCGCCACCGGCCGGCAGGCCGGTCTGGTGGCCGCCCTTTGTTTGCACCGGCGGACCCATATATAAGAATGAGTCGTGAGTAGCGCTCCCCGGCTCGGGTCCCTTTACCTCTGTGGCATGGCGGCGCTGGCCGGCGCCGTGGGGTGCTCGGGTCCTCAAGCTCAGGGCCCGCAGGCGTCGCAGTCCGAGCAGGTCGTCAACGTCGATAACTGGTCCGACTACATCCAGCCGAGCGTGATCGCGGATTTCGAGAAGGCGTACGGCATCCGCGTCAACTACGACGTATTCGACTCCAACGAGATCCTCGAGACCAAGCTCCTGACCGGGCATACCAACTACGACGTGGTGGTGCCGTCCGGCGCCTTCCTCGAGCGCCAGATCCAGGCCGAGATCTATCAGAAGCTCGACAAGTCGCTGCTGCCGAACCTCAGCAACGTCGACCCGGACGTGGCGCGCGCCGAGGCGCTCTACGACCCGGGCAACCAGTACAGCGTCGACTATATGTGGATCACCTCGGGGGTCGGCTACAACAGCGGCGAGATCCGCGCGCGCCTGGCGGCTGCGCCCATCGACAGCTGGCGCATGGTGTTCGACCCGGCGGTCGTCGCGCACTTCGCCGACTGCGGTGTCTCGATCCTCGATGCGCCCTCCGAGGTCGTCGCCACCGTGCTGCTCTACATCGGCAGGAACCCGGCCAGCAACTCACCCGAGGATCTCAAGGCCGCCGAGGCCGTGCTGAAGTCGATTCGCCGGTACGTGCGCTACGTCGACTCGTCGCGCTACATCGACCTGCTCGCCGGAGGCGACATCTGCCTGGCGATGGGCTGGTCGGGCGACGTCAAGCAGGCGCACGACCGCGCCCAGGAGGCCGGCAAGGGCGTGGAGCTCGCCTACTCGATCCCGAAGGAGGGCGCGATCGCCAATTACGACGTGCTGGCGATCCCTGCCGACGCGCCGCACCTGCGCAACGCGCACCTGTTCATCAATTTCCTGCTGCGGCCGGATATCGCCGCCCGCAACTCGAACCTCATCAAGTACGCGAACGCCGTCATCCCCTCGATCCAGCCGCTCGATGCCGCGGTGGCGAGCGACCCCGGCGTATACCCGCCGCCCGAGGTGCGCGCCCGGCTGACTCCCGAGCGCCCGCGGCCCCCCGAATACCAGCGGCTCCTCACCCGCATGTGGACGAGATTCAAGACTGGAAGGTAACGTTCCCCCGTGAGCTCGCAACCTACGCCCGCCGCCTCGCAAGCCGCAGCCGCCTCCGCGGATTCCGCCTACGTCAGACTGAGCGACGTCAGCAAGAAGTTCGGCGATTTCAGCGCCGTCGACCATGTCTCGCTCGACATCCGGCGCGGCGAGATTTTCTGCCTGCTCGGGGGGTCGGGCTCGGGGAAGACCACGCTGCTGCGGATACTGGCCGGCTTCGAGGCGCCGACCACCGGCCGGATCGAGATCGACGGGCAGGACCTGAGCAAGGTCCCGCCGTACGAGCGGCCGGTGAACATGATGTTCCAGTCGTACGCGCTGTTTCCGCACATGAGCGTCGAGAAGAACGTCGCCTTCGGCCTCGAGCAGGAGCATCTCGGGCGCGATGACATCCGCCGCCAGGTGGGCGAGATCCTCGATATCGTCAAGATGAGTGGCTATGGCGCGCGCCGGCCGCACCAGCTCTCGGGCGGGCAGCGCCAGCGCGTGGCCCTGGCGCGCGCGCTGGTGAAGCGCCCGAAGCTCCTGCTGCTCGATGAGCCGCTCGCCGCCCTCGACAGGAAGCTGCGCGAGCACACCCAGTTCGAGCTGCTCAACATCCAGCAACGCCTCGGGGTCACCTTCATCGTGGTGACCCACGACCAGGAAGAGGCGATGACCCTCGGCACGCGCCTCGGGGTCATGAATCGCGGCCGCATCGTGCAGGTCGGCACGCCGAGCGACATCTACGAGTCGCCCGCCACGCGCTTCGTCGCCGACTTCATCGGCTCGGTCAACATGTTCGAGGGCCAGGTGTCCGCCAACGGCACCGAGGGACTCTGCATCACGAGCGCCGACCTCGGCTGCACGGTGCGCGCCGAGCGTGCCGGCGGCGGCGCCCACGGCACCACGGTGTGGACCGCCATCCGGCCCGAGAAGATCCAGATCGCGCGCACCGCGCCCGGGGGCGCAGACGCGGCGCGCACCGAGAACGTGGTCAGCGGCACGGTCAGGGAGATCGCCTACATGGGCGACATGTCGATCTACCTGGTGCGGCTCGACTCGGGCAGCATGCTGCGGGTGACACTGCCCAACGTCTCGCGCGGCACTGAGCGCCCGATCGGCCGCGAGGAGCGGGTGTGGCTCTCCTGGCACGGCTCGAGTCCGGTCGTGCTCACCGAGTAGCGATGCCGGTGCGCCTCTCGCAAGCAACGGGCCGGCGGCTGATCGCGGGAGTACCGACGCTCTGGCTCCTGGTGCTGTTCCTGATTCCTTTCATCATCGTCTTCCGCATCTCCTTCTCCGAGGTGCGGCTCGCGATCCCGCCGTACACGCCGCTCCTCAGCTGGCACCACGGCTCACCGCACCTCGAGGTGCACTGGTCGGCGTACTCGTTCCTGTTCACCGATCCGATGTATGTGAGCTCCTACCTCTACTCGCTGCAGGTGGCGGCGGTGTCGACGCTCTGCTGCCTCCTCATCGGCTTCCCGATGGCCTACGCGATCGCGCGCGCCGGCCCGGCCACCCGGCCGTTGCTGCTGATGCTGATCGTGCTGCCCTTCTGGACCTCGTTCCTGCTGCGTGTGTACGCCTGGATCGGGCTGCTCAAGAACAACGGCGTGATCAACAACGTGCTGCTGTCGCTCGGGGTGATCCAGCACCCGCTCGCGCTCATCCAGACCGACTTCGCGGTCTACATCGGCATCGTCTACTCGTACCTGCCGTTCATGATCCTGCCGCTGTACGCCAACCTCGAGAAGCATGACGTGGCGCTGCTCGAGGCGGCGGCCGACCTCGGCGCGCGGCCGTGGCGCGCCTTCGTGGCGATCACGCTGCCGCAGTCGCTGCCGGGGATCGCGGCCGGCTCGCTCCTGGTTTTCATCCCGGCGGTGGGCGAGTACGTGATCCCGACGCTGCTCGGGCGCCCCGACCAGCTGATGATCGGGCGGGTGTTGTCGGACGAGTTCTTCGAGAACCGTGACTGGCCGGTGGCGAGCGCGGTCGCGATCCTGATCCTGCTGCTCCTGATCGTGCCGATCCTGCTGTTCCAACGTGTCGAGCGGCGCCAGCTCGAGGCCGTGGAATGAAGCCGCGCGGCCTGTTCTCGCGCGTCGCGCTCCTGCTCGGGCTCGTGTTCCTGTACGTGCCGATCATCTCGATGATCGTGTTCTCATTCAACAACTCGCGCCTGGTCACCGTTTGGGACGCCGCGCACTCGCCGACGCTCAAGTGGTACGGCGTGCTCATGCACAACGAGCAGATCCTGACCGCCGCCTGGCTCTCGATCCGCATTGCGGTCACGGCGGCGAGCGCCGCGGTGGTGCTCGGGACGCTGGCCGGGGTGGCGCTGGCGCGCTTCGGCGCCTTCCGCGGGCGGCTGCTGCTCGCCGGCATGGTGACTGCGCCGATCGTCATGCCCGAGGTCATCACCGGGCTCTCGCTCCTGCTGCTGTTCGTCGCGATGGCGCAGCTGATAGGCTGGCCGAGGGGCGTCGGGGCGGTCACGATCGCGCTCGCCCACATCACCTTCTGCATGGCCTATGTGACGGTCGTGGTGCAGTCACGCCTGGCCGGCTTCGACGAGTCGCTCGAGGAGGCGGCCATGGACCTCGGCGCGCGTCCGCTCAAGGTGTTCTTCCGCATCACCCTGCCGCTCATCCTGCCGGCGATTGCGTCGGGGTGGCTGCTGGCGTTCACGCTCTCGTGGGATGATCTCGTCATTACCCAATTCGTCGCCGGGCCGGGCTCGAGCACGCTGCCGATGGTGGTGTTCTCCAAGGTGCGCTTCGGGGTGACGCCCGACGTGAACGCGCTCGCCACCATCCTCGTGCTGCTGGTCGCGACCGGCATAGCGATCTCGACCGTCTGGATGGGTTACCAACAGCGCCGGCGCGAGCGCGACCTGCAGCTCGCCGCCGCCGCCAACCTGTGAGGTGCCGCCCGTGACACGCAACGTCCTCGGTATCGATGTGGGCGGATCCTCGATCAAGGCCGGCCTGGTCGACGTCGACTCCGGGCGGCTGGTCGGGGGACTGATCTCGGCGCACACGCCGCAGCCCTCCACTCCCAAGGCGATGATGCCGGTGCTGGCCTCGCTCGCCGCGCGCCTGCCGGGAGCGGCGGGCGGCGCGGGCATCGCCTTCCCGAGCGTCATCAAGCAGGGCACGGCGCGCACCGCGGCCAACGTCGATCATGGCTGGATCGGCACCGACGGCGCGGCACTCGCCGCACGCGCGCTCGGCCGCCCGGCGCTGTTTCTCAACGACGCGGATGCGGCCGGTATCGCCGAGATGCGCTGGGGCGCGGGCCGCGGCGAGTCTGGCACGGTCATCATGGTGACGCTCGGCACCGGCATCGGCACGGCGCTGTTCTGCGACGGCAAGCTCTATCCCAACACCGAGCTCGGCCATCTCGAGCTCAACGGCATGGACGCCGAGAAGTGGGCTTCGGCGCGGGTGCGCACGGCCGAGAAGCTCGACTTCCCCGACTGGATCGCGCGGGTGAACGAGTACCTCAAGCGCCTGCACGACCTCTTGTGGCCGGACCTCTTCATCCTCGGCGGGGCGGTGAGCGAGCGCTTCGCCGAGTTCGCGCCGCACCTGCGCTCGGACGCACAGCTGCGGCCCGCCCACTTCGCCGGCCAGGCGGGTGTGGTCGGCGCGGCCATGGCCGCGGCTGAAGCGGAGATCTGACAGCTACGCGCTGGCCCGAGCTACCGTGAGACCGAGCAAGCTACCCGATATCGGCACGACGATCTTTACCGTCATGTCGCGCCGTGCGCGCGAGCTCGGCGCGCTGAATCTCGGCCAGGGATTCCCGGACTACGACATCGACCCGCTGCTCACGGAGCTGGTCGGGGCGGCGATGCGGGCCGGACACAACCAGTACGCGCCCATGGAGGGACTGCTCGAGCTGCGCGAGCGCATCGCCGCCAAGCTCGCTGCGACCTACGGGATCGGCGCCGATCCCGAGACCGAGATCACCGTTACGCTCGGTGCGACCGAGGCGATCTACTCGGCCATCCAGGCGGCGCTCGGGCCGGGGGACGAGGCGATCGCGTTCGATCCGGCTTACGATTCCTACGAGCCCGCGGTGCGGCTCGCCGGCGGGCGCTGCGTGCGGCTGCCGCTCGCGCCGCCCGAGTTTCGCTACGACTGGGAGCGGGTACGGGCGGCGCTCACCGAGCGCACCCGGCTCGTGCTCCTCAACAGCCCGGCGAACCCGGCCTGCACGGTGGCGAGCGCCGCCGATCTCGACGGGCTGGCGGCGGCGATCCGCGGCCGCGACATCGTGGTGCTCTCGGACGAGGTGTACGAGCACGTGGTGTTCGATGGCGCCCGTCACCACTCGGTGCTGAAGCACGCGGAGCTCTCGGAGAGGAGCTTCGCGGTGTTCTCCTTCGGCAAGACCCTGCACGCCACCGGCGTGCGCATCGGCTATTGCGTGGCGCCGCGCGCGCTGACCGCGGAGCTCCGCAAGGTGCATCAGTTCAACACCTTCAGCATCGCGAATCCGCTGCAGCACGCGATCGCGGCCTATCTCGGCGAGAAACCCGACGGCTGGCGCGCTCTCGCGCCGTTCTTCCAGGCCAAGCGCGACCGGCTGCGGGCGGCGCTCGGGGCTTCGGGCTTCCGCCTGCCCCCGGCGCAGGGCACCTATTTCCAGCTGCTCGACTTCAGCGAGTTCGCGCCCCCCGGCGATCTCGCCTTCGCCGAGCGGCTGCTCACCGAGGCCGGCGTCGCGACCATCCCGTTATCGCCGTTCTACAGATCGCCCCCCGCGCTCAGCTGCCTGCGGCTCTGCATCGCCAAGCGCGACAGCACGCTCGATCAGGCGGCGGCGCGGCTCGCCGGGTTCGCCGCCCGCCTCGGCAGGGGATGAAGCATGACCCGATTGCGCGTCACGCTGGTACAGCAGCCGCTCGTGTGGGCCGAGCCCGCCGCCAACCGCGAGCGGTTCGCCGCGCTCCTCGAGCCGCTCGCCGGCGCGACCGACCTCGTCGTGCTGCCCGAGACCTTCACGACCGGTTTCAGCATGGAGGTCGAGCGCCTCGGCGAGGCGAGCGCTGGGCCGACTTCCGTTTGGCTCGGCGATCTCGCGCAGGAGCTCGATGCGGCCATCACCGGCAGCGTCATCACGGCCGACGGCGGCCGCTACTACAACCGGCTGCTGTGGGCGGAGCCGGGCGGCGCAGCGCTGCGGCACTACGACAAGCGCCACCTGTTTCGCATGGGCCGCGAGCACCAGCATTTCACCGCCGGCACCCGCGCCTGGACCGTGCCGTGGCGCGGCTTCAACGTCTGTCCGCTGGTCTGTTATGACCTGCGCTTTCCGGTCTTCAGCCGCCGCCGCGCCGGGCTCGACTACCAGCTGCTCTTGTACGTGGCCAACTGGCCGGCGCCGCGCGCGCTCGCCTGGCGGACGCTGCTGCGCGCGCGCGCCATCGAGAACCAGGCCTACGTGGTCGGGGTGAATCGGGTCGGGAACGACGGCCACGGCATCGGGCACGCGGGCGACAGCGCGGCGATCGACTATCTTGGGTCACCGCTCGCCGAGCTCGGAGCCGAGCCCGCGGTGGTCACGGTCGAGCTGGATGCGGCGCGCCTCGCGGCGTTCCGCGAGAAATTCCCGGCGCACCTCGACGCCGACCGCTTCACGCTCGAGGGGTGAGGCCCGCGATGAAGAAGCCGACGCGCGTCAACCATCCCCCCGAGGTCGAGCTGCCGCCCGGCAACCGCCCGGTCGTGGCGCCCATCTACCAGAGCGTCAAGTTCGAGTTCGAGAACCTCGAGGCGACCGAGCAGTTCCTGCGCGGCGAGCGTCCCGGTTTCTTCTACACGCGCTCCTCCAATCCGACCAACCGTCAGCTCGAGCAGCTCCTGGCGGAGCTCCAGGGGCGCGAGGATTGCCTGGTCACGGCGAGCGGCGTCGGCGCCATCGCCCAGGCGCTGCTCGCGCTCACGCGCGCCGGCGACCACATCCTCTGCTTCGTCGAGACCTACAACCCGACCCGCTACCTGATCCGCCGGGTGCTCGGCCGCTTCGGCGTGACGTACACCATGCTCTCGATCGAGGACGCCGCCGGCATCGAGCGCGTGCTCGGCTCACAGCCGGTGCGGCTGGTGTATTTCGAGAGCCCGACGAACCCCGTGACCAAGATCGCCGATATCGCCGCGATCACGCGCGCCGCGCACGCCGTCAAGGCGCTCGCGGTGATGGACAACACCTTCGCCGGGTTTCACCAGCACGGCGAGTTCGACGTGGACGTGTTCATCCACAGCCTCACCAAGTACGCCTCGGGCGCCGGCGATGTCATGGGCGGGGCGGTGATTGCGCGCGCCGAGCTGATCCGAGCCATGCACGCCGACTTCGGCGCGCTCGGCGGCACGCTCGATCCGCACGCCGCCTTCCTGATCCTGCGCGGGCTCAAGAGCTACTTCGTGCGCTATCAGGCGCAGTGCCGGAGCGCGCAGCGCATCGCCGAGCTGCTCGCCGCACATGCGGCGGTTGCGCGGGTACATTACCCGGGGCTCGCCACGCACCCCCAGCACGCGCTCGCGGCGCGGCAGATGCGTGACTTTGGCACCATCGTGACCTTCGACCTCGCGGGTGGTGCGGCGGCCGCCCAGC
Source organism: Steroidobacteraceae bacterium (assembly GCA_035566495.1). GTDB lineage: Bacteria > Pseudomonadota > Gammaproteobacteria > Steroidobacterales > Steroidobacteraceae > 13-2-20CM-66-19. The sequence goes on along the minus strand of DATMRG010000138.1, from coordinate 18,444 downwards.
GCTTCGCCGACGCGCTCGAGCTGTTCGCGCTGGCGGCCAGCCTCGGCTCGACCGAGTCTCTGGTACTGCCGGCGCAGCTCATGCGGGGGCGCGAGCTCGATGCCGAGCAGCAGCGGATCGCCGCGATCACCCCGGGAACGGTACGGCTCTCGATCGGCCTTGAGGACCTCGATGATCTGATCGAGGATGTCACCCGGGCGCTCGCCGCCGCGGGGCCGTGAGCGAGGAGGTGCCGATAGTGCCGATCTTGGCCGGCCTGCGGATGCTCGCACGATCCTTGTGCGCAGCGGGGATCCTCGTGCCGCAGGGCGCCTCGGCTGCGCCGCCGCCGGCGCGCAGTCCCGGGTCGCCGATGTTCGTGGCGCCGCAGGTGCCGCCGCTGCCGCCCTCGCTCCGCACCCCGCTGCCCGCACGTGCCACCGCCCCCGTGACGCCATCCGGCCCCGATATTCCGCTCGAGGTCTTCGCGGCGGGTCCGGCCATGGCCGAGCCGCATCTCTCTCCCGACGGCACGAAGCTCGTGTACCTCACGAGCGTCGGCGGCCGGCTGCACATCGCGGTGCGCGACCTGCGCACCGGACGCGAGCGGGGGATCCTGAATGCGGGCGCGGGCGACTTTTCGGTGTCCCATTGCGAGTTCAAGACCAACGACCGGCTCTTGTGCCACCTCGAGGGCGTCGCTCGCGGCGGGGAGCCCGAGCGGCTGTATCCGGCCTCGCGCCTGCTGGCGGTCAACCCCGACGGCGGCTCCCTGCGCATTCTCTTCCGCAACGCCTTCTTCTCGCGGCTGCCGCCGGCGGCGCGCTCGCAGTTCCAGGACCGGATCATTCATTGGCTCCCCGACGATGCCTATCACGTACTCATCGAGCTCGGCGACGAGGGCAGCGTCTTCCCCTCGGTCTATAAGCTCGACGTGTACAAGGGAGACCTGCAGCTCGAGGTCGCCTCGCGCCCGCCGGTGATGGACTGGACCGCGGATCCCGCCGGCGTGGTGCGCTTCGGCTACGGCTTCCGTGACGACACCGGCGTCTACATCGCCCGCAGCGGCCCGAACGCGCCCTGGCATACGCTCGAGGAATTCAAGCGCTTCGATCGCTCGCGCTTCGATCCGCTCGCCTTCGGCACACGGCCGAACGACCTGCTGGTGTTTGCTCCCTACCAGGGGCGCGCTGCGGTGTGGCAGATCGACCTCGACGCGCCGGCGAAGGCCCTCGAGCTCCTGTTCTCGCCCGAGGAAGTCGACGTCGGCGGCATCCTCGAGTGGCCGCTCGATCACCACGTCGCCGGCTTCGTCTACGAGACCGACCGGCCGCACACCCATTTCATCGATCCGCACGCGGCGGCGATCGAGGAGTCGCTCGAGCGGGCGCTGCCCGACGCCTACCACGTGGTGGTCGATTCGACCCGCGACCAGAGCAGGCTCGTGACGGTCTCCTTCAGCGACGTGATGCCGCCGCGCTACCACCTGCTCGACACGATGAGCGGCACGCTCACCGAGCTCGGCCGGCAGGACGCCAACCTGGATGAGACGCGGCTCGCGCCCATGAAGCCGATCACCGTCGCCGGAGCGAACGGCATCGCCATCCACGGATATTTGAGCCTGCCGCCCGGAACTCAGCCGGGGCAACGCCTGCCGGCGGTGGTGCTGCCGCACGGCGGACCGTATGCGCGTGATCACTGGGGCTACGATCCCCTGGTGCAGGTGATCGCCAGCCGCGGCTATGCCGTGCTGCAGCTCAACTTCCGTGGCTCGACCGGCTACGGCCAGGAGTGGCGCGACGCGGGTCATCAGGCCTGGGGCACCATCATGCACGAGGACATCACGGCCGGTGCGCGCTGGCTCATCGCGCAGGGGATCGCGGATCCCGCGCGCATGTGCATCGTCGGCTGGAGCTATGGCGGCTACGCCGCGCTCACCGGCGTCGAGAAAGAGCCGCAGCTCTATCGTTGCGCGGTCAGTATCGCGGGCGTGTCCGACATGTCGCAGATGGCCATCGACGACGAGCGCTTCTACGGCGGCAAGGATTCCGCGGGCGATGCCATGGGCACCGACCCGGCGACGCTGCGCGCCGAGTCGCCGCTACAGCACGTCGAGCTCATCCGGGTGCCGGTGCTGCTGGTGCACGGCGAGGATGACTACACCGTGCTCGCCGAACAGAGCAAGGCGATGGACCGCGCACTGTCGAAGCGCGGCCTGCAGCACGAGCTGGTGCTCATCAGGCACGGTGAGCACAGCCTGGTGCGGCCCGAAATGCGACTGACCCTGTATCGAAAGGTCACCGAATTCCTGCGCGCCAACCTCGGGCCCGGTCCTGTCCCCGCGGGCGCTGGCGCTACCGTCAACGGCGCGGTAGCCACGCAATGACAGAAGAAGTTGGACCCGGGACGGTTGATGACGATCTCTTCTGGAAGGCGGAACATTGCTGCGCGCGGAACCGCCGCGCGAGGCGCGGGTCGAAGTGGCACACGGTGCTCGCGGAAGGAACTGCATGAAGATCGAACCCCCGGCGCTGCCGTACGACTTTGCCGACCTCGAGCCCGCAATGTCGCGCGACTCGGTGGTGTTCCACTTCCTGCGTCACCAGCGGGTGTGTTACGACCGCATGCGCGCCCTGGTGCGCGGCACCGGCTTCGAGGAGCTGCCGCTCGAGGACCTGATCCGTGCCACCGAGCCCGGTTCCAACCACCGCGCCCTGCATCGTTATGCGTCTGAGGTGTGGAATCACAATCTCTTCTGGCGCTCGATGCGGCCACGCGGCGGCGGTGCCGCGCACGGCCGGGTGGGCGAGGAGGTGGGCCGGTGCTTCGGCTCGTATGAGCGCTTCGCGCACAAGGTGAAATCCGCGGTGAGTGCGCATTTCGGCAGCGGCTGGCTATGGCTGGTGTGGCGCGGCGGCGCACTCGAGATCGTGGTGACGCGCAACGCCCGCACGCCGGTGATACGAGGCGGGACCGCGCTGCTCGCGCTCGACCTCTGGGAGCACTCCTACTACCTCGATCACCAGAACCGCCGCGCGGCGTACGTGGCGACGTTTCTCGACGAGCTCGTCAGCTGGGATCATGCCAACAGCGTGCTGGCGGAACTGGAGCCGGCCGCAGAGGCCGTCCCGACGCATCCGCCCGCGCCGGCGATTGCGGGCTGGACGGCTAGTCTCTGAACTGGAACCTGACACGGAGCGGGTAGCAGGCGCTCACCGCCCGGCCGTCCTCGGTGGTGGGTCGGTAATGCCCGGACCCAGCCCTGGCAAGCTTGAGTGCGGCACCATCGAGTCGGGCGCTGCCGGAGGACTGCTCAATCGTCGGCCTGGCGATGAGCTGTCCCGAGCCATCTACGCAGACGTTGACCATGGCGAGGCCCTTCTCGCGTAGGCGAATCGCACCCTCTGGATAGAAGTCATCCGGGTTCGGGAATCCCGCGCCCGGTCCTCCCAGTACGCGGTTCACCGACTTAGGCAGCGCCGATCCGGCGGAGCGTGCCGGCTGCACCTCCGGGATTTGATCCGCCGGCGTAACCGTCTGCTCCGTCGGGATCGTCGGTCCCTGGGGCGGGGGAGGGTCGTGCCAGACCTTCGCGGGCGTCGGATCGGCCGGGGTCGGCGGGACCGGAGCCGCCGGCTTGGGCAGAAAGCTGACATCGATCCGCGCAGGACTGACTTTGAAGACGTTCGGCGCTTCGATGGCCGTGGCAAGGACGCAGACCACCAGGACATGGAGACCGACGATCACCACGATGACCGTCCCGCGGCGCGAGAACCCCGGCGCGGACTCTGCGTGCCGGACCAGAGTTGTCTTATTTACCGCGGCCGCAGCGGCGCCCACCGGTGCGCCGAACTCGTTCGCGATCACCGTCGTCGCCCAGCAGCACCCGAGCGCGAAGCGCAGCTGTGACCAGCCGCCCGATCGCGCCCTGAGATCCGCGAGCCACTCTTCTCCCAGTCTTTCTGAGAGCGCCAGGGGAGCCTTGCGTGCTGCGTGCCGGACCAGATTCCGGGCGACCCCATCGAACCACGTGTCAGATTGGTTCATGCGGGTACTCCTCGGCCGAAGCTCGCGAACACGCCACTGGCGTGCGCGAGTCCGGTGCGAGTCAGGCGATAGAGCCGCCGCCGGGGACGGCCGACACTTTCCGGTTCGACCGCCTCCCAGCGGCTGACAAACCACCCGGCGGATTCGAGCCGGAGAAGAATCGGGTACAACGTGCCGGAGGCGATGCCGCTGCGCTTGTGCACATCGGCACCGGACAGTTGTTCGCTTGGGTTCTCCAGGAATGCCTCCAGGACCTTGAGCGTCTGGAGGGACATCCGGACATTTCCCTTACCCATAGTAGTAAGTCTACATAGGGTATCGGCCGGACGCAAGCAAGTCAGGAAGGTAACGGCCCGCGGCTGCTCATCCGCTGCTCGCGACCCGGACGCGGTGCGCGTGGTAGGGCAGCACCTCGACCACCTCGCCCTCCCGCAGCCGCTGTTGCACGTCGCGCCAGAACCTGGCGGTGAGGATCTCGGCATGCGCGCGCAGGAGTGCCGCGCGCTCGGCCTCGCCGAAGGCCAGGAAGCGCATGAAAGTCTCGGGAAAGATATCGTTCTCCGCCACGTAGAACCACGCCTCGGCGCGCATCTCGTCCTCGGCGTTCTGCGCTTCGGGCAGGTCGCGGAAATTGCAGTCGGTCACCGCGCACAGCTCGTCGTAGTCGTAGAAGATCACCCGCCCGTGGCGTGTCACGCCGAAGTTCTTGAGCAGCAGGTCGCCGGGGAAGATGTTGGTACAGGCGAGGTCGCGGATGCACTGCCCATAGTCGAGCGCGGCACGTGCCGCCGCCGCGGGCCCGGCATCGCGCAGATACAGGTTGAGGGGCGTCATGCGCCGCTCGACGTACACGTGGTCGAACACCAGGTCGTCGCCTTCCTCGTGCACCGTATGGGTGGTCTCGCGCCGCAGCTCTTCGAGCAACTCCGGGGCGAAGCGCGCGCGCGGAAAGCGCAGGCGGCGAAACTCCTGCGCATCCACCAGCCGGCCGGCGCGGTCGTGGATGAAGACCATCTGGTACTTGGCCATCACCTCCTCGCGCAGCACCGTCTTCGGCGGCGGAAACCGGTCGCGGATCACCTTGAAGACGACGTCGAAGGAGGGGAGCGTGAAGCACACCATCACGAGCCCGCGCTCCCCGGCGGCGTGGGTGAAGAGATCCTCGGTGCGTTCGAGGTTGCGCACCAGCTCGCGGTAGCGCTCGGTCTTGCCCTGCCGGGCGCGCCCGAGCACCGTGAACAGCTCGCTCACCGGTTTCTTCGGCATGATGGAGCGCAGGAACATCACCGCCTCGGCGACGCGCTCCAGGTCGACGTGGTAGTACGAACGCGTGTAGCCGAAGACGATGCTGACGTCGTCCTCGGCGAGCATCACCGCGTCGACCAGCATGCCGCTGTCGGTGTTCTTGAGGGCGATGACCAGCGGCGCCAGCAGGCCCCGTCCCACGATCCTGCCCACGATGTAGGCGCGCGACACCTGGTAGAACACCGGACGGATGACCTCGATCTTCTCCACCGGGCGCCGCTCTCCCTGGGAGTCGAGGTAGGCGCGTACCTCGGCAGCGACGTGCGCGATACTCTTGTCGAGATCGCGCCACGGCGAGCGGAAGCGCACGTCGCCGAGCAGGTCCTCGAACAGCAGCGCCAGGGAGCCGTGGTTCACGTAGGTGTTGGTGCCGATGCTGGTATGGATGCCGGCGAGCGGATCGAGGTCGGTCGCGACGAACTCGATGTCGGCAGCGACACCGACCGTGCCGAACAGCCGGCGGGTGACCGAGCTGAAGAAGGTCTTGGTGAATTCCGGGTCCGGGAGATCGCTGATGAGCGCGGCGAACTCCTGCCGCACGCGGCGCCAGTGCTCGCGGTCGAGCGCCCCCGCGCCGAGCGCGCCGCGCAGCTCGGTGACCGTCTGGTTCACGAAGCGATCGTAGAGCTCGATGCGCTCGACCGCATCGCGCTGGCTGCCCTTCCAGTCGCGTGCATCGAAGCGCAGCGGCGCGCGCCGCGTGATGGCGCGGAACTCCGCGTTGTAGTTGGCGAAGGCCGCGACCAGATGGCGCGCGCAGTCCACGGCTCAGTCGAAGTCGGTCGGCAGGGAGGGATCGAGCTGGTGCTGGTAGAGCCGCCGGATCTGCGGGGCGATCACGCGCCCCAAGGACAGCTCGGGGAGCGCCTCCACCGGGAAGAACCCCACCGCGTCGGTCTCGACGCTGGTCGCGGGGCTGCCGCCGGTCAGCTCGCACAGGAAGAACAGCTTATAGATGTGGTGCACCCCGGGCGGATGCGGGTGGCGGTTCTTGTCGACCAGCGCCGCGAGCTTCACCGGGCGGGCGCGGTAACCCGACTCCTCGAAGATCTCGCGCGCCACCGCGGCCGAGGGTGCATCGTTCACATCCACCCAGCCACCCGGAAGCGTCCAGCGCCCATCGCTCCGCTCGCGCACCAGGAGCACCTCGGCGCCGCGAAATACGCCGCCGCGCACGTCCACCTTGGGCGTCGCGTAACCGTGCTCGCCTTCCCAGAACGCGCGCACCGTAGCGAGCGGCGCCCCGAGCTCCGCGCTCAACATGGTGGCGGTGAGCTGTTCGAGATCCTGGTAGCGGGCGCGGTCGAAGGGGTCGCGGCTGAAGGTGAGCCCGTTCTGCGCGATTGCCTGCACCTTGCGCGCCCACTCGAGGATGGCCGCGGTGCGCGCCTCGCTGCTCATCGGCGCCGGGCACTCACGAGTGCGGCCCGGGCGGCCTTGCGCACCACGAGCTTGAGCCCCGACCAGGTGTCGTCGACCGCGCACACCTTGATGTCGACCAGGTCGAGCGGCAACGCCAGCTCGCGCACCGTGTCCTCGGTGAGCTCGCTGGCGATTCCCGCGGATTTCTTCGGCCAGCTCACCCAGATGACCGCATCGGCGCGCATGGCGCTGAGGCTCGCGCGCAGCGCACGCTCGAGCTGTGCCCTGCGGGTCGCGAACACGTGAATGAGGTCGGTCGCGGCGCCGATCCGGCTGACGAGCCGTACGCCCTCGGGGAGCGGTGCGACCAGGGCGGCGTAATTGTCCGGCGCGTCACGCAGATACAGGCGACAGCCCGGGCCGATGCCGAGCTTCCTGGCGAGCGGCGTGCCGGAATAGCCGCTCGGGGCGCTGGCGACCGGGCGGCGCGAGCTCGGCATGCCGGCGCCGCGGGCTCAGAGGTTCTTGATCAGCGCGTCGGCGAACGCGCTGGTCGGGACTTCCGTGGCGCCGTCCATGAGGCGCGCGAAGTCGTAAGTCACGATCTTCTGGCCGATGGTACGGTCCATGGCAGTGATGATCGCGTCCGCCGCCTCGAGCCAGCCCATGTAGCGGAACATCATCTCGCCCGACAGGATCACCGAGCCCGGATTCACCTTGTCGAGGTTGGCGTACTTGGGCGCGGTGCCGTGGGTCGCCTCGAACACCGCGTGCCCGGTCAGGTAATTGATGTTGCCGCCCGGGGCGATGCCGATGCCGCCGACCTGCGCGGCGAGCGCGTCCGAGAGATAGTCGCCGTTGAGGTTGAGCGTCGCGATGACGTCGAATTCCTCCGGGCGCGTCAACACCTGCTGCAGCGTGATGTCGGCGATCGCGTCCTTGATGAGGATGCGGCCGCTCTTTCTGGCCGCGTCCATCTCGGCGTTGGCGTCCTTCTCGCCCTTGGCGGCCTTGGTGCGCTCCCACTGTTCCCAGGTGTAGGTGGCGCCGCCGAACTCACGCTCGGCAAGCTGGTAGCCCCAGTTGCGGAACGCGCCCTCGGTGAACTTCTGGATGTTGCCCTTGTGCACGAGCGTCAGGCTCTTGCGCCGGTTGGCGACGGCGTATTGGATCGCCGCGCGGATCAGCCGCTCCGAGCCCTCGCGCGACACCGGCTTGATGCCGATGCCCGAGCTCTCCGGGAAGCGGATCTTGGCGTAGGCCTTGGGGAAGGCCTGGCGAAACAGCTCGAGGAACTTCTGGTTGTCGGCCGTGCCGGTTTCGAACTCGATGCCGGCGTAAATGTCCTCGGTGTTCTCGCGGAAGATCACCATGTCGACCTTCTCGGGATGCTTGACGGGCGAGGGCACGCCCTTGAACCAGCGCACCGGGCGCAGGCACACGTACAGATCCAGCATCTGGCGCAAGGCCACATTCAACGAGCGGATACCGCCGCCTACCGGGGTGGTGAGCGGACCCTTGATCGACACCAGGTACTCGCGGCAGGCGGCCACGGTCTCGTCCGGCAGCCAGGTGTTGAAGAGCCGATTGGCCTTCTCGCCGGCGTACACCTCCATCCAGTGGATGCGGCGTTTGCCCCCGTAGGCCTTCGCCACCGCGGCGTCCATGACGCGCACACTGGCGCGCCAGATATCGGGTCCCGTGCCGTCGCCCTCGATGAAGGGGAGGATCGGGTTGTCGGGGACGGCGAGCTTGCCGTTGACGATTCCGATCCTGGCACCCTGGGCGGGTGGCACGACCTTGGGGCTGGCGGGGGTGGACATGGGTTCTTCTCCGGGCCGGGCGCGCAAATGCTAGCACAGCCCCCTCGGGCAGGACCGCGTACCGGGCGGGGCGCGCGTGTGAGAGACTCACCCGACGCTGCGCCTCGAGGGGGGTTACGCGGAGAGAGCATGTCCAACGCTGTTAATAAGAGTGGCGCCGCCGGTGCGCGGCCCTCGCTCCTCAGGCAGATGTGCGCGGTGCGCCCCTTCGATCCGGAGGAGGGCGGCGGCAAGAGCCGCCTCAAGCAGGTGCTCGGCGCCGGCGCGTTGACCGCCATTGGCCTCGGCGCCACGATCGGCACCGGGATCTTCGTGCTCACCGGCCAGGTCGCCTCCAACCAGACCGGACCCGCGATCACGCTGGCGCTGGCGATCGCGGCCTTCGGCAGCATGCTGGCGGCGTTGTGTTATTCGGAGTTTGCGGCCTTCCTGCCGGTGCCGGGCAGCGCCTATCGCTATACCTACGCGACGCTCGGTGAGGGGCTGGCGTGGTTCATCGGCTGGAATCTGCTGCTCGAGTATGCGATCTCGGCATCGACCGTGGCGGTGAGTTGGTCGGCGTACGTGGTCAGCCTGTTCAACGACGCGCACATTCACCTGCCCGAGGCCCTGGTCAACGCGCCCGTCGGCGTCGATGCCCACGATCACCTGCAGTTGACCGGCGCCCTCATCAACGTGCCCGCGATCCTCATCGTGCTGGCGATGACCTGGGTGTTGTACGTGGGGGTACGCGAATCGGCGCACGCCAACACCGTCATGGTGACCCTGAAGGTCGCCATCATCGTGGTGGTGGTGATCGCCGGACTGAAATACGTCGATCCAGGCAACTTCAGGCCTTACATACCGCCCAACGCCGGCACCTTCGGCCATTTCGGCTGGACGGGCGTACTGCAGGGCGCCGGTATCATCTTCTTCTCCTACGTCGGCTTCGACACCGCCTCCACCATGGCGCTCGAGGCGCGCAACCCGCAGCGCGACGTGCCGCTCGGCATCCTCAGCGCGCTGGCGATCTCGGCGGTGCTGTATGTCGCAATGTCGACCGTGCTCACCGGCATGGTGAACTACCAACAGCTGAACGTCGCCGCGCCGGTGGCGGTGGCGCTCGATGCCCACCCGCAGCTCGCCTGGCTCGGCTGGCCGGTGAAGATCGGGATCATCGCCGGCATGACCTCCGTGATCCTCACCTCGCTCCTCGGGCAGCCGCGGATTCTGCTCTCGATGGCGGATGACGGGCTGCTGCCGCCGTCGATGAGCCGTTGCCACCCGCGCTACAAGACCCCGCACGTGTCGACGGTGATCACCGGGGTGGGCGCCGCGGCGATCGCCGGCATCTTCCCTCTGGATGTACTCGCGGACCTGGTCTCGATCGGCATCCTGCTGGCCTTCGCCGTCGTATGCCTCGGCGTGCTGGTGCTGCGGCGTACCCGCCCCGACGCGCCCCGGCCGTTCCGTGTGCCCATGGCGCCCGTGACCTGCACGCTCGGGACGGTGGTGTGCCTGGGTTTGACGCTGACCCTGTCGAACGGAACCTGGTGGCGCCTGCTGGTGTGGACGATCATCGGCATGTCGATCTACGCGTTCTATGGATTCCGCAACAGCCGGCTGCGCCAATGACGCGCACCGTGGCCAGCACCCCGGCGGCGGACGGCTTCGCGATGCCGGCCGAGTTCGCGCCGCACGCGGGCTGCTGGCTGCTGTGGCCGGAGCGGCCTGACAACTGGCGCGAAGCCGCGCGGCCGGCGCAGCTCGCCTTCACCCAGGTGGCCGCCGCGATCGCGCGCTTCGAGCCGGTCAGCGTCGGGGTGTCGACACCACACTACGCCGCCGCGCGCGCGCTGCTGCCGGATGCGGTGCGGCTCATCGAGATGGCGCACGACGATGCCTGGATGCGCGACGTGGGGCCGACCTGTGTCGTCGACCGGCGCGGAACCGTGCGCGGGATACACTGGCATTTCAACGCCTGGGGGGGACTGAAGGGCGGACTGTATTTCCCCTGGGATCAGGATGAGCAGGTGGCGGGCAAGGTGCTCGAGATCGAGCGCCTCGACCGTTACCGCGCACCGCTGGTGATGGAAGGCGGTGCGCTGCACGTCGATGGCGTGGGCACGGCGCTGGTCACCGAGGAGTGCCTGCTGAACCCCAACCGCAATCCGCGGCTGAGTCGGTCCGCGATCGAGGCACGGCTGCGTGACTACCTCGGGATCCGCGCGGTCATCTGGCTCGGCAAGGGCGTGGTCAACGACGAGACTGGCGGCCACATCGACAACCTCGCCTGTTTCGTGCGCCCGGGCGTCGTGTGTCTCACCTGGCCGGATGACCGGCGCGATCCGCAGTATCCGATCTCGCTCGATGCCTGGGAGCGGCTCAACGGCGCGCGCGACGCCCGCGGCCGGCGGCTCAAGGTGGTGCGGCTCCCCATGCCGGGACCACTCACCATGAGTCCGCAGGAGGCGGCCGGCGTACTGCGCCACAAGGGAACCCACGCGCGCGTCGCGGGCGAACGCCTCGCCGCGAGCTATGTGAACTTTTATATCGCCAACGGCGCGATCGTCATGCCGCTGCTCGATGCGCGTACCGACCGGCGGGCCGCGGCGGGCCTGAAGCGCCTGTTCCCGGGGCGGCGCGTGGTGGGCGTACCGGCGCGCGAGATCCTGCTCGGCGGCGGCAGCATTCACTGCATCACGCAGCAGATTCCGCGCGACCTGCCGCACCCACGGCGCCGCGCGCGCTGAAATCGACTACAGGAGCTTCTGGGCCGCGTCGAGCCACTCGCGCTGCGCGCGGCGGTAGTGACCGGGAGCGATGCGCGCCTGCTCGAGGAGCTCGCGCGCCACTCGCTGCGCTTCGGCGCGCTGGCCCTGCGCCTCGAGGAGCTGTGCGTAACGCACCGCTGCCTCGGCGCCGGGATAGGCGGGCGCGAGCACGGCGTACTCTTCCAGCGCCTTGGTCACGTCGCCCTCGGCCGCCAGGGCGCGGGCGTAGAGCAGATGCCCGTCCGGCGAGCGGAACGTCGGGTTCTGCTTGATGAGCTCATCGAGCGTCTGGCGCGCGGCGCGCGCCTCGCCCTTGGCGAACTGCGCCTGCGCGAGGCCGAGCATGAGGTTGGGATCGTGCTCGTAGAGGCCGGTGAGCGCCTGCTGGTACTGGGCGATCGACTCGTCGTAGCGCGCATGGCGAGTGAGCTCTTCGGCGTAGCGCTGGCGGCTCGCGACGTTGCCCGTGACGCGGGCCTCGTTCTCGTAGCGGCGCAGCTCGGCGCCCGGATCCATGGCGCGGCGCAAGCCGCGTGCGGTGCGGCGCGCGGTGCGGCTGCGGAACAGCTCCGGCAGGATCTCGACAGCCACGTAGGCGACCCCGCCGGCGAGCGGCAGGAACAGCAGCACCCAGATCCAGAGCTGATTGCGGCCGGTGCGGATGACATGCACGATGAGCCCCGCCTGGATGACGATCGAGATGATGAGAAACAGCATGCCGGTTCGGTGCTCCTGGTGCGGGTCCTTAGCGCGCTGCGGCTGCGCGCGCCGCCGCCGCGCCCGGCGGCAATGCAAAGGCGATCACGTAGTCACCGCGCGGGGTGCCGAGCGCACCGTGCCCGCCGGCGCTGATGACGACGTACTGGCGCTGCTCCTGACCGGCGCGATAGGTCATCGGGGTTGCCTGGCCGCCGGCGGGCAGCTTGTACTTCCATAGCTCGCGGCCGGTCTCGATGTCGAAGGCGCGGAAATAGCCGTCGATCGCAGCGCCGACGAATACCAGGTCACCCGCCGTCGCGATCGGGCCGCCCATGCCGGGCATGCCGAAGTTGCGCACCAGAGGCCAGGGCGTGAAGCCCTCGGTCGACCCGAGCGGCACCTGCCAGACGATCCGATTGGCGCGCAGATCGACGTTGACCAGAGTGCCCCAGGGCGGCGGCGTGCAGGGCAGCCCCCACGGCGAGAGCAGCGGCTCGCGCCGCAGCGCATAGGGAGTGCCCGCCTGACGCCCGAACTCGGCGTGACTGTAGAGACCGGAGCGTTCCTGCGCCTCGAGCTCCGCAGGCGGAATCAGCGTCACCACCATCGCCACGTCGTTGACGGCGGCGATCACGCGGCCGCGCTGTTCGTCGAACACCACGCCGCCCCATTCGACTCCGCCCGCGTAGCCCGGAAACTCGAGCGTGCCGCGCGTGTCGGGCGGGGTGTAGATGCCCTCATTGCGCAACGCCGCCAGCTTCTCGCGGCACTTGCCCCGGTCCCAGAACGTGAGGCCCCAGGCGTCGTCGGGCTCGACCCGCTTCTGCGGCACGAGCGCAGGCAGCGCCGAGAACGGTTGGGTCGGCCAGGCCTGCTCGCCCGGCACCCGGCTGCGCGGCACGGGACGCTCGCTCACCGGGAACAGCGGCGCGCCGTTGGTGCGATCGAACACATATAACATGCCGGTCTTGGTCGCCTCGATCACGGCCGGCACGGGCGCGCCCCCGACGTCGACATCGCCGAGCGTCGGCTGCGCCGCCAGGTCGTAGTCCCAAAGATCGTGGTGCACGAGCTGCTGGTGCCACACGAGCTTGCCGGTGCGCGCATCGAGGGCGAGCAGCGAGTCGGCGAAGCGATTGCTGCCGAGACGCGTGCCGCCGTAGAAGTCGGGACTCGCCGAGCCGGTCGGGATCAGGACCAGCGCGTGCTCCTCGTCCACCGACATCACCCCCCAGGCATTGCCGGCGCCGGTGCCGGCGGCCTGGGTGAGGTTCCATTCGGCGGCGGCCGGGTGGGCGGGGGAGTCCGGCAACGGATCGAACGACCACAGGAGGGCGCCCGTTAGCGCGTCGAAGCCGCGGATCACGCCGCGCTCGACGTCGGCGGCGCGGTTGTCGCCGATTGCCGAGCCGACCACGACCACGTTGGCGTAGATCGCCGGCGGCGAGGTCACCAGATACGCGGCCCGGTCGCGGACGCGGATGCCGTGCGTCAGGTCGAGCTGCCCGCCGCTGCCGAAGGCGGCGCACGGCTGGCCGGTGTCGGCATCGATCGCCAGGAGCCGCGCGTCGATCGTACCGGTGAATACGCGCCGCGCGCACGGGCCGGTCCAGCGCGGGTCGCTGCTCGCCCAGACACTCACGCCGCGCGAGGTGTTCTCGGAATAGCGGCGCGTGCGGTCGACGTGTGGATCGAAGCGCCACTGCTCGCGCCCGGTGACCGGATCGAGGGCGATCACGATGTTGGTGCCGGTCTCGAGGTACAGCCGGCCGAATGCCAGCACCGGCGTCGCCTCGAAGGTCAGGCGCCGCGCCTGGGAGTAGCCGGCGCCGAGCTCTCCGGTGCGGTAGGTCCAGGCGACCGCGAGCTTGCCGACGTTGGCGCGGTTGATCTGGTCGAGGCTCGAGTAGCGCTGGCCGAACATGTCGCCGCCGTAGTAGCCCCAGTCGCTCGCCTCGGGCGACTGCGCCGCGGCGCGCCCGCTGGCGCCGAGTGCGAGGGCGGCGAGGATGAGGGCGGCGCGGTAACTCATGGCGGCATTATCGGCGAGGGCGCCCGCGGAGCGCGAGCGAGAGCGCGTCGCCCGGCACATACTGGTATTCTTTCCGCCCGTGAGTTCACCACGGGCGGTCATGTCCCGTTTCGGGGCGTTGAGGTTGCTTCTCGCAGTTCAGTGCCTCGCCTTCACGGCGAACGCCCTGGCCGCCGCTGATCCGCCCGCCGAGACACAAGCGCCGCCCGCACGGCCGCGGGTCGGTTTGGTTCTCTCCGGCGGCGGCGCGCGCGGCACGGCGCACGTCGGCGTGCTCAAGGTCCTCGAGGACCTGCGCGTGCCGGTCGATGCGATCGCCGGCACCAGCATGGGTGCGGTGGTGGGCGGCCTGTACGCGAGCGGCTTCTCCGCGCGCGACATCGAGAAGATCATGACCTCGCTCAACTGGCAGGCCGCGTTTCGCGACCGGCCGCCGCGCGAGGATCTGACCCTGCGCCGCAAGCAGGAGGACGAGGACTTCCTGGTGAAGTTTCCGCTCGGCATACGCGGCCACAAGATCGTGCTGCCCAAGGGACTCATCGAGGGCCAGGGCCTCTCGCAGATGCTGCGGCGGCTGACGCTGCCGGTCGCGCGCATCACCAACTTCGACGACCTGCCCACCCGGTTTCGGGCGGTGGCCACCGATCTCGAGAGCGGCGAGCCGGTGGTGCTCGGCGCGGGCGATCTGACCAGTGCGATGCGCGCCAGCATGTCGGCGCCGGGTATCTTCGCACCGGTCGAGCGCCAGGGGCGGATGCTGGTAGACGGCGGCATCTCCGACAACGTTCCGATCGACGTGGCGCGCGCCTTGGGCGTCGACCTCGTGATCGTGGTCGACGTCGGATCGCCGCTGCAGCAGCGCTCCAGGCTCACCGACGTCACCGCCATCTCCAACCAGATGCTGGCCATTCTCCTCAGGCGCAACGCCGAGGAGCAGCTCGCCACCCTCACGCCGCGGGACGTACTGATCGCGCCGGCGCTCGGCGACGCCTCCTCGTTCGACTTCGGTGCGGTGGCCCGCTATATCAGCGTGGGCGAGGCGGCGGGGCGCGCGGCCGCCGCGCAGCTCGCGCCGCTCGCGGTGAGTGAGGAGCAGATGCAGCGCTATGAGCAGCGGCGCGGAGCGCTGCGCCTGCCGCCGCCCGTGATCCACTTCGTGCAGGCCGACGGCGGCACCGAGCAGTACTCGGAGTCGCTCGATCGCCTCTTCAAGGACCTGTCCGGCAAGCCCCTCGATCCGGGCGCGGTCGCGCGGCGCGTGACCGCGCTCTACGGCCTCGGCGGTCTCGACACGCTCGACTATCGCGTGGTGGGACACGACGACTACTACGGGCTCGCGCTCGATGCGCGCCCGAGCTCGATGGGCCCGAACTACCTGCGCTTCGGCCTCTCCCTGCAGGACGATTTCGAGGGGCACGCCACTTACGACGCCGCCGTCCGCTTCGTCATGTCCGGCATCACCCGCAACGCGGGCGAGTGGGTCACGGACCTGCAGGGCGGCACGACTTCGCTCGCCGCGACCGAGCTGTTCCTGCCGCTCGCGCAGTTCTCCGGCTGGTTCGTGATGCCGCACGTCTCGGACGTGGGCCGCGACCTCTACATCCTCAAAGGCCAGACCCTGGAAGCGGAATACCGGCTGCATACGTTCCAGTACGGCTCGGACTTCGGCTATCAGTTCGGCAACTGGGGGGAAGCGCGCGTCGGCGCCCAGCGTCAGCAGGGCCACTACGTGCTCGCGATCGGCGATCCGAGCGATCCGAATCTGCCGGTGCAGAGTCTGAGCCCGTTCAATCTGATCAACTACTTCGCGCGCTTTACCTACGACCGGCTCGACGACATCAACTTTCCGCACAGCGGTCAGTCCGCGACGCTGCAGTGGAGCGCCAACCGCGACGTCTCCGGCCTCGGGCAGTATTCCGACCAGGTAACCGCCAGCTACGTCGGCGCTTACTCCTTCGGCCGCGACACTTTCTCATTCTCCGCCGCGGGCGGCTCGACGCTGCAGTCGAACGTCAACGACCTCAACCTGCAGTTTCCGCTCGGCGGTTTCCTCAATCTCTCCGGACTGCGCGCCAATTCGCTCCTCGGCCCCAACTTCGGGATCGCACGCATTCTCTACTACCGGCAGATCGGTCGCGGCGGGCCGGGCTACTTCGACGTGCCGACCTATCTCGGCGCCTCGTTCGAAGCGGGCAACGTCTGGCAGACGCGCAGCGCGGCGAGCTTCGGTAACACGCAGAAGGATGCCAGCGTGTTTCTCGGCATGGATACGCTCCTCGGGCCGCTCTACATCGCGACCGGCTTGGACCAGCACGGCAATCAGGCGTTCTACCTGTTCCTCGGCCGGACCTTCTGATCCCTACAGCTCGCGGCGATAGACGATGAAGCCCGAGCGCTCCGCGAGCGCGGCGTACAGCCGTTGCGCCGTATGATTCGACTCGTGCGTCTGCCAGTAGAGCCGCGTCGTGCCGGCGGCCCGCGCGCGCTCGGCGACTGCGCCGATCAGCGCCCGGCCGACGCCCGAGCCGCGCGCGTCCTCGGCGGTGAACAGGTCCTGCAGGTAGCAGACCGGCTCGATGCGGATCGTGCTGCGGTGGAAGAGATAGTGCGCGAGCCCGACCAGCCGGCCCCCGGCGTCCGCGACCAGCGCGTGCACGGGCTCCGCCGGATCGAGGAATCGCAGCCAGGTCGTCCAGGTGATCTCGGCGGGCAGGGCGGAGGGACCGGCGCGGCCGTAGAAGGCGTTGTATCCCTCCCAGAGGGGCAGCCACCCGGCGAAGTCCGCCGCCGCCACTGCGCGCACCAGCGCCGCGCGCGGCTCAGCGGTCATGTGTCGCCGGTCGGGACGATCGCGGCCGTCTCGGCCATGAGGATGACGGCACGCTCGGGCGCCCGCGTGCGATGGACGACGCCCTTTGGTACGACGAACCCTTCCTGCGGCTTGAGCTCGATCGATCGGCCTTCGAGGTCGATGATGAAGCGGCCCTCGAGAACGAAGAAGAACTCGTCGTCCTGGTCATGCTTGTGCCAGTGGTACTCGCCCGGCTGGAACACGCCGAGGCGGATCACCGAATCATTCACCTTGCAGAGCGTCTGGTTGTACCAGGGGTGCTGCACCTGGGCGACGAGAGCCGGCACGTCCACTACATCGAGCGGTGCGAACCTGACGTCGAGGTGCGTTTCGTAAGGGTAGTCCGCGGGATTCTTGGTCACCGGGCTCGACATGGCCGTACTCCTTCCGCAAGCGGGGCAGTGGCCATGACGTTAGCAGGGGCAGAGGCATCGGGGCAGCTACAGCGGGCGGCGATCGCACCGGGGCTGTTCACACTGCGACCGGTACAGGCCTCGGCGTGCGCAGCCGGCAAAACCCGTGCGCCAACCTTGTCACGGAGCGCTCGGCTGCCGCGGTGATTGCGGCCGATGAGCATCGAGCCCCGCTTTTTGCCGGCGGCTCTACAGCCCGCGGCTCTCGGCGAGCTTCTCGATCTTCTTGAATACCAGCGCGGGCTTGTCGCCGGCACGCGAGTACTCGTGCCGCCGGCCCATCTCCGCGAGCGCCGTATCGCGCTCGTCAGGCGTCGCGTACCAGTGCAGGCGCTGCCACTCGGGTCCCAGGAGCTTCCTGAACGGGTCGCCGGGCGGCAGGCTCACGCGGATCCCGTAGGGACGCAGCTTCTCGATCGGCGGCGTCGTCAGGTTCTGCGGCTGGCTGATGCCCATGAGGGGAGCTTAGCACGGCCATTTCGGGGCTTGAGTCGCCGCGCCGATGTCCCCACACTGCAAGCCAGTAATAAAGGAGACTCCCATGGCTCTGGCACGCAAGAAACTGGACATGCCTGCGCAGGCGGACTCCCTGCCCGGACGCGCCACGCCGATGAAGGTGCGCGAAGTCCATTTCGTCAACGGCCACCGAACCGTTCCGCCCTTTCCCGCGGGTCTGCGCGAGGCGATGTTCGCGCTCGGCTGCTTCTGGGGTGCCGAGCGGCTGTTCTGGGAGCTCCCGGGCGTCTACTCGACCCAGGTCGGGTACGCGGGCGGCTTCACCCCTAATCCGACCTACGAGGAAGTCTGCAGCGGGATGACCGGACACGCCGAGGTCGTCCGCGTCATCTACGATCCGATGAAGATCTCCTACGAGGACCTCCTCAAGGCGTTCTGGGAATCGCACGACCCCACCCAGGGAATGCGGCAGGGCAACGACATCGGCACTCAGTACCGCTCGGCGATCTATACCTACGATGCCGGGCAGCAGGCGGCGGCCGAGGAGTCGCGCCGCATTTACCAGGGCGACCTGAGCGAGGCCGGGCGCGGCTCGATCACCACCGAGGTTGGTGGCGCGCCGCAGTTCTTCTACGCTGAGGATTACCACCAGCAGTATCTGGCGAAGAATCCGGATGGGTACTGCGGGATTGGAGGGTGTGGGGTCCCCTTCAAAGCCGAGCAG
>DATMRG010000137.1:0-5715 GCA_035566495.1 Steroidobacteraceae bacterium | reverse complement strand
ATGCGTCCCAGGTAGCTCTTGAGACTCTCCACCTCGGCCGCGTCGAATCCGGCCAGGTGATCTTCGAGCACCCGGGTGCCGGTGGCCCGCAGGCGCGGCAGTTGCGCGCGCCCCGCCGCGGCGACGCGCAGGAACACCACGCGGCGATCCTCGCGGCAGCGTTCGCGGCGCAGCAGCCCCTTCTCCTCCAGCCGGTCGAGGATGCGCGTCATCGAGCCCGTGTCGTAATACATCAGCCGGCAGAGGTCGGCCGCGGTCCTGGCACTGTCGTCGGCGAGATGCTTGAGGACCGCATACTGCATGGCGTTCAGGCCAAAGGGTGCGAGCCCGGCGTCGAGTCCGGCGAGGAGCGAGGCTCGCGCGCGGCCCAGGAGGTAACCGACGCTGAGCCCCCCTTCCGGGAGTTGCGCCGTCACGGGCGCCTCGGCTTTGATAGCTGCTTTGCGGCTCACGTCAATCCCGCCTGGTGGCGGATCGAGCCGCCGTGCCTGAGATTACTGCTTGTAAGAATACTGCCTCGGCAATCATCTGTCGACTATACTAAAGAGGGAGGAGCCCTCCGATGCCTGCCGGCAAGCGCATTTCCTCGCGTAACACCTTCTTTCTCAAGAAGGTTCTGCCACCCTTGCTGTTCGGGCTGCTGGCCCTTGCGGTAGCGGCCCCTATGCTCTTCGCGCGCGCGGCTCCCGCCGCCCTGCCCTGGCCGGCACTCGGCATGCCGGTACTGCTCGGGTTGATCTTCTACGTCGTGCTGCGGCGGCTGGTATTTGACCTGGCCGACGAGGTGGTGGATGAGGGCGACGCGTTGCGGGTGCGCTTCGGTGGTGACGAGGAGCGCATCCCGCTCGGCGAGATCATCAACGTGAGCTACTCGGGCATCACCAATCCGCCGCGGATCACCCTCACCCTGCGCAGCGCCGGGCGCTTCGGCCGCGAGATCACCTTCTCGCCGCAACAGGGCTTCCTCAGCCCGCTGTTCCGCCCGAATCCCATCGTCAACGAGCTCATCGAGCGGGTGGATGCGGCGCGGCGCCGCTGAACACGTCGGAGCCGAACACCCGGGCGCCGGGGGACGCGGCGTAGCCGAGCGGTTTCAGCCCGAAGAGCGTCTCGATGGTCCTCAGGAGCGAGTAGTGGTTGTAGGGCACTGCTGACACCCTGCCTGCCTTGACGAAGGGCGAGAGCACGACCGCCCCCACACGCCCGCCGCCCGGCCCGTTGAAGCCCGGCGCATAACGCGCCCCGGGAAGCGGCTTCTCGCCGCAGCAGGCGCCCGAACCCTCAGCGCCTATGCCGTCCGCCTCATCGAAGGTGACGATGAGCAGGCCGTCGGCACGGAATGCCGCGGAATTGAGGATCAGCGGCACCCATCGGGTGAGGAAGGCGTTGATCGCCACGAGTCCGCCTTCGCGCCCGTCGACGCATTGGGGATCGTGGCCGTCGCTGCAGAGATTGGGTGTGATGAACACGAAGTTGGGGGTGGCGGCGGCGGCCGCGAGATCGGCCGGGAGGCGCGTGAGATTTACGACGCGCGCATCGCAGCGCGCCGCATCGTCGATGATCGTGTGGAAGTAGACGAACGGATTGTGCTTGGCGGCGTACTGGTCGCCGCGCCGCGCGACGCTGGTCGGGTCGGCCGCGCCGAGCGGCACGTGCCCGCAGGTGGCGCGCTCGCGGCGCGGGTCGTTGCCCATGTCTTCCATGTAAGCCCGCCAGCTGAGCCCGGCCGCCTCGAGCTGATCGGGCAGGCTCTTGACGATCGGCGGATACACACAGCCCGCGCCGAGCGCCTGGCCATCGCGGTTCAATCCCGGCGCGCTGAGCCGGAATTCGCTGAACGTCGGACAGTCGAGCTGCGTCTCATGATTCGGCGCCTGGCCGCTGATCATCGCCACGTAGTTGTCGAGACTCGCATGTCCGATGGCGTGATAGTGGGTGAGCAGCACCCCCTGCGCCGGCAAGGTCTTCGCCAGATACGGTGCGTCGGAGTCCGGCGCGAAGGTATGTGAGTAGCTCATGTTCTCGAGCACCAGCACGAACACGTGCCGGACCGGCGGCAGGGTGGATGCCGTCCCGGTGGCGCCGGCGGCGGCCGCGGACTGCACGAGTCCCGCGATCGTGAGGATGGCCAACAGCGCGCGCGCACACATTCAGCCTCCGGATATCAGAGAAGAGCTGGCCGCGGTGGGCGGCTGCGGGGCGAGCCGCATCGCCTTGGTGAAGAGAGCGCCGCAGGCCATGGTGAGTAGCGCCGCCGTCAGGAACGCCGCTCCGGGAAAATGCACGGCGCCGCCCTCCCGCGAGAAGTAGCCGAATACCTGAGTCATCAACGGGGGGCCGATGATCGAGCTGAGACTATAGAGGCTCGCCACGGCGCCCTGCAGCTCGCCCTGTGCGTTCGCCGGAATCTGCCGCGAGGCGAGCGCATTCATGGACGGGTAGGTGAGCGCGAACACGAACGTGGTGAGCGAGACCACGTACATCATCCAGCCCTCGGGAACCAGCGCGTAGCCGAGGTAGGCGATCACGGCCGCCGTCATGCCGGCCGACGCGGCGCGCCGCTCCCCGCCGAGCCACGGAATCAGCACGCGCGTGAGCGCCCCCTGAGAAATAGCCATCACGGTGCCGACGAAGGCGAGCGAGTAGCCGACCTGGGCGCTCGTCCAGCGGAACTTCGAGATGGTATAGAAGGCCCAGGTGCTCGGCAGCACCTGGTGACCGAGCTGCCACAGGAAGAGCGCGGCGAGCAGCCAGGTGACGGCCGGATACTTGAGAATCTGCCGCAGCGTTCCGAGCGGATTGGCGCGGCGCCAGTCGAACGGGCGGCGCGAGGCCTGCGGCAACGACTCCGGCAGCGCGAGGAGGCCCAGCGTGCCGTTGGCGAGGGCGATGATGCCGGCGGTGAAGAACGGTGCCCGGGGACCGAGGCCGCCGAGCAGGCCGCCGATCGCGGGACCGAGAATGAAGCCGATGCCGAAGCCCGCTCCCATGAGGCCGAAGTTCTGGGCGCGCTTCTCCGGCGGACTGATGTCCGCGACGTAGGCGTAGGCGGGCGTAAACGAAGCGCCGGCGATTCCGGCGATCGCGCGGCCGGCGAACAGCCAGCCGACCACGGGCGCGAATCCCATGACGAGGTAGTCCAGCCCGAGCGCGAACAGGGCGAACAGCAGCACCGGCCGCCGTCCGAATCGATCACTCAGATTTCCGAGCACCGGTGCGCAGAAGAACTGCAGCAGCGCATACACGAACGCGAGCCAGCCGCCGTAGCCGGCGGCGCGGTCTATGGTGACGCCGGTGAGCTCCATGATGAGCCGCGGCAGCACGGGCAGGATGATGCCGAACCCGATCGAGTCGACCAGCACGGCGATGAAGATAAAGACGAACGCGGCTTTACCGGCTGGACGCGAGCTCATGGGGCCTTTCGTGAGGGCGCGCTATCTTAGCCGAAGGCTGCCGATACGGCCGCGCAGCCAGTACACCGGCAGCCCCGCGGCGACGATGAGGAGCGTCACGCCGGTATTGGCCGGATCGGTGACGAGCGCATTCGCCACCATGCCCGCCGAGGCCAGCAGGAATACGGCCGGCACGATCGGGTAGCCCCACACGCGGTACGGGCGCGGCAGATCGGGGCGCCGGCGCCGCAGCACGAACACCGCCGCCACGGTCAGCGCGTAGAACGGCCAGATCCCGAGGATGAACTTGTCGGCGAGCTGCGCGAAGTCGTTCTGCAGGACGTACACCACGCCGAGCCCGGTACAGAGCCAGATCGCCACCGACGGGCTGTCGAAGCGCGGTGAGACGCGTGCGACGGCACGAAACAACAGACCGCGATCGCCCATGGCGAAGAAGATGCGCGCGCCCACCATGAGCGAGGCGTTGAGGCCGCTGAAGGTCGCCAGCATCACGAGTCCCGCGATCAGCCCCGTGCCGACGCCGGCCAGCAGCGGAATCCGTGTCGCGACCGTCGTCGCGATCAGCTTCGAGCCCGCCATTTCCGGGAGCGGCAATACGTAGATGAAGGCGACGTTCACGAACAGGTACACGAGCGCGACGCTCACGCTGCCGGCGATCAGGGCGCGCGGCAAGGTCTTCTGCGGATCGCTGATCTCGCCGCCGATCAACGCCACGTCTGCCCAGCCATCATAGGTCCACATCACCGGGATCAGCGCCGTGGCCACGAGCGACAGCGACAGCGCTCCGTTCCAGAACGGCGTGAAGTGCGTGACCGACGCGCCGTGAGCGGTGCAGGCGAGGATCCCGAGTCCGAGGACCGCGGCGTACTTGGCATAGGTCGTCACGCTCAGCACGGCCGCGGCTCGGCGTACGCCGACGTAGTTGAGCACGCCGACCGCGACGATCGTGAGCGCCGCGACCTCGCGTACTTCGGACGCGGAGAGCGGGATGAAGAAGCCCAGATACTCCGCAAAGATCGTGGCTATGGCGCCGAGCGCCGCGGCGCGAACCACGGTGAGCTCCGCCCAGCCGAAGAGAAACGCGGGAACCGGACCGAAGGCTTCGAGGATGTAGGCGAACATGCCGCCCGAGCGCGGCAACGCCGCGGCGAGCTCGGCGAAGGTGAGCGCACCGCAGAGCGCCATCACCCCGCCCAACACCCAGCAGAGAATCACAGATCCGGGATCGTGCAGCAGGCCCGCGACGGTGGCGGGAACGCGGAAGATGCCGCTGCCGATCGTGATGCCGATCGACACGGCGACGGCGTTGAGCAGCCCCACCGAGCGCGGCATGCGCTCGCCCCATGCGTCGGCCATCGCGAGACCCCTGAAGTTTCGGGTCTCGCGAGTCTAGTGCATGGGCGCCATCAGGCGCGCGGCGGCACGCTCAGTGCCCGGCGTCGGGCCCGTTCTGCTGAGCGACGGCCGACTGCAGGTCGACCGAGGAGGCGACGATCTGCTTGATGTGACGGCATTGATCGAGACTGGCGCCCCGGTAGCCATCGACCGGGAAATACTTGACCTGCCAGCTCGCAAATCCCCAGACATCGAGGCCCGCCTTCAGATACCGGTCGGCGTGCGCCGCGGCTTCGCAGTCGTACTGCGAGCGGCGCACGCGCTGCTGCAGCCCGCGCAGCAGCTCGTTGCGTGCGCGGGTCTCGGACTTCTGCACCAGGGTTTCCTTGAGGCTTGGAGCCGCCCCGGCGCGGCGCGCCTTGCGCTCCACCTTGAACGCGGGATCCGCATACGGGTCCGCAGCGGCGCCGGCCGGATCGGCCACCATTTCAGACGGAGCCGCTGGGGGGAGCGCCGCACTCCGGATGGGCGGCGCGGCAGCCTGATCCCGCGCTGGCGCCGGTGCCGATGAGTCGAACAGGTTGGCTTCCGCGGTGCGCGCGGATTTGGCCGCGAGATAGTCGCTCACCGCCCAAACGCCCAGCGTGAGCAGCGCCACGCTCACGCCGACCGGAGCCGCATAGCGGATCAGGGCGCTGAGCACGGTCGGCGCCGGAGTCGCGCGCACCGCGCGCGCACGTGCCAGCAGATCGCCCCGCCGCACCCAGCCGGCCAGGCGCCCCAGGCCGTACAACAGCCCCTGGGCGACGAGAAAGCCGAAGGCCGTGCCGATGACCAGTTGAGTCATGCTCATGCGGTGATTTTGCTCGCCGGCGCCGGCTCCCGGAGGCGCCAGAGCTGCTATCTGTGAGCGGGGTCACGCGGCGGACCGCGGGAGCGTGCGCAGCGCACACAGCCGGGCGACACG
>DATMRG010000136.1:0-5126 GCA_035566495.1 Steroidobacteraceae bacterium | reverse complement strand
CGCCGTTGATCCCCGCCCGTGCCGACACCAGCCGCCGCTCGCCGGTGCGCACCAGCTGCACGTACACCCCCGAGAGCTTGCTCTCGAAGGATACGTAGGCGAGCCACTGTCCGTCCGGCGACCAGGCCGGCGACATGATCGGGTAGCGTGACTCGAGGATCAGGTGCGGATTCTCGCCGTCGGCGTCCGCGACGATCAGCTGGTGGCGCTGCGCGGGCGGGTTACCGTCCACCGATACATAGGCGATGCGCGTCGCGAACGCTCCACGCACGCCGAGAATTTTCTGGTAGATCGCATCGCTCACCCGGTGGGCCGCGTTGCGCAGGGCGCCCGGCGGGCCGGTGAAGCGCTGGGTCGCGAGCCGCACTCCGGTGAGCGCGTTGACGAGATCGAACTCCACCGCCAGCGAGCCGCCCTCGAGCGCCGCCACGCGCCCGACCACCACGTAATCGCTGCCGGCCCCTTTCCAGTCGGCCGTGCTGATCGCCTCGGGCCGGGTCGGCTGGGCCGGCATGCGCTCGCGCGGCAGTGCCTTGAAACGGCCGCTGCCTTCGAGGTCGTGCTGCACCACGCCGGCGACGTCGAGCCCGCCATCCGCAGGCGCCGCGGGCGCGAACGGCACGATCGCGATCGGTATCGGATCGCGCACCCCGGAGGTGATCTCGATCTGCAGCGCCGCGTAGACGGCGTGCGCGGCGCCGGCGCCGATCAGCACCGCGAGCAGCAGTGACGGCAGCAGCCACGACCGAGGGAGACTTGATGTGTTTGGCGTGCGCATCGGTATCAATCCGGCTTGAAATCGATCTTGAGATTGCGATCGAACAGCGCCGGATCCGGCGGCGGCGGCAGCGGGGAGGCGCGATAGACCGCCGCCTCGATCGACTCGCGCACCGCCTGATCGCCGTTGCATTGCCCGATGCTCACCTGCGTCACTTCGCCTCCCGGCACCTGCGTCACGTTCAACATACAGTCTATCCCGGCTTTTGCCGTCGGCGGACGTAACCATGCGCGGTTGATCTTCGCCGCGATCATCGACTCCCAGCTCGCCAGCGCCGCGCCATTGCGCGCCACGTCGGCGTGCTCCTCGGCCGCGAGGCTGCGCTTGAGATCCGCTTCGCGCTCGCGGCGGTCCGCCTCGTCCTGCCGTGCGCGCTCCGCGGCGGCTTTGGCCGCGGCCTTGTCCGCCGCCGCCTTGGCTGCTGCCGCCTTGGCCACCGCCTTCTCGACCGCTCTGTCGGCCGCCTCTTTCTCGGCCGCGGCCCTCTCGGCGGCCGCGCGCTCCTGCGCGGCTTTCTGCTCCTCCGCCTGCCGCCGCGCCTGCTCCGCCTGCTCGCGTGCGGCGCGCTCCTCGGGCGTCGGTTGCGGCGGACCGACGTCCTCGGGCGGTGGCGGCGGCTTGGGCGCCGCCGCCGGCTGGGGCGCGGGCTGCTCGAGCCCCTTCAACGTGCGCGCG
Source organism: Steroidobacteraceae bacterium (assembly GCA_035566495.1). Taxonomy (GTDB): domain Bacteria; phylum Pseudomonadota; class Gammaproteobacteria; order Steroidobacterales; family Steroidobacteraceae; genus 13-2-20CM-66-19. The sequence goes on along the minus strand of DATMRG010000136.1, from coordinate 3,673 downwards.
TCGATCACCGTGGCCGCAATCGGCGGGGTCGGTGGCGCGCGCCGTTGCTCGCGGAAAAACCACCAGCCGTAAACCAGCGCCGCCAGCAGCGCGCCGTGCAACAGCAGCGACAGCGCGATCGAAATCCAACGGTCACTCGCACGCTGCACCATGCCGCACGAGATGCTCAGCCGGGGCGCGGCGCGGGCTGCGGCAGCGGCTCGGTGACGAGGCCCACCTGCTTCGCCCCCGCCTGCTGCAGCAGCACCATCGCCTCCACCACCCGACCGTAGGGGATGGCCGCATCCGCCTTGATCAGCACCGCGCGGGCCGGATTGCTGCGCAGTGCCGCCGTGGCGCGCGCCGACACGGTGCGGGTATCGAGCGCCGCGCGCGGGTCGCCGCCGATGTTGAGATACAGCCGCCCCTGGCGGTCGATCGACAGCACGAGCGGTTTGAGCTGCTGAGCTTCGAGAGGTTCCGCGCCGGCCCTGGGGAGGGAGACCTTCACGCCCTGGGTGAGAAGCGGCGCCGTGATCATGAAGATGATGAGCAGCACCAGCATCACGTCGATGTAGGGGACGACGTTGATCTCGCCCATCAGCCGCCGTCCGCGCGAGGTCTGTGCCATCTCAGCGCTCCTTGTCCTTCGGCTCCTGCGCCGGCTTGGCGGTGCCGCTGAGTGGCACCAGCGCGCCGCGCGCCGCATGGCGCTGCAGGATGGTGGAGAACTCCTCGATGAAGGCGTCGAAGCGGATCTCGAGGCGCGTCACCTGGTCGGCAAAGCGGTTGTAGGCGACCACCGCGGGAATGGCCGCAAACAGGCCGAAGGCGGTCGCCACCAGCGCCTCGGAGATACCGGGCGCGACCTGCGCAAGGGTCGCCTGCTGGATGTTACCGAGCGAGGAGAAGGCGCCCATGATGCCCCACACGGTGCCGAAGAGTCCCACGTACGGGCTGGTGCTGCCGACCGTGGCGAGCGTCGCGAGGTTGTGCTCGAGACGGTCGACCTCCTTCAGCTGCGCGACGCGCATCGCGCGCCGGGCGCCCTCGAGCTGCTGCTCCTGCCCGGCCGCCGCCTGGCGCAGCCGCGCGAACTCGCGGAAGCCGAACTCGAAGATCCCGGCCATGCCGGTGGCGCCGCCGTGCGACTCGATGGCGCGGTACAGCTGTGCCAGGTCGTCGCCCGACCAGAAGCGGCTCTCGAAGCGGTCGGCCTCGTTGCGCGCGCGGCCGATGATGCGCCGCTTGCGGAAGATGATCGCCCAGGAGTTGAGCGAGGCGAGCACCAGGATGCCGATCACGATCTGCACCGGCACGCTCGCCTGCACTACGAGCCTGATGATCGACAGTTGGTCGTTCATGCCCTAGGACACCTCCGCCGCCGGCAGCTCCAATAGGAACGCCGGCAGGCGCCGCGGGCGCATGGTGCGCGCATCGAGACAGGCGACGCGTACGCTCGCCTCGGCCAGGAGCGCGCGCTCCGTTGCCGCGCCACGGCGGTAGATCGCCTGCGCAAAGCGCAGCGACGCAGGTCCGAGCGGCTCGGGCTCGCAGCTGATCTCGAGCTCGTCGTCGAGGCGCGCCGGCGCGCGGTACTCGATCTCGAGGCTCACGACTGTGAACAGAACGCCCGCCTCGCTCTGCAGCCGCTGCTGCGAGAAGCCGCGCTGGCGCAGCCACTCGGTGCGGGCGCGCTCGAGGAAGCGCAGGTAGTTGGCGTAGTAGACGATGCCGCCGCCGTCGGTGTCCTCCCAATAGACCCGCGCCGCCCAGAGAAAGCCGCTCACCGCGGATCCTCGAACAGCTGCAGGGTCGCCGCGGCCCGCTCCGGGGGCCTGAGACCAAAGTGCTGGTAGGTGGCGCGCGTCACCATGCGGCCGCGCGCGCTGCGCACCAGGAATCCCTGCTGGATCAGGAACGGCTCGACCACGTCCTCGAGCGTACCGCGCTCCTCGCCGAGCGCGGCCGCCAGGCTGTCGATGCCGACCGGCCCGCCGTCGAAGCGCTCGATGATGGCGCTGAGGAACTTGCGGTCGAGGGTATCGAAGCCGAGCGTGTCGACCTCGAGCAGGTCGAGCGCCGCATCCGCGATGCGCTGATCGATCCGGCCGTCGCAGCGCACCTGCGCGTAGTCGCGCACCCGGCGCAGCAGACGGTTGGTGATGCGCGGCGTGCCGCGCGAGCGCTCGGCGATGCGGCGCGCGCCGCCCGCGTCGATCTCGACGTCGAGGATCGCGGCCGAGCGCTTCACGATCTGCTCGAGATCGGCGACGCCGTAGAACTCGAGCCGCTGCACGATGCCGAAGCGATCGCGCAGCGGCGAGGTCAGAAGCCCCGCGCGCGTGGTCGCGCCGACCAGGGTGAAAGGCGGCAGGCTCAGCTTGATCGAGCGCGCCGCCGGTCCCTCGCCGATCATGATGTCGAGCTGGTAGTCCTCCATGGCGGGATAGAGGACCTCCTCGACCACGGGCGACAGCCGGTGAATCTCGTCGACGAACAGCACGTCGCGCGGCTGCAGGTTGGTGAGGATCGCCGCCAGGTCCCCGGGGCGCTCGAGCACGGGGCCCGCGGTCTGGCGCAGATTGACCTCGAGCTCCGCGGCGATGATGTGCGCGAGCGTGGTCTTGCCCAGGCCCGGTGGGCCGAAGATCAGGACGTGATCGAGCGCCTCGCCGCGCGCGCGCGCCGCGCTGATGAAGATCTCGAGCTGCGTTTTGACCGGCGTCTGGCCGACGTACTCCGCCAGGCGGCGCGGGCGGATGGCCCGCTCGACCGCCTCTTCGTCGACGCTCGGCGCGCCGCTGATGACTCGTTCCGCTGTCACTGTCTTGGGTCTACTCACGGGCCGCGCCCTGCAGCGCGCGCCGGATCAGTTCCTCGGTCGTATACGTACCCGGCTCCACCGCCTTGAGCAGCCGCGTGGCCTCGGCCGGACGATAACCGAGCGCGACCAACGCGCCAAAGGCCTCGCCCTCGGGCGTCCCGCCGGGCGGCGCCGTCGCGCCGCCCGCGGGCGCGGTGGGCGACCCGAGCCGGTCACGCATCTCGACGATGAGCCGCTCGGCGGTCTTGCGGCCCACGCCCGGTACCCGCGTCAGCGCCGCCACGTTCTCACTTTGCACACAGCTCGTGAAGGCCGCAACGCTCATGCCAGAAAGCAGCGCGAGCGCAATCTTCGGGCCCACGCCCGAGACCCGGATCAGGCTGCGGAACAGCCGGCGCTCCTCCTCGGTGGCGAAGCCGTACAGCACGTGCGCATCCTCGCGCACCACGAGGTGGGTGAGGAGGCTGACCTCGGCGCCGATCGGCGGCAGGTGGAAGAAGGTCGACATGGGCGCCTCGAGCTCGTAGCCGAGACCGCCGACGTCGACCGTGAGTTGCGGCGGAGTCTTGGAGGCGATCCTGCCGCGCACCGCGCCGATCATCGCTGCGCCTGCCGCACTCGCATGAGACCCTGCTGCGCGGCCAGCGCGCCCAGGCGCCGTGTGTGCGCGTGGCACACCGCCACCGCGAGCGCATCGGCGGCATCCGCCGTCAGCGGTCCCTGAAAGCCGAGCAGCACGCGCACCATGTGCGCCACCTGAAACTTCTCCGCCGCGCCCGAGCCGACCACCGCCAGCTTGATGGCACGCGGCGCGTACTCGAACACCGGCACGCCCCCCGGGACCGCGCACAGCGCCGCGCCCCGCGC
>DATMRG010000135.1:0-4521 GCA_035566495.1 Steroidobacteraceae bacterium | reverse complement strand
GCCGAGCTCCTCGTGCGCCGCGTGCGCCGGCGCCTGGGACGATAGCGCGGCCGGCATGTTACGCGTCTCGCTGCTCAAGCGCCGCCCGGAGTTCACGCTCGCCGCCTCGTTCGCCGCACCGACGCCCGGCGTGATCGCGCTGTTCGGCCGTTCGGGCAGCGGCAAGACCACGCTCGTCAACATGATCGCCGGGCTCCTGCCGCCGGATGAGGGCGAGGTGCAGCTGGCCGGCACCATACTGACCGACACGCGCGCCGCGGTGGCCGTGGCCCCGGAGCGGCGGCGCATCGGCTACGTATTCCAGGATGCGCGCCTCTTCCCGCATCTCAGCGCGGCAGGAAATCTGCGCTACGGCGAACGGCGCGCCCGCTCGATCGCCCACTACATCCGCTTCGAGGAGGTGGTCGATCTCCTCGGCCTCGGCGCGCTGCTGCAGCGCCGGCCGCACCAGCTGTCGGGCGGCGAGCGCCAGCGCGTCGCGCTCGGGCGGGCGCTCTTGTCGCAGCCGCAACTGCTGCTGCTCGATGAGCCGCTCGCCTCGCTCGATGTGGCGCGCCGCGAGGAGGTGCTGCCCTACTTCGAGAGGCTGCGCGACTGGCTGGCGATCCCCATGGTGTACGTGAGCCACCAGTTCGAGGAGGTGTTACGGCTCGCGACCTATATCGTCCTGCTCGAGGAAGGCCGGGTCCTGGCCGCGGGACCCGTGGGCGAGATCAGCCTGCGACCCGAGCTGCGCAGCGTCGTCGCGCCCGATCTGGTCGGCGCGGTGCTCGATGGACTCGTGACGGCGGTCGATGCGGCCGGCGGCACGGTCGAGCTGGCCATCGGCTCGGGCAAGCTCAGGGTGAGCCTCCGCGATGCGCCGCTCGGCGCCCGCGTGCGCGTGCAGCTCCTGGCGCGCGACGTCATACTCGCGACCCAGCCCATTCAGGGCCTGAGCGTACGCAATGCGCTGCTCGGAACCGTCATCGAGATCACCCCCGACGAGGCCGCGAGCGTGCTGGTCAAGGTGGATGTCGGCGGTCCGATCGTGCTCGCGCGCATCACCGAGGGTGCGCGTCAGGCGCTCGAGCTGGCGCCCGGGGACGGAGTGTGGGCGCTCGCCAAGGCGGTCTCGACGCGCGGACACGCGTTCCGGCTCTTCGGCACTCCGCCACCGCGCGGCTGAGGTGGCCGCGCGACGGATCAGGCGTCCGGAACCGCCTTCTCACTCACCATCGTCAGCACGTCGTAGTTGGCCACCGCCTCGCCGTCCTGGTTGGTGATGGCCGTGTCCCAGCGCACCTCGCCGTACCCCGCACCCGCACGTAGCGACTTCTCCTTGCAGGTGAGGCGCACGCGGATGCGGTCGCCGGGCTTCACCGGCTTGACGAAGCGCAGGCTGTCGAGGCCGTAGTTCGCGAGCACCGGCCCGTACGGCGCATCGACGAACAGGCCCGCCGCCGCCGACACCAGGAAGTAGCCGTGCGCGACCCGGCCGCCGAACAGCGGATTGCGCCGCGCCTCGGCCTCGTCCATGTGCGCATAGAACCGGTCGCCCGAGAGCGCCGCGAAGCGCTCGATGTCCTCGACCGTGACCTCGCGCTCGCCGGAGCGGAACGTGTCGCCGATCGTCAGCGCACCGAAGGGCTTGCGGAAGGGATGCACGGCCGGATCGAGCTCGCGCGCGCCTCGCGTCCAGCGCCCGCCCGCCGCCGTAATGAGGTCCGGCGTTCCCTGCAGCGCGGTGCGCTGCAGATAGTGCATCACGCCGCGTATCCCGCCCATCTCCTCGCCGCCGCCGGCGCGGCCCGGGCCGCCGTGCACCAGGTGCGGGAGCGGCGATCCGTGGCCGGTCGACTCCTTGGCGCAGTGCCGATTCACGACCACGATGCGGCCGTGGAACGGGGCGAGTCCCAACACCAGCTCGGCCGCCAGCCGATCGTCCGCGGTGAACACCGAGCCCACGAGGCTCCCGCCGCCGCGGCGCGCCAGCGCGATCGCCTCGGCCGAGTCGCGGTAGGGCACGAGCGTGCACACCGGGCCGAAGGCCTCGACCGAATGAATGGCGCGCGCCCGGGCGGCGTCGCGGCAATAGAGCAGCGTCGGCGCGATGAAGGCGCCGCGCTCGGCGTCGGCGCCGACGGGCTGCGGTTTGCCGCGCCCGCCCACGACCACCTCCGCCTCCTGCTCGAGCTTCGCGAGCTGCTCGCTCACTTCGCGGCGCTGGCCGAGGGAGGCGACCGGTCCCATGCGCACCTGCTCGAGGCGCGGATCACCCACCACTACTTTGGCGAGCGCGGCGCGCAGGGCGTCGATGACTTCCGCGGCCCGTGATTCGGGCACGATCGCCTTGCGGATCGCGGTGCACTTCTGCCCGGCCTTGACCGTCATCTCGCGCACCACCTCGCGCACGAACAGATCGAGCTCGGGCGAGCCGGGGCCGGCATCGGGCCCGAGGATCGAGGAGTTGAGCGAGTCGGTCTCCGCCGTGAAGCGCACCGAGTTGGCGGTAACCGTGGGATGCTGGCGCAGCTTCAAGGCAGTGGCCGCGGACCCTGTGAACGACACGACGTCCTGGCAGGTAAGGTGGTCGAACAGGTCGCCTACTCCGCCGCAGATCAGCTGGATCGCGCCCTCGGGCAGGATCCCCGACGCGAGAATCCGCCGGAATACCAGCTCGGTGAGGTAGGAGGTCTGAGTGGCGGGCTTCACGATCGCCGGCACGCCGGCGAGCAGTGCCGGCGCCAGCTTCTCCAGCATGCCCCACACCGGGAAGTTGAAGGCATTGATGTGCAGCGCGGCGCCTTCGAGCGGCACGCACAGGTGCTGGCCGATGAAGGTGCCGGTCTTCGACAGCGCCTCGACGCCGCCGTCCAGGTAGACGCGGCTGTTGGGCAGCTCGCGGGTGCCCTTGCTGGCGTACACGAACAGCGTGCTGATGCCGCCGTCGATGTCGATCGAGGAGTCGGCACGCGTGGCGCCGGTCGCGAACGACACCGGGTAGTACTCGTCCTTGTGCTCGGTCAGATCCCTGGCGATCGCCTTGAGCAGCGCCGCGCGCTCGTGGAAGGTGAGCCGACGCAGGTTCGGGCCGCCGACATCACGCGCCCAGGCGAGCATCGCCGCGAAGTCGAGTCCCTCGGCGTTCGCGTGCGCGATTACCTCGCCGGTGGTGGCGTCGCGGAGCGCGGCGCCACCGCCGCTACCACTGCGCCACCGGCCCGCCGCGTAGCTCTCGAGCTCCATAAGCCTCACTCCTCGATCTTCGTGACCTGCCCGTCGATGCGGTACGAGCGCCCGCGGAACAACGCCAGGCGCTCGCCGCGCTGGTTCGTGACCTCGATCTCGTAGATGCCGTTGCGCCGGGTGCGCCACAGCTCGCTCGCCGCGGCCGTGAGCTCGTCGCCGGCGCGCGCCGCCGCGAGGAAATCGATCGCGGCCGCCGCCGCCACCGTGCTCTCGTTGTAGGAATTGCAGGCGAAGGCGAAGGCACTGTCGGCCAGGGCGAACACGATGCCGCCGTGGCAGACGTCGTGGCCGTTGAGCATGTCGGGCCGCACGGTCATCACGACGCGGGCACGGCCGGGCCGTACCTCGAGGAGCCGCATGCCGAGAGCCTGCGAGGCGCGGTCGCGCGCGTAGAGCGCCTGCGCCGAGCGCGCGGCGATGTGCTGCGCATCAGGCTCCGGTCGCTTCATCGTCCCGAGAACCGCGGCGTGCGCTTCTCGCTGAAGGCGGCCACGCCCTCGGCGTAATCCGCGGTGCGCCCGAGCTCGGCCTGATAGTCGCGCTCGACGTCGAGCTGCTCCGCGAGCGTCCGCCCCCAGCTCTCGTAGATCGCCTGCTTCGTGCGCGCGAGTCCGCGCGTCGGTGCGGCGGCGAAGCCCTGCGCCAGGCTCTCGACCGCGCCGCCGAGCTCGGCGTCATCGACACAGCGCCAGATGAGCCCCCAGGCGGCGGCCTGCTCGGCCGGGAGCTTCTCGCCGAGCAGCGCGAGCCCGAGCGCACGCGCGGTGCCGACGTTGCGTGGCAGGAACCAGGTTCCGCCCGAGTCTGGCACCAGCCCGAGGCGCGCGAATGCCTGCACGAAGCTCGCCGAGCGCGCCGCGATCACCAGATCGCAGGCGAGTGCGATGTTGGCGCCGGCCCCGGCGGCCACGCCGTTGACCGCGGCGATCACCGGCAGCGGCAGCGAGCGCAGGGCCAACACCAGCGGCTTGTAGTTCTTCTCGATCGACTCACCGAGGTCGGCCGCCTGTCCGCCCGGAGCCACCGCGCGGTCGCCCAGGTCCTGCCCGGCGCAGAAGCCACGGCCGGCACCGGTGATCACCAGCACCCGGGCGGCGGAGGCGCGCACCGCGGCGAGCACGCTGCGCACCTCGGCATGCATCTCGGTGTTGAAGCTGTTGAGGCGCTCGGGGCGATTGAGAGTGAGGCGCGCGATGCCGGCGCTCGACTCGAACAGGATGGTCTGATAGCTCACGGTGACTCACTTCTCGTCGTAATCGAGCTCGAGGGCCGGAGTCTTGACGCGCGACT
>DATMRG010000134.1:0-5528 GCA_035566495.1 Steroidobacteraceae bacterium | reverse complement strand
GCCTCTATCACTCGCACGAGGTCGGGCCGGCGCTCGAGCGCATCCGCACGCGTACCTGGACGCGCATCAAGACCGCGTTATAAGCGGCAACCGCCCGGCGCAGGCGCACCTCACTGCTCCGCGAGCTGCATCTCGAGCGTACGGCGCCGCTCGGCGCGCCGCATCAGCCAGCCCGCGGTGAGGATGATGACGCCCACGCCGCACACGATCAGGCTCGCGAGCGCGTTGATGTCGGGGCTGACGCCGAGTTTCACCTTCGAGTAGATCACCATCGGCAGGGTGCTGGCGCCCGGCCCCGAGACGAAGCTCGAGATCACGAGATCATCGAGCGACAGCGTGAAGCACAAGAGCCAGCTCGAGAGGATCGCCGGGGCGATGATCGGCAGCGTGATCTCGAGAAAGGCGCGCGCGGGACCCGCGCCGAGATCCATCGCCGCCTCCTCGAGCGAGCGGTCGGCGCTCGCGAGCCGCGCCTGCACGGTGATGGTCACGTAGGCGGTGCAGAAGGTGACGTGCGAGATGACGATGGTGGTGAAGCCGCGGTGCGGCCAGGAAATGAGCTGCAGCATCGAGACGAACAGGAGGAGCTGCGTGATACCGGTGATGATCTCCGGCATGACGAGCGGCGCATTCACCATCCCGGTGAGCAGGAGCCGCCCCGGAAACTTCGCGAAGCGCACCAGCGCAACGGCCGCCAGGGTGCCGAGCAACACCGCGCCGGTGGAGGCGCTGACCGCCACCTCGAGCGACAGCAGGGCCGCCTCGAGCAACTGGCGGTTGTGCCACAGCTGGCCGTACCAGGCGGTCGAGAAGCCGCCCCACACGTTGACGAGCGGCGAGGCGTTGAAGGAGTAGCCGATCAGCACCAGGATCGGGATGTAGAGGATCGCGATGCCGAAGCACAGCACCGAGAACAGGAACGGAGAGCCGCGCCGTTCCATCCGGCCTCAGGCCTCGAGCTGCCGCACGCTGTAGTACTGGTAGATGGCGATGGGACCTACCAGCAGCAGGAGGAACGCGATGGCGACCGCGGCGGCCACCGGCCAGTCGTGATTGCCGAAGAACTCGTCCCACAGTACCCGCCCGATCATCAGATTGTTGGGACCGCCGAGGAGCGAGGGGATCACGAACTCGCCCACCGCGGGAATGAATACCAGCATCGATCCCGCGATCACCCCCGGCATGGAGAGCGGCAGGGTGATGTCGAGGAACGCACGCCACGGCGTGCTGCCGAGGTCGGCGGCCGCCTCGAGCAGCGTCACGTCGAGCTTCTCGAGCGTCGCGAACAACGGCAGCACCATGAAGGGCAGATAGGAATAGATGATGCCGAGATACACGGCGAGGTTGGTGCGCATGATGCGCAGCGGCTGCTCGATCAGGCCGAGGTGCAGCAGCACCGTATTGAGGAGGCCGTTGTCGCGGATGATCCCTTCGAGGGCGTACACCCTGAGCAGGAACGAGGTCCAGAAGGGCAGCATGATCACCAGCAGCAGCACGCTCTGGGTGGCGCGCGGCGCGCGCGCGATCGCGTACGCCATGGGATAGCCGAGCACGAGGCAGATGAGCGTCGAGAAGAACGCGGTGCGCAGCGAGAAGAGATACGCGACCCCGTAGACCTCGTCGGTCAGCAGGTAGCGGTAATTGGCCAGCGTCGCGGCGAGCCGCAGGTGGTGGTCGGGCGTCCACGTCACGACGTCGGTGAACGGCGGGACGCGTGCCGCGCTCTCCGCGAAGCTGATCTTGAAGGCGAAGGCGAACGGGATCAGGAAGAACAGCAGCAGGAACAGCAGTGGCGGCAGGATGATGAGCCAGCGCCCCGGACTGCCGCTTGTTTTCATGATGCGCGCGCTTTGCCTCGAGCCCCGGCGGACTATTCTGCGGGATAAACGCCCGGCCCGGTAGGACGCGGGGCGCTGCTCACCGCGTGCGGCGGCGCGGCGCGGCGGGACCCGGAAACTGTCCCGGAAACACCGAGCGCAGATAGGCGAGGGCGCGCGCCACCAGCGCGCGCCGGTTCAGGCTCGCCTCGCTCTGGAAGGCGATGCCCTGCCAGAGCACCTCGAGCACGCCGATCAGGCCGAGCGCCACACCGTCGGCGTCGAGGTGGCGGGCGCCGGTCCGCTCGATCAGGGTCTCCATCAACTCGCGCACCAGCCGGGCGAAGTCCTCGTCCTTCTGCCCGCAGATGTCCAGATACTCCTGGCGCGAGCTGGCCTCGCCCCAGAACGAGTACCACACCGAGACCTTGCGCGGGCTGGCGATCTCCGGATCGAGGTAGAGCTCGACCAGGAGTCCGAGCGCCGCGACCGGGGAATGCTTGAGCGCGGCGACCGGTTTGAGCACGCGCTCCTCGAACTCGTCGGCGAGAAACCCGAGCGCCGCCACCAGCAGCGCCGCCTTGGAATTGAAGTAGAAGCGCACGATGCCGGGCGACAGGCCGGCGATTGACACTACCCGGCTCACCGTGGTGCGCGAGGGCCCGTAGAGGTGGAGCGCGGAGATGCAGGCCTCGATCAGCCGCTGCCGTGCGCGTACCCGTCCGGGGCGCTCGCCCCCGGCCGCCGCAGCGGTTGCGGTCGCGGTGGGGCCCGACATGCGCCGCGTCTCCGCCTTAGCTGAAGCGCGCCGGGGCATGGGGCAGGCGCACCTCGGGGATGCGTGTGTGCAGCAGGTTGTGGAACTCGAGCATCCACTTCTCGATCTGCGACAGGGGTCCGGGGCGGTAGTGGCTGTCGGCGATGCCGCGCTGCAGGCGCTCGCACAGCGCGCGGTCCTCGGCGTTGACCTGCATGTTGATGCGGTTGCCGAGCCAGCGCACCAGGCGCATCTCGCGCCGCTCGTCGGGCAGGCCGAAGGAGGCGCTCCTGATCAGCGCCTTGCCCGGCCCGCGCGGCAGCACCTGAAAGAAATCCATCTGCTCGGGGAAGATGTCGATGCCGTGGTTCGGCAAGTAGCTGTAGAAGCGCCAGCTGCGGCGCTCGGGCTCGGGCAGATGCGGCGCGGTCGCCGCGCCGACGTGCTTCTGGTAGATGCGCTCGCTCCAGCGCGGTGAGGGCGTATCGCGCATCCAGCTGATGCCGCGGCCGATGCCGGGCACGCCCCGCTGATCCTCGTAGTCGGGCGTGAACATGCGGCTGAGGCCCGGGTGTCCGATCGGCACGTGATAGGACTCGAGATAGTTGTCCATCGCGATCTTCCAGTCGACCTCCCATTCCTCGCGAAACAGGGGCTGCACCGGCACGAGCTCGTCCAGCCGGTAGGGCGCCAGCTCGTCCAGCAGCGGCGCCCAGGTCGCGGACGGCGGCAGCGGCGCCTCGGCGCCGAGACACACCCAGACGAAACCCAGCGCTCGCTCGATGGGGACCTGACCGAGCCCGTGCTCGGCAAGCGCGAGATCGGGGAAGCTGTCGCGCGCCGGAGTGGCCAGCAGCGATCCGTCATAGCGATAGGTCCAGCCATGGTAGGGACAGGTGATGCGCCCGGGGCAATGGCCGCTGCCCTCGAGCAGACGCGTGCCGCGATGACGGCAGACGTTGCGCAGCGCGCGGATGCCGCCGCCGCTCTCGCGCAGCACGATGACACTGTCGCCGCCGAGCTCGAAGGTGACGTAGTCGCCGGCGCGCGGGATCTGGCTTACATGGCAGGCGATCTGCCAGCTCGGCTTCAGAATCCTCTCGAGCTCGAGCCGCTGCATCTCGGGGTGGTTGTACACCCAGGCGGGGAGCGAGCGGGGTGCCGCGGCCGGAGCGCCTTCGCGGGGACGGGGGGTCGGGGAGCTCATGGGTGTCATCCGGCCTGCGTTTATACGGCTGTTTAATTTTAACCCAAAAAACTATATGATCATATAGTCCACACCGGGAGCGAGCGCCGTGGCGAGAACCATGACCCGAAATCACGAGCACTTCCGGCGTGCGCTCGGGCGGCTGCCGCTCGGGGTCGCCTCGAATTTCCGTTACTGGGGTGAGGAACGCACCATCTACGTGAAGGAAGGCCGCGGCGCGCGCATCACCGACCTCGACGGCAACGTCTACGTCGACTACCGCATGGGCTATGGCCCTTCGATCCTCGGCTATGCCGATGCGCGGGTGGATGCCGCGGCACGCGAGGGCATGAAGGTCGGCGGGGTGTTCGCGCTCTCGACCGAAGCCGAATACGAGGTCGCCGAGCGCATCTCGCGCATGGCGCCGGCCGCCGAGCTGGTGCGCTTCTCGAACTCCGGCGCCGAGGCGGTGATGGCGGCGCTGCGCCTGGCGCGCGCCTACAGCGGGCGCGACGACTACGTGATCCTCGAAGGGAGCTACCACGGGCTGTTCGATGCGGCCATGTGGTACACGCCCATGGACAAGTGGCAGCAGGTGGGCGATCCCGAGGTGTATCCCTACAGCGAGGGCGTGCCGCTCTCGACGCGCCACTTCGCCCACTTCGTTCAGGCGAACGACGCCAACCAGCTCGAGGACGTTCTCAAGCGCCACGGCGACCGCATCGCCTGTCTCCTGGTCGAGCCGATCATGGGCAACTGCCTCGGCATCGCCGCCGAGCCGTCCTACGTGCGCGCGGCGCGCGAGCTGTGCGACCGCTACGGCGTGGTTCTGATCATCGACGAGGTCAAGACCGGCTTCCGCGTGGCGCGCGGCGGGGTGCAGGAGCTGTACGGCGTGCGGGCGGATCTCTGTACCTTCGCCAAGGCGATCGCCAACGGCTATCCGATCTCGGTGCTCGCCGGGCGCGAGGACATCATGCGCAAGCTCGGCAAGGGCGTCGCCCACGGCGGCACCTACACCGCCCACCCGGTATCGCTGGCGGCCGCGGCCAAGACGCTCGAGATCCTGGCCGAGACCGACGCGCTCGAGAGCCTCGCGGCCTACGGCACGCGGCTGCGCAACGGCATGAGCTCGATCCTCAAGGCGCGCGGCATCGCGCACAGCTTCGTCGGCCACCCTTCCATGAGCGGCCTGTACTTCGCCCACGACCCGCCGCGCACCTACCGCGACTGGAAGAGCAGCGACTACACTTTCTACGACGCCGCCGCCAGAGTGCTGCACGACGAATGCATCCTGTGCGAGCCCGACTCGCGCGAGCCCTGGTTCGTCTCGGCCGCGCACGACGAGTCGTGCCTCAAGGACACGCTGCGCGCCTTCGAGGTCGCGATCGACCGCACCCTCGATGCGCTTCCCGGCACCCGCCGCACGCAGTTCGGCCTGATGCGCGGAGAGCCGGCGGCGTGAGCACGCGCCGACCGAAGCGCTACGACGCCATCGTCGTCGGCGCCGGGCACAACGGGCTGGTCGCGGCCTGCTACCTGGCGCGCGCCGGTCTCGAGGTGCTGGTGCTCGAGCGCAATCCCTATATCGGCGGCGCCGCGGTGAGCCGCCGTCTGTACGACGGCTTCACCTACTCGAACTGCTCGTACGTCTGCAGCCTCCTGCGCACCGAGATCATCCGCGCGCTCGAGCTGCCGCGCTACGGACTGCAGATCATCCCCTACGAGGGCGGCTGCACTCTGATGCGCGGCGGCGGGCACCTGGCGC
>DATMRG010000133.1:0-16826 GCA_035566495.1 Steroidobacteraceae bacterium | reverse complement strand
CGTCACCGCCACTGAAACCGGCGCCACTCCGGCCTCAGGGGGGGTAGCCGCCGTCGCCGGCACCGGGTTGCTGCTCGACTATCAGGCGCAGCTCGCGGCCGCCGACCTGTGGCGCACGGGGGATTTCAGTGTGCTCACGCTGACCACGGGTAACACCGAGATCGGGCGCATCGACTCGGTCGCCGCCACCAGCCGCTTCCCCGTAGGCGGCGCCTGGCGGCTCGGGCCGCGCTTCACCGTCGACCGTCTCACGGCACTCAGCGACGGCAGCCAGCAAACCACGTACATTCCCTCGGTGCTGCTCGACTGGACCCGCGGGCGCTGGTTGTTGCAGCTCGACACCGGCGCCGAGCTCGGCCGCCGCGAGGCATTTCTGCAGCTCGCCAACGGCACGTTCGTGCAGACGCAGAACACCTCGCGGTACTATGTAAGCCTGTCGTATCGCGTTACGTTCCGGTAGTGAGGCGCTCTGTGCGGAACCCGGCCGCAATTGCTGCTCTTGCCGCGCTGCTGCTCGCCCCCGCGTGCGCGGCCGACCGTGAGCCGCTGGAATATCTCGATCCGGACACTGGGGCGACCGTCACGGTGGCGGCGCAACCCCTGGTGTTCGCCAATCCGCGCACCGAGCTTGCCGCGAACGCCCGCGACTATGTGACGCTGGCGGGCGCCGCGGTCAATCGCGGCGGCAAGCTGACCTACGTCGGCATCGCCTACTTCTGGTCCAGCGTCGATCCGCGCATGCTCGGCGCGCCGCTACCCGCCCCCGAGCCCCTGATTCTGCAAGCCGACGACCGCCGCATCGAGCTGCGCCTCCAGGGGCAGTCGGCGCGTGACGCCGGCATCGGCGCGGCGGTGGAGCCGCCGACCCGCCGCGCGGCCGGGCCACCGAGTGTCTATGGCCTCGATCTCGCCACGATGCGCTTCATCGCCGAGGCGCGCCAGCTGACGGTGCTTGCCGAGAGCAACGGGACGCCGCTGCCCTACCCGCTATGGGAGGACCGCCGTACGGCGCTGAGGTCCTTCGTACGGCACATGAGCGGATCGGACTGAGCCGCGCCGTCAGGCGAGGTGCGGCGAGCCGCTCTTCCAGAGCAGCGGGAACAGTGCGTGCTCCATGGGCGCGCCGGCCGGCAGCTCGGCCTCGAGTCCGGGGAAATCCGGCGACGTCTTCCAGCGCCGCGGCGCGTGCCGGACGTCATCTCCCAGGAGCCGCACCGAGAACACCCGGCGCCGCTGACCGGCGCCGACGCCCGCCGTGGCGTGCAGCGTCAGCATGTGGAAACACACTGCGTCGCCCGGCTCGAGCGCCCAGCCGAGGATCCGGTGTGCGCCGCGGTCGGCCTCGATGTCCGGGAGGTCCGTGAGGGTCCCTTCCGGGAACCACTTCGCCTGCGCGTCGAGGAACGAGCGCGGCATGAGCCAGGGACCGAGGTGCGAGCCGGCCACGAACTCGAGCGTCGACTCGCGTGCGATCGGGTCCACCGGAATCCAGAAGCTGCAGTTCTGCCGGCCCTCGATGTTGTAGTAGGGCTGGTCCTGGTGCCACGGCGTGCGCTGCCGGGTGCCGGGTTCCTTGGTGAGCATGTGGTCGTGGTAGAGGCGCGCCGTCCGGCTGCGCATCAGGCGTGCGCCGGCCTCCCCGATCGCGGACTCGAAGATCACGCGCCGGTAGCGCTCGTTCTGCCGCCAGCAGCAGAAATCCTCGAGAAAGAATCCGGGATCGTCGCGCGCACTCGCGACCTTGGCCCGCGGGCTCGGCTGCGCCAGATTCGCCTCGATGCCGGCGCGCAGCAGCTCGACCTCGCCGCCCGAGAGGAGCCCCCGCAGCACGATGGCGCCGTCCGCCTGGAATGCCGCCACGTCCGCTTCCGAGACGACTCGAACCAGCAGGCTCATTCGGCGGCTACCCCGGCGTCGCGAACGGGCTGTTGCGCGCCCTTGTGGCGTTCAAAGTAGTGGATCGCTGCCACTGCGCGCAACTGCCGGCGCCGCGCCCCTGATATCGCGGCTTCCCGGCGCTTGCCTCGGCGAAGCGTGACACCCCACTATTTGACCCGTGGACATGCAGACCGCAAAGGTGATCGGCAACTCCCCGTTCATGGTCGGGGTCTCGGGACACCGCGACCTCGATCCGGACGACAGCCCGCGGCTGCGCGAGGCGGTGACCAACTTCGTGCAGCGGCTGAAGGCGCATCTGCCCGATACCGACCTGCGGCTCATCGTCGGCATGGCGCAAGGCGCCGATCTCCTGGTCGCGGAGACCGCGCTCGGGCTCGGCGTGGCGGTCGAGGCGGTGCTGCCGATGCCACTCGAGCAATACGCGGCGGACTTCGACCCGCCGACCCTCGCCTGCCTCAAGGAGCTGTTGCGCCGGCCCGAGGTCCGCTGCTTCGAGCTGTCGGCTGGTGCGGCGGGCGCTGCGAGCGGTCCGCACTCGCGCGAGCAGCGCGATGCGATGTACGCCAATCTCACCGACACCCTGATCCGCCGCAGCAGCCTGCTGCTCGCCCTGTGGGACGGCCGCGGCTCGGACCTCCCCGGCGGCACCGCCGACACGGTGCTGCGCTATCTCGGCGTGCGGACCGACGACAACAAGGCGTCCGACGCCGTCCACTTCGTCGAGGCGCCCGATCAGCCCGAGAACACGCCGCGCCTCGTCTACTGGACTCCGGCACTGCGCAGCGGTGCCACCGATGACCCGCCGGTGCGCTCGCCCTGCTACCTGGCCGGCGCCGGTGACAACGTGCTGCAGGTTCTGCGCACCATGCCGGAGCGGCTCGCGCGCCAGCTCGCCGAGCTCAACAGCTACAACCTCGAGTACCGGCGCCTGAGCGCCGCCGGCCGGCTGGCGGTGCCCGAATCGTTGATCGCCTCGCTCCCGGCGCCCGCGGCCCTGGCGCCCGGCGCGATGCTCGAAGACATCGACGTCCAGTATGGCAAGGCGGATGCGCTGGCCGTCTATTACCAACGGCGCTCCGACCTGCTGTTCGATCTGTTCGCCTTCATGGCCTTCGCCATGGGCGTCGCCTATCTCATCTACGAGAAGCTCACCGAGTCGCGTGCCCTGCTGATCGCCTACCTCGCCACCCTTCTGACCAGCCTCGGCGTCTACTACGTGCTGCAGGGCAAGCGCTGGTTCGGCAAGCACCTCACCTACCGGGCGCTGGCGGAGACCCTGCGGGCGCGCTTCTACCTGCGGCTGGCCGACGCCGATCAGCGCATGGACGCCGGCGAGGTGCTGGCGCTCTCGGGCATCGAGAGGTTCCGCGGCTTCAGCTGGATCGGCTTCGTGCTGAAGGGCATCGAGATGACCGACGACCGCGTCCCTGCCGAGCGCGGCGCGGCGACGCAGAGCGTCGAGGAGGTGTGGATCGAGGGCCAGTTCCGCTATTTCACCCGCAAGGTGGCGCAGCTCGAGAAGGCCAGCCGCCGCGTGAAGCACCTGCGCCACTTCCTGTTCGTCGCGATCCTGGTGGTGATCTCGCTGCTGTTCGTCTTCGGCGATGAGCTGCATCGCATCGACGTGGGCCTCGGCATACCGCTCAAGAACATCCTGACCTTCTCCATGGGCTTCATGGCGGTGCTGCTCGGTGTGTGGGAGCTGCATCGGGACAAAATGGCGACACGCGAGCTCCTCTGGCAGTACCGCAACCAGCTGAGCCATTTCGCCCACGCCAGGGCGCAGCTCGCCCGCATGTCGAGCCCACGGCGGCGCAATGACGTGCTGGTCGAGCTCGGCAAGGACTCGCTGATGGAGAGCTACCTCTGGGCCATCCACCGCTACCATCGGGAGCACGAGCCGCCGGCCGCCTGAGCGGTTAAGATCCCTCCACCCGCAACGGCGAGAGGTGGTTGCATGATCTTCCTCGTGGCGCTGATTCCGGCGACGGCACTGACCGTGGCCGGCTATGTCGCTCTCTTTCTTTCACATCGCTCGGAAGGCGCTCTGAGGACCTTCGGGCGCTACCTCGGTATCTGGGCGTTCGCGCTCGCAGGCCTCGTGGTCCTCGGCGGAATGTTTGCCGCGGGACATCTGCGGGCCATGCACCAGGGAATGTGGGACCGTCCGGGCGGAATGCACTGCCCGTGGATGGAGCGCGGCGACGGCGATCGCATGTGGGAGCGCCGTGAGCACGGCGAGCCCGGAGCCGGCCCCGGGAGCCCGGCCGCTCCGGGGGAAGGACCGCCCCCGGGCGCACCCGCGCCGCCTGCCCCCAAGGGTTAGGGTGCCCGCGGAAATGTCCGATGTTTCACATGAGCTATCTCATGTGAGCATTGGATTTTAAAGGATTAGATGACAGAGACGCCCGCACCGCATCGCCGCCGCGAGCGCACCCGCGCCGCGCGCTCGACGGGCCCTTCGCTGGCCCCGATCCCGCGACTGAAGAATCCGTGGGCGCCGCTGGAGGTCCTGACCGCCGAGCAGGTCGAGCGGATTCTTCTCGGCGCGTACCGGGTGCTCGAGGAGGCAGGGCTCGAGATCCGCAGCGCCGAGGCGCGCGCGGTGTACGCCGGGGCCGGGGCATTGGTGGATGAGGCGACGCAGATGGTGCGCATCGGGCGCGATCTCGTCGATGCGCAACTCAAGACGGTGCCCGAGCGCTTCGTGCTGCACGCGCGCAACCCCGAGCGGCACCTGCACGTCGGCGGCGACATCGTCAACTTCGGGCCGGTCACCGGAGCGCCGAACATCCGCGACGCCGAGGGCGGCCGCCGCTACGGGGACCTCGAAGCCTTCAGGAACATCCTCAAGCTCACCCATACGCTCGGCGTGCTGCACTGGCAGGGAGGCATCGTGGTCGAGCCGGTCGATGTGCCGGTCGCGACGCGGCATCTCTCCACCTACCAGGCGCACATAGAATTCGCCGACACCGTCTGGGCGGCGCGCGGCATCGGCGGCGTGCAGGCGCAGGACGCGCTCGCCCTGTCGGCGATCGAGCACGGCTGCTCGGTCGAGGAGCTCGCCGCGCGCCCGACGCTGATGTCGGTGACCAACGTCAACTCGCCGCGCCGGGTGGACGAGGAGATCCTCGACAACATCATGATCATGGCGCGCCACGGCCAGTGCGTGGTCATCACGCCGTTCACGCTCATGGGCGCGATGGCGCCGGTCACGCTCGCCGGCGCCCTGGTGCAGCAGACGGCCGAGGCGCTCGGCGTCGTGGCACTCTGCCAGCTGCTCCGTCCCGGTGCTCCCTGCGTGCTCGGCGGCTTCACCTCGAACGTCGACATGCGCACCGGCTCGCCCGCCTTCGGCACGCCCGAGTACGTGCATGCGGTGTTCGCCGCGGCGCAGATCGGCCGGCGCCTCAGGATCCCGGTGCGCACCAGCGCGGTCAACGCGTCCCCGACGGTCGATGCGCAATCGACCTACGAGACGGCCTTCTCGCTCCAGGCGGCGATCCTGAGTCACAGCCACCTGATCAATCACGCCGCCGGCTGGCTCGAAGGCGGGCTGTCGGCCTCGCTCGAGAAGATCGTCGTCGACGCGGAGCTCTTGAGGAACTGGGCCGAGATTCTCAAGCCCATCGGCTTCAACGAGGACGATCTCGCGGTCGATGCCATCAAGGGCGTGGCCGCGGGCGGCCATTTCTTCGGCGCGCCGCATACCCTGGCCCGCTACGAGTCGGCGTTCTACCGGCCGCTGCTCTCCGACTGGTCGAACTTCGAGAACTGGCGCGACGCCGGCAGCCGTACCGCCACCGATCGCGCCACCGGCATCTGGAAGAAGCTGCTCGCGGACTATGTGCCGCCGCCGCTCGACCCGGCGGTGCGTGAGGCCGTGGCTGCCTACGTGGAGCGCCGCACCCGCGAGCTCGCGGACAGCTGAGCTTGATCGCGAACGCGCGCATGTACGCCGTGACCCCGGAGGTCGAGGGGGCCTGGCGCGCCCTGCTCGCGCACGTGGCGGACGATGCCGGTGTGCCGCTGCGCTATGAGCCGTATCCCGCGCCTCTGCCCCTCGAGAACCTGTGGCGGCGCGGAGATCTCGGCGCCGTCTTCATGTGCGGCTTCCCGATCGCTACCGAGCTGGCGCGGGTCATTCCCATCGCCGCGCCCATCCCGCGTGCGCCCTGGGCTCAGGGCCGCGCCGTCTATCGCACCGACCTCATCGTGCGCGAGGACGCCCCCTACCGCACGCTCGAGGATACCTTCGGCGGCCGCGCCGGCTGGACCGTCGCGCACTCCCACTCCGGATTCAACGCCTTTCGCCATCACCTGCTCGCCTACCGCAGCGCGACGCGGCCGGCGCTCTATGCGGAGATGACCGGGAATCTCGTCACCGCCCGCCGCGTGCTCGACGACGTGCGCGAGGGCCGCCTCGACCTCGGGCCACTCGATGCCTACTGGCATCTGCTGATTGCGCGGCATGCGCCGCAGCTGACGCGCGGGATCCGGGTGCTGGCTTCGACCGAGACCGCGCCGATGCCGGCCTTCGTGGCGGGTGACGACGCCGGCCCCGACCTGGTGCGGCGGATGCGCGAGGCATTCACCGGCGCCGTGCTCCGCCCATGGTTCGCGCCGCTCGCGGAGCCGTTGCTGCTCGAGGGATTCGCGCCCGTTACCAGGGAATCCTTCGCCCCACTCCTCGAGTGGGATCGCGAAGCGCGCGCCGCGGGCTACGACCTGCCGGCGTGAAGGCGCGCGCGAGGCGGCGCCGCGCCAGTCTCAGCCGCGCGTTGCCGGAACGCCATCGGTGGGATGGAGCGGCGTGTCGTGGGGTCGCAGCAGGAAGCGCCGCGCCACGTCGAAATAGGTGCGATACACCAGCCCGCCGTTCTCGGCGATCAGCCGCGCGCGAATCCGCCGGTAACGTGAGGGGTACTCGTACCAGGGAACCCACGGTGCCTCGTGGTGCAGGGCGTGGAGGTTGTTGAAGAGAAACACGGGACCGAGGACCCACGATCCCTCGACGAGCGCGATGCGGCCTCGGACCGCCGGCCGGGCGCGATGCTCGGCGAAGGAACGAACCAGCGTGAGGCTCGTGCCGGGGATCGCCATTGTGAGCATGTAGATCCAGAGCGGTATCCCGCACACGACCTTGACCCACATGATCACGGGTATGCACCAGAGCAAGTGCTCGAGCCAGAGCGCCCGCGCTCCCTTCCTGTTGGCGAGCAGCGCGCGCCCCTCGCCGCGCAGGTAGCGGCCGATCTGCCAGAACGCGCCGAAGGTCACGCGCCCGGCGAGCGTCTGCGCCACCCGCAGGAGCGCGCGGCTGAGCGGGCTCAATGCCGCCCAGTCCCGCGCCGTCCAGTACCAGGACTCCGGATCGTCGAACGGGTCGGTGAGCCGCTCGTCGATGTGATGTGCGAGGTGGGTGGTCCGGTAGGAGTCGAACGGCAGCCAGATGGACAACGGCACGATCGCGACCAGACGGTTTATCCAGTCCCAGCGCGTCGGATGGCCATGCACGGCCTCATGCTGCAGCGAGCCGTGCAGGGTGACGAGGACCGCGCCGATCGGTGCCACCACCCAGAGCGGCCAGCGGCCGTACATGAGCGTGATGGCGCACCATCCGCCGTAGGCCACCAGGGCGACGAGAACGGTCGGAATCTCCACCGCCGCGAGGCGTCGCGGGGTTGCGATCGCGCCGGCGGCGCCGGCGGCAGATGAGGTCAGTTCGCTCACAGAAATTTCAGAAACTCCATTCGCCGTCATGGCGCGAAGGGACAACCTCCTGCGGGTAATTTAACCCTTTTAATGTCGTCCCGGCAGCCGGGAAGAGTACGGATGCGCGGGTTCCGGCGCAGGGGTCTGTGTCTCAGTCCAGCGCGACGGGCCGGAGGAGCCGGCGTTCGAGGGCCACCATGCCGTCGTACAGGAGGATCGCCATGAGACCCGTCACGAGCCCGCCCTGGAGAATGAAGGCGGTATTGCTGGAGAGAAGCCCGGCGATGATGACCTCGCCGAGCCCCTTGGCCGCGACGGTCGAGCCGATGGTGGCCGTGCCGACGTTGATCACGAGCGATAGGCGAATCCCTTCGAGGATCAGCGGCATGGCGAGGGGCAACTCGACGGAGAGCAGCCGCTGCCGCGCGCTCATGCCCATGCCGCTTGCGGCCTCGAGCACGGCCGGCGGACAGGTGCGAATGCCCACCAGCGTGTTCTCGAAGATCGGCAGGAGCCCGTAGGCAAAGAGCGCGATCAGGGTCGGCTTCTCGCCGAAGCCGACCAGCGGCACGGCCACCGCCAGCACCGCGACCGGAGGAAAAGTCTGGCCGATGTTGACGAGCGTGCGCGACAGCGGCAGGAACTGGGCGCCACTCGGGCGGGTCACGAGGATGCCGAGCGCGACCGCCACGAGGGTGCTGGCCGCCGCCGCAAGGCAGACCGTGCCGAGCTGCGCCAGGGCCAGCTGGAGCAGGTTCCCCTGGTCGTAGATCGGCGGCGCGCCGTACTGGGTGAGCGGCGCGAACAACGGCGCGAAGCTCTGCGGCCTGACGAGGAAGACGACGAGCAGGGCGAGCGCGCCGAGCCGGAGGACGGTTGCCGCGCGCGGCATCTAAGGACGCCCATGCGCCAGGATGGCGGCGACGGTGAGCCTGCCGCGTGGCTTCCCGTCGGCGTCGACCACCCGGGCCGAATCCGCGCCACACCAGAGGAGCTCCGAGAGCACGTCGCGGAGCGAGGCGGTCGGCGCCACCGCCGGACCGTCCGAGGCACCCGGCAGCGCCACCTCCCCTGCCGTGACGAGCGACAGGAGCCGCATGGCGCGGTCGGCCAGACCGGTCATGCGCGAGACGAACGGGTCCGCGGGACGGGTGAGCAATACCGCCGGCCGGTCATACTGCAGCAGCCGCCCGCCGCTCATTACCGCGACGTGGTCGGCGAGCCTGAAGGCCTCATCCATGTCGTGGGTGACGAGCACGACGGTGGTGGCGAAGCGCCGCTGGATGTCGAGCAGATCCTCCTGCGCCTTGGTGCGGATGATGGGATCGAGCGCGCCGAAGGGCTCGTCCATGAGGAGCACGGCGGGCTCGGCGGCCAGGGCCCGCGCGACGCCGACCCGCTGCTGCTGGCCGCCCGAGAGCTGGTACGGCAGTGCCTGCGCGTAGGTCGCGGGGTCGAGGGAGAACACTTCGAGGAGCTCCCTGACCCGCGCCTCGATCCGCCGCGCGTCCCAGCCGAGGAGGCGCGGCACGGTGGCGATGTTCTCCGCCACGGTGCGATGCGGGAAGAGCCCGTTGCCCTGGATCACGTAGCCGATTCGCCGGCGCAGCAGGTAGGCCGGCTCGTCTCTGGTGTCATGGCCGTCGAGCAGTACGCGGCCGCTCGTCGGCTCCACCAGACGGTTGATCATCCTGAGCAGCGTCGACTTCCCGGAGCCCGAGGTGCCGACGATCGCGGTGATCGAGTTGCGCTCGATGGCGAGCGAGACGCCGTCGACGACCGTCGCTCCGCCATAGCACTTGGTCAGGCTCTCCACCGTGATCATCGCGGTGTTCCCACTGCTCTCATGCCTTCACCCGGTCCAGGACTTCCGCCAGCGCATCGAGAACCAGCGCGGCGGAGAACGCCAGCGTGACGATCGGGATCGCGCCGAGCAGCACCAGGTCGATCGCGGTCTGGCCGATCCCCTGGAAGACGAAGGCGCCGAGGCC
Organism: Steroidobacteraceae bacterium; assembly: GCA_035566495.1. Classification (GTDB taxonomy): domain Bacteria; phylum Pseudomonadota; class Gammaproteobacteria; order Steroidobacterales; family Steroidobacteraceae; genus 13-2-20CM-66-19. The sequence continues at coordinate 7,221 of DATMRG010000133.1, read as the reverse complement.
ACCGCCGCCGATCAGCGCCGCAACCGTCACCATACCGATGTTCTGCACCAGCACCACGCGCACGCCGGTGAGAATGACCGGCAGGGCGAGGATGAGCTCGACCTTGGTGAGGACCTGCCAGCCGGTCATGCCCATGCCGTGCGCCGCGTCGACCGCGGCGCGCGACACGCGCGTCAGGCCCGCCACGGTGTTGGCGACGATCGGCAGCAATGAATAGAGAAACAGTGCCACCACCGCGGGCGCCGCACCGATGCCGCGGATGCCGAGCCGGTCGGCGAGCGGCACCGCCGCGGCCAGCGCGCCGAGTGGCGCCATCAGGATGCCGAACAGCGCGATCGCCGGGATGGTCTCGATCACGTTCAGTGTCGCGAGAATGCCGGGCCGCACGCGCGGTATCCGATGGCACAGGACCCCGAGCGGCAGTCCGACCACGGCGGCGGCCGCGAGCGAGCCGAAGGCGAGCTTCAGGTGCTGACGGGCCTCGTGCGCGAAGCGCACGGCGTTGACCGAGTACTCGCGCACCACCGAAAGATGATCGAAGGTACCGTGCGCGAGCGCCAGGACCACGACTGCGAGCGACCCCGCGAGAAACAACACCCGCTGCGCCGGCCCCGGGCTGAGGCGCGTGGCCGCATCGGTCGCGAGCAGCCCGAGCGCCACGATCAGCACCCAGAAGGCTCCGCCCGGCGATATGCGCACGATCTTGTCGCCCGGCGGGGTGAGCGCGTCGCCGGCCGCGGCCGCGGCCAGCGCCACGGCGACGACGCCGGCGATCGCCAGCACCAGCCGCACGCGCGCGTCCGCGACCCAGAGCGCCGCGACCGCCGCCGCGGCCAAGAGCGCCGCGAAGCCGAGCGCGCCCCAGGCGGGCAACACCTCCATGAGGCTGCGCGGGTCGCCGGGCACGATGCGGTTCGACTTGAAGACCACGAACGGCAGAAACAGGAGTGCGGCCGCGCCCGCCGCCGTCAACACCGCTCCGAGCGGATCGATGCGGGTGAGCGCGGCGCCGCTCAGTGGCAGAGCGCGCAGCCCGGCGCTGCTCATTTGATGAAGCCCCGCTCGCGCAGGTAATCCTCGGCGACCGATTCGGCCGACTCGCCGTTCACCTGCACGCGGGCGTTCAGGCGCTGGAGCGTCTCGCGGTCGAAGCTCTCCATCAGCGGCTTCACGATGCCGGCGACCTGTGGGTACTGCCTGAGCACCGCCTCGCGCATCGTCGGCACGGGCGCGTACACCGGCTGCTCATGCCGGTCGTCCTCGAGAATCTGCAAATTGGCCGCGACGATGCCGCCATCGGTCTCGTAGACCATGGCGGTGTTGGTGCCGTTGGTGTGGGCCGCGGCCGCGGTGATGGTGGCAGAGGTCTCGCCGCCCGCGAGCACGATCATCTGATCGGAGCGGAGAGTGAAGCCGTAGGTGCGCTCGAGGGAGCGCAGCGTGCCGGCGTTGGCGAATTCCGCCGAACAGGCCAGCACCACCTTGCCGCCCGCGGACACCCAGCGCCCGAAGTCGCTCATGGTCCGCAGCCCGTTTGCCGCCGCGACGTCGCGCCGCACGGCGAGCGCCCAGGCATTGCTCGCATCCCCGGGCGTCAGCCACACGATGTGGTTGGCGGCGTAATCGAGGCGCGCGCCGAGCTCGTAACCCTTGCGCAGGTCCTTCCAGGCGGGGTTCGCCGGGTCGTTGAAGAAGAAGCCGGCGTTGCCGGTGTACTCGACGTAGAGATCGACCTCGCCGACGAGCAGCGCCTTGCGCACCACCGGAGTCGCCCCGAGCGTCATCCGGTCGACGGTCGGCACGCCGTGGGCTTCGAGCAGCAGCCGGATCATCTCGCCGAGCATGGCCGACTCGCTCGAGAGCTTGGAGGAAACGACCACGGCCGCGGCGGCCGGGGACGAGACGCCGAGCGCGAGCACCGCAAACGCGCACAGCAACTTGAGAATCTGCCCCACGCATACACGTTGTCGGTTGTCGCCGTGCGCGTCAAGGGCCGCACCCCTTATCATGCCGCCCACCGATGCCGTCGCCGCGACCCTCCGCACCCGCCTCCCGTCCCGAGCGGACCTCGAGCGGCCGCTATTCGCTGTGGCGGCTCGTGCGCGAGGGCCTCGCCGGGCAGCGCGGCTGGTCGCGCGCCTGGACCAAGGCGGTGCCGCGCCCGCGCTACCGCGTCGTGATCGTCGGCGGCGGCGGTCACGGACTCGCAACCGCCTACTACCTCGCCACCCGTCACGGCATCCGCGACGTCGCGGTGCTCGAGCGCGGTCCACTCGGCCTCGGCAACGTCGGCCGCAACACCACCATCATCCGCTCCAACTACTTCCAGCCCGCCAACGTGCGGTTCTACGAGTTCTCGCTGAAGCTCTGGGAGAGCCTCGAGCGCACGCTCAATTTCAACGCGATGGTGAGCCAGCGCGGCACCCTCAACCTGTTTCACACCGAGGCCCAGCGCGATCTGTTCACGCGCCGTGCCAACCTGATGCGCCTCGAAGGCGTCGACGCCGAGGCCCTGTCCCGCGAAGCAGTCAAGGCGCTGGTGCCGCTCGTCGACCTCGACAACGGCCGCTACCCGGTGCTCGGCGGATTCCTGCAAGCGCGCGGCGGTACGGTGCGCCACGATGCGGTCGCCTGGGGCTACGCGCGCGGCGCCTCCGAAGCGGGTGTCGACATCGTCGAGCACTGCGCGGTGACCGGCCTGCGCCGCGACGGCGGCCGCGTGACCGGGGTCGAGACGACCCAGGGTTTCATCGCCGCCGACAGCGTCTGCCTCGCCGTCGCCGGCTATTCATCGGAGCTCGCGCGCATGGCAGGTCTCGAGCTGCCGCTCGAGACGCACGTGCTGCAGGCCTTCGTCACCGAGGGCCTCAAGCCCCTGATCGACGTGGTCCTCACTTACGGCGCCGGACACTTCTATATCAACCAGTCCGACAAGGGCGGACTGGTGTTCGGCGGGGCCATCGACGGCTACAACACCTACGGGCAGCGCGGCACGCTGCCGATGGTCGAGGAGGTGACCGCGGCAGCGGTGACCCTGTTGCCGGCGCTCGCGCGCGTGAAGGTGCTCAGGCAGTGGGGCGGCGTCATGGACATGACGATGGACGGCTCGCCGATCATCTCGAATACGCCGGTCGCGGGCCTGATCCTGAACGGTGGCTGGTGCTACGGCGGCTTCAAGGCGATCCCGGCGGGCGGCTTCACCACCGCCCATCTGATCGCGCACGGCACGCCCCACCCGCTCGCCGCGCATCTCGATCTCGGGCGCTTCGCCGCCGGCCGCACGGTCGACGAGCGCGGCATCGGTCCCTTCCCCTGGCTGCACTGAGCGGCGGGCGCTGACCGGCCATGCTGAGAATTCCCTGTCCCTGGTGCGGCACCCGCGATGAGATCGAGTTCCGCTACCGCGGTGATGCCGGCGTCGCGCGGCCCGGCCCCGAAGCGCCGCTCGCCGACTTCACCGCCTACGTCTACGGGCGCACCAACCCGCTCGGCTGGCATCTCGAGTGGTGGCTGCACGCGGGTGGCTGCCGCAAGCTCCTCAAGGTCGAGCGCCACACATTGAGCCACGAGATCCGCTGGGTTGGCGCTCCGGATCAGCAGCCGCCGCCCGCTGCGGCATCGTGATGCCGGGACCGGGACGCATCGCCGCGGGGCTGCTCACGGACGCAGCGCGGCAGCTTGCCTTCCGCTTCGACGGGTGCGAGTTGCGGGGCCTCGCCGGCGACACGCTTGCCTCCGCCCTCCTCGCCAACGGACGGCGCCTCGTCGGCCGCAGCTTCAAGTATCACCGCCCGCGCGGCATCGTCACCGGCGGCCCCGGGGAGCCCTGCGCCCTCGTCGACGTCCTGGGTGAGTCGGGCCGCGAGCCGAATCAGCTCGCGACCACGCTCGCGCTCCGCGAGGGTCTCACCGCCGTGAGCCAGAATCGCTGGCCCTCGCTCGCGCTCGATGTGCTCGCGGCCAACGATCTCCTCGGCCGTTTCCTGCCGGCGGGTTTCTACTACAAGACCTTCATGGCGCCCGGCTGGGCGTGGGAGCGCATCTACGAGCCGCTGATCCGCCGTGCGGCGGGCCTCGGCAGGCTCGACGCCCGAGTCGGCGAGCACGCCGCGCCCGCCGAGATCGTTCACGATCATACGGACGTGCTGGTGGTCGGCGCGGGCAGCGCGGGACTCGCCGCCGCGGCAACGCTCGGCGCCGCGGGTCTGCGCGTGCTGCTCGCCGAGCAGGACATCGTGTTGGGAGGCGGAACGCTGCTCGATCCCCGCTGGAGCGGCTGGCGTGAGAGGGCGTGCCGCAACCTTGCCGACCAGGCGAGCGTGCGCTGCCTCGCGAGCACTGCCGTGCTCGGCGCCTACGGCCACGGCGTCTTCGGCGCGCTCGAGACCCTGGGCGCCGGGGAGCGCGCGCGTTTCGGCGGCCTGCGCGAGCGGCTGCGGATCGTGCGGGCCCGCCGCGTGCTCTTCACGTGCGGTGCAACCGAGCGCCTGATCGCCTTCCCCGGCAACGACGTGCCCGGTGTCATGCTCGCCGGCGCCGCTCTCGGTTACCTGCGCCGCTACGGTGTCGGCGTCGGGCAGCGGCCCGTGTTCTTCGTCAACAACGATGAGTCATACGAGGCCGTGCTCGCGCTCAGCGAAGCCGGCGTAGCCGTGGCGGCCGTCGTCGATCCGCGCCCGAGCGCGCTCGGGGCGACGCGGGCGCGGCAGGCGGGCATCGAAGTCATCGCCGGGGCGGCCGTGACCGGAGTGCGGGGCCGGCACGGCGTGCGTGCCGTGCGCGTCACCGCACCGCACGCTGCGCAGCGCGAGATCGAGGCGGATTCGCTCCTCATGTCCGGAGGCTATACCCCGGCGACCGCTCTGGCCTGTCAACTCGGCGCACGCCTCGAATGGCAGGACGCGATCGCGGCGTTCACCGCGGATCTGCCGCCTTCCACCGGGTGCAGCGCCGGCGCGGCGCGCGGCATTGGCGGGCTCGCCGCCGCAGCCGCCGATGGAGCGGCGGCAGCGCGCCGCCTCGCCACGGAGCTCGGACGCCCGGCGCCGTATCCATCTGACCCTGACCTGCCGCCGGACCGAGCTGTGACACCGCTCGCACCGCTTTGGGAAGTGCGCGCGCCCGGCAAGGCCTTCGTCGATCTGCAGAACGATGTGACCGCGGACGATGTGCGCCTCGCCTGCCGCGAAGGTTACGAGCACGTCGAGCACATGAAGCGCTACACGACCTGCGCGATGGCGAGCGATCAGGGCAGGAGCGGCGGGCTCGTGGCCGCGGCCGTGCTCGCCGCGGCGCGCGGGGTGCCGCTCGCCGAGGTGGGACAGGTCAAGCCGCGCCCCTTCGCCGAGCCGGTGCCGTTCGCGGCGCTCGCCGGCGGCGAGGTGCGCGCGCACTACAAGCCGAAACGCCGCCTGCCGCTGCACGAGTGGCATGAGCGCGCCGGCGCGACCTTTGTCAACACGGGCCTCTGGCTCCGTCCACTGGTGTACTCGCGCAGCACCGGCTGGGATGCCGTGCTCGAGGAGGCGCGCGCCGTACGCCGCTCGGTCGGCGTCACCGACGTTTCGACCCTCGGCAAGATCGACGTGCAGGGCCCGGACGCGGCGCGCTTTCTCGATTTCGTATACGCCAACAACTTCTCGACGCTCGCCCTCGGCCGGGCGCGCTACGGCATCATGCTGCGCGAGGACGGCATGCTGCTCGACGACGGCACGACCTCGCGCCTCGGGCCCGGCCACTTTCTGATCACTACCACCACCGTCAACAGCGCCGCGGCGCTCGAGCATCTCGAGTTCCATCTGCAGAGCGTGTGCCGCGAGCTCGACGTGGTGCTGACGGACGTCTGCGACCAGTGGGCGCAGTTCGCCGTTGCCGGCCCGCGCGCCCGCGAGGTGGTGGCAGCGCTGGTACCCGATCTCGACCTCTCGAATCCCGCGTTTCCGTTCATGGGCGCCGCCGAGGCGAGGATCGCCGGCATTCCCGGGCGGCTGTTCCGCATCTCGTTCTCGGGCGAGCTGGCCTACGAGCTCGCGGTGCCGGCCGGGAGCGCGCGCGCGGCGTGGGAGGCGGTGCTCGGGGCGGGCCAGCCCTACGGCATCCGGCCCTACGGCCTCGACGCGCTCAACACACTGCGTATCGAGAAGGGCCACGTCACGACCGCGGAGCTCAACGGCAACACCAGCGCCGACGACCTGGGCTTCCGGCGCATGCTGAAGAAGAGCGGCGACTTCATCGGCCGGGCGCTCTCGGCCCGCGAGGCACTCGGCGACGCCAACCGGCTGCAGCTCGTCGGGGTGCGTCCCGTGGAGGGTACTGGGCGGCTGCGCAACGGAATGCATCTCGTCGTCCCCGGCTCGGGCAACGCCAGCCTCGGCTACATCACCTCCTCCACCCCATCCACCGAGCTCGCGGGCTGGGTGGGCCTCGCCCTCCTCGCCGCCGGAAGGCAGCGGATCGGCACGCGCCTGATTGGCACCTCGCCCATCCACGGGGAGACGACCGAGGTCGAGATCGTGAGCCCCCACATGCTCGACCCGGAGAACGCGCGTGTCCGGGCCTGACTCTGGAATCACCCTCGCCACCTGCCCCGCGGACATCGTCGAGCTGGCCGCGTTCCGGGACCGGACGGCGGACCTCGAACAGCTTGCCGCCGGTGAGCTCGTCACGCTCGCCGGCTCCGGGGGCGTCGCGGCGCAAGGTGGTGGCATCACGCTCAGCGTGCGCCCAGGCCGCTGGCTCGCACTGTCGCCGCCGGCGCCTCCCGGCGCGAGTGCCGCGCGCTGGCACGCGGCCGCCAGCGGGCGCTGCGCGGTCGTGGACCTGTCCGCAGCACTCGTGGTGTTCTACCTCACGGGTCCCGCGGTCCGCGAGCTGCTCGCCCGGGCCTGCCGCCTCGATCTCGATCCGGGTGCGTTCCCCGCCGGGCGCGCCGCTGCCACAATGATGGTCCAGGTGCCGGCGATCCTCGCCCAGCTCACTCCGGGGACGCTGCTCCTGACACCCGCCACGACGGCGCAGCACCTGCGCGATTGGCTCGTGGCGACTGCGCAGCCCTTCGGGCTCGCGCCGGCACCGGCCGTGGCGCTGAGTGAGTTGGGCGGAGAGAGTTCGACATGAAGGATTCGGCGCGGGCGGTCGTCATCGGCGGCGGCGTGGTCGGCGCGAGCGTGCTCTATCACCTCGCGAAAATCGGCTGGAGCGACGTGCTGCTGGTCGAGAAGA